>NZ_JBIVXW010000017.1:0-143698 GCF_044769405.1 Streptomyces sp. NPDC090442
TGCGCGGTAGCGGTCGGCCCACCGCTTGGCCGTGGTCGTGGAGACTTGGAAACGCTCGGCGGCCCTACGCAGGGGCCAGCCGTCCTCGACCACGCAGCGGGCCAGGCGCAGGCGTCCGGTCTCGGTCAGGGGTGCATTACGGTGGGGCACGAGGGCCTTTCTGGTCGCTGGTGCAGATCTCGCAATCCACACCAGGCCAGCAGGCCCTCACCCATTTCAAGGTCTTTCGACCGAGACCCCTGTCACCAACCTCCGTGGACAGAACAGCTAGGGCGCATCTGACGGGCGCTCCGCCCCCCAAGGCCACCGACAACGCCCCCAAGGGGCCGCCGGCACAACTGCCGGCGGCCCGTTCGCGCTGTTCGCCGCAGGCCGGGGCGCGGACCGGCGCCCGGGCCGGCCGGGCGTCAGTCCTCGGGCGAGAGGCGGGAGTTGGCCGGCGGGGCGTGCAGGACGGCGTCCAGCAGGCCCGGGAAACGGCGCTCGAAGTCCTCCCGGCGCAGCCGGCTGGGGCGGGCGCTGCCGTCCAGCCGCGTCGAGACCAGACCGCTCTCCCGCAGGATCCGGATGTGGTGGGAGACCGTGGAGACCTTGACCGGCATCTCCCGGGCCTTGCAGGTCGACTCGTGGACGCCCGCGAGCCGCCAGGGGACAACTGGAACTGCCCCCAACACCTCACCCCCCGCTTCACCGAGGACGAACTCCGCGGTGCGCTGCGCCCGTTCGAGGAGCGGCTCGACCAACTGGAGGCGGAGAACCGACGGTTGCGTGCCGAGCTGGCCGCCCGGGCGTGAGCGCGGCCCGTACCCTCCGACCGCCAGCCCGCCCGGCTCCACCCGGACACCGTTCAGGGCCCTGCGCAGAGAGCGCAGCAGGGTCGGCTCGCAGGTGAGGCCCCCGCGATCCGGTGGAGGCCGCGCCCCGGGGCGCCCTCATGGAGCCGCACCCGCGCCCGGCGCCTCGCGCCGCGCTACGCCCCATGGCACCGTCGTCGAGAGCAGGGAGGATTTGCCCATGGCCGTCCGGTCGTGCGCCGAGGGTGAAGTGCCGGGCGGGCGCGGCCACTTCCGGCGGGGAGTTGCACACGTCGTTGCGACTTCACCTACCGGCGGATCGTTTCTATCGGAGAAAACACCGGCGGGGTTCTCCGGCAGAAACGGCACCCGGCCGTTTGGAACGTCTTCGGATGCGAAGTACGGAAGCGCGCGGACCGCTTCGCGGAGGCACCCGCGCCCTGCGGCCGGTCGTAAGGCGGAGGTTTCCCACCGCGTTCCCGACTCGTTCCCACTTCCCCGTCACCGGGTCGCCCTCACCCCCTGTCTTTGCAGGTAGGAAGGGCCGTCGTAGGCAGTGCCCGGAGCCGGACTTGAACCGGCACGGCCCGAAGGCCAGCGAGGTTTAAGCTCGCCGTGTCTGCATTCCACCATCCGGGCAGGGATCCCCCCATGCCGCCTCAGTTGGAGGCAGAACGAGCGTAGCCCGAGGGGCCCGAAGCGGATCGGCCGCTCAACCCGAGGTTGTCTTATTTTATTGGCAACTGAGGGGGCATCAGCGCCGGCCAGGGCCCCCGGCACATGCCTGAAGCCCATGTTCGCCGGCGGCCGCGAGGACGAAATTCGACCCCGAATTGACGGAAACTCGATGCCTGTGCGGCGGGCCCCTCCGGTCCCTCCGGACACCCGCGCCACAGCCCCTCCGCCACCCCGGACGGCGCCGACGGCCTCAGGGTGGGGCCTCATACCCAGGGATGACGGGGCGGGGTGAGCTAATCCCTGGGGGTGGTTCGAGGACGGTCACACGGGTTGACGTTCCGGGTGGGTGGGCTGCCGGACGATGGAAGCCGATGTTCCACCGTCGCCGCGGCCGTCGTGCCGGCGCGCGGCGGCCCCCTCGTTCGACAGGAGCCCCTTCCCGTGACCACCACCCACTCCGGCGTCACCCTCGCCGACCGCAGCACCGCGGTGGCCGCCCGCGCCACGGATCTCACCAAGGTCTACGGACACGGCGAGACCCAGGTGGTCGCCCTGGACGCGGTCTCCGTCGACTTCCGGCAGGCCCAGTTCACCGCGATCATGGGCCCCTCCGGGTCCGGCAAGTCCACGCTGATGCACTGCATGGCCGGCCTGGACGCGATCTCCGGCGGCTCCGCGCGGATCGGCGACGTCGAGCTGACCGGACTGAAGGACAAGAAGCTCACCCAACTCCGGCGCGACAAGATCGGCTTCATCTTCCAGGCGTTCAACCTCCTCCCGACGCTCACCGCCCTGGAGAACATCACCCTCCCCATGGACATCGCCGGCCGTAAGCCGGACCGCGCCTGGCTGGAGCGGGTCGTGGAGACCGTCGGCCTCTCCGAGCGCCTCAAGCACCGCCCGAGCCAGCTCTCCGGCGGCCAGCAGCAGCGCGTGGCGGTGGCCCGCGCCCTGGCCTCCCGACCCGAGATCATCTTCGCCGACGAGCCCACCGGCAACCTCGACTCCCGCTCCGGCGCCGAGGTCCTCGGCTTCCTGCGCAACTCCGTGCGCGAGCTGGGCCAGACCGTGGTGATGGTGACCCACGACGCCGTCGCGGCGTCCTACGCGGACCGCGTGATATTCCTCGCCGACGGCCGGATCGTCGACGACATGCCCAACCCCACCGCCGACATGGTGCTGGAGCGCATGAAGGGCTTCGACGCCAAGGGCCGCACCAGCTGATCGTCAGCAGCCACCTCCGCCACCCCGGACACCCCGGACCACTCCTGTAGGACTGACCCACCCATGTTCCGTACCGCCTTGCGCAATGTGCTCGCGCACAAGGCCCGGCTGCTGATGACCGTGCTCGCCGTCATGCTCGGCGTCGCCTTCGTCTCCGGCACCCTGGTCTTCACCTCCACCCTCTCCAACGCCCTCCAGGGCTCCGCCCGCAAGGGCTTCGACAACGTCGACGTCGCCATCCAGCGCGGCGCCGCCGACCCCGCCGACGAGGCCCCCGGGGCCCACTCCCCGCTCGACCAGAAGCTGTTGGACAAGGCCGCCGGCCTGCCCGGCGTCGCCTCCGCCACCGGCACCGTCTCCGGCTTCACCGCCATCGCCGACAAGCACGGCACGATGATCGGCGACGGCTTCTCGACCACCGGCAGCAACTACTCCCCCGGCACCGACGGCACCGACGCGCGTTACCCGATGCGCACCGGCACCGCCCCCAAGGGCCCGCAGGAGTTCGCGCTGGACGCCCACACCGCCGACCGCGGCGGGTACAAGGTCGGCGACACCGTCCGGATATCCGTGGACGGCCCGGTCCGCGAGCAGAGGCTGTCCGGCATCTTCACCACCGACGACGCCCGGGTCGGCGCCGGCGGCAGCCTCGCGCTGTTCGACACCGCCACCGCCCAGAAGCTGTTCGCCACCCCCGGTCACTTCGACGAGATCGACCTCAAGGCCGCCCCCGGCGCCTCCCAGACGGCGCTGAAGGACGCGGTGGAGAAGGTGCTGCCGCAGGGCGCCGAGGCCACCACCGGCCGTCAACTCGCCGACGAGCAGGCCAAGATGATCGCCCAGAGCATGGACGGGATGAAGACCGCCCTGCTCGGCTTCGCCGCCGTCGCGCTCTTCGTCGGCATCTTCATCATCGCCAACACCTTCACCATGCTGGTCGCCCAGCGCACCAAGGAGCTGGCGCTGATGCGCGCGGTCGGCGCCAGCCGCCGCCAGATCACCCGCTCGGTGCTGACCGAGGCGTTCGTGGTGGGCGCGGTGGCCGCGGTCACCGGTCTGCTGGCCGGCATCGGCATCGGCGCCGCCCTGCGCTCCCTGATGAGCCTCACCGGCGGCTCGGTGCCCGAGGGCCCCCTGGTGGTCTCGCCCAGCACGATCCTGACCGCCCTGGCCGTCGGCATCGTCGTCACGGTCCTGGCCGCCTGGCTGCCCGGCCGCCGGGCCGCGAAGATCCCGCCGGTCGCGGCGATGAACAGCGTGCACGCCGCCGCCACCACCAAGTCGCTGGTGATCCGCAACACCGTCGGTGCGCTCTTCGCCGGCGCCGGCATCGCCGCGGTGCTGGTCGCCACCGGGATGTCCGACGGCAAGACCACCATGGGCGCGGGCGCCGCGCTGCTGGTGATCGGCGTGTTCGTGCTGACGCCGCTTCTGTCCCGCCCGCTGATCGCACTGGCCACGCCGGTGCTGCGCCTCTTCGGGATATCCGGCGTCCTGGCCCGGCAGAACGCGGTCCGCAACCCGCGCCGCACGGCCGCCACCGCCTCCGCGCTGATGATCGGGCTGACCCTGATCACCGGCCTGACCGTGATCGCCGGCAGCGTCCAGCACGGCATCGACAAGATGGCCACCTCCGCGCTGAAGGCCGACTACGTGGTCTCCATGGCGACCCACTCGCCGCTCTCGCCCGACGTGGCGAAGAAGCTGGCGACCGCCGACGGGGTCACCGCCTCCAGCCCGCTGCGCAACGCCCCGGCCCGGATCGGCGCCACCACCACGTCCCTCACCGGCGTCAACGGCAAGGAGTTCGACCAGCTCACCCGACTCGACTTCACCGAGGGCGCGCTCGGCACGCTGCACGGCGACCGGGCCCTGGTCGACGACACCCTCGCCAAGCGGAAGGGCTGGCACGCCGGTTCCCGCGTCCCGGTGACCTTCGAGGACGGCTCGAAGGGCAACCTGACCATCGGCGGCGTCTACGAGGGCAACCAGGTCATCAGCGGCATCCTCCTGGACAACGGCACCCTCGACCGGCACCAGAAGCACGCCACCGACATGCAGGTGCTGGTCAAGACCGCGCACGGCGCCACCCCCGAGGCCAAGGACTCCCTGGTCAAGGCGCTCGGCAAGAACCCGGCGATCACCGTCGCGGACAAGAAGGACGTCTCCAACGCCATCGCCCAGACCTTCACCCTGCTGCTGAACATGGTCTACGGCCTGCTGGCCATGGCGGTGATCGTCGCGGTGATCGGCGTCGTCAACACCCTGGCGATGTCGGTCTTCGAGCGCTCCCAGGAGATCGGCATGCTGCGCGCCATCGGCCTGGACCGCCGCGGCATCAAGCGGATGGTGCGGCTGGAGTCGCTGGTGATCTCGCTCTTCGGCGGGGTGCTGGGCATCGGCCTGGGCGTGTTCTTCGGCTGGGCGGCCGGCGAGCTGATCGGCGCCTCGCTGCCGACCTACGAACTGGTCATGCCCTGGGGCCGGATGGCCGTCTTCCTGGCGGTCGCCGCGCTGGTCGGCGTCCTGGCCGCGCTGTGGCCGGCGCGCCGGGCGGCGAAGCTCAACATGCTCCAGGCCATCAAGGCCGAGTAGCCGGCACGAGGGGCCGCGCGACGGCCTCCGAACGGCCCGAGGGCCCCGGTCCCCGCAGCAAGCGCGGGAGACCGGGGCCCTCGGTCGTGAGCGGCCCCGCCGGACCCTCAACGGCCGTGGGGCGCCCGCCGGTTCAGCTCCGCCAGTCGCGGGCCCGCAGCGGCATCCCGGCCGCGCCGGAGTCCGGCGTGCGGATCGCCAACACCTGGTTGACCCCTATCCGGTTGCGCTCGAACGACAGCGCCGAGGCGGCCATGTAGAGCCGCCAGACCCGGGCCCGGCCCGGCGAGGTCAGCCGCACCGCCTCCGCCCAGCGGGCCTCCAGATTGGCCACCCACCGACGCAGCGTCAGCGCGTAGTGCTCCCGGATCGCCTCCACGTCCCGCACCTCGAAGCCGACGTCCTCCAACTGCCCGACGGTCCGCCCGATCGGGGCCAACTCCCCGTCCGGGAAGACGTAGCGGTCGATGAACTCGTCGACCTGGTACGTCTCTTCGTCCGCCAGCGGACGCCGGGCGATCTGGTGGTTGAGCAGCCGCCCGCCGGGCTTCAGCAGGGCGTGCAGCAGCCCCGCGTACTCCGCGTACCGGGCCCGGCCGACGTGCTCGGCCATCCCGATCGAGGAGATCGCGTCGAACGGCCCGTCGGCGACCTCGCGGTAGTCCTGCACCCGGATCTCGATCCGGTCGGTGAGGCCGGCGTCCGCGACCCGCTTTCGGGCGTAGGTGGCCTGCTCCTCGGAGAGCGTGATGCCAACCGCGTGGACGCCGTACTCGCGGGCCGCGTGCAGCACCATCGAGCCCCAGCCGCAGCCCACGTCCAGCAGCCGCTGCCCCTCGTGCAGGCCCAGCTTGCGGCAGATCAGGTCCAGCTTGTCGCGCTGGGCGTCCTCCAACGTGCCGGCGGCGCCCTCGGTGGCTTCCCAGTAGGCGCACGAGTAGACCATCGACGGGCCGAGCACCAGCGCGTAGAAGTCGTTGCCGACGTCGTAGTGGTGGCTGATGGCCTGGCGGTCGCGGAGCAGCGAGTGCAGCGCCCCGCGGCGCGGGCGGGCCTCCTCGACGGGCGGCGCCGGCGGGACGGGGAGCCCAGCCAGGGACAGCAGCTCCTTGCCAGCGGCGCGGACCCCGGGACGGGCCAGGGCGCGCAGCGCGGCGGCGCGCGGCGGCTTGGGGGCGGCGCTGCCGCGCTCCCAGATCATCCCGGCGAGCCGGTCCAGCGCCTCGTAGAGGTCACCGTCGACGTCGATGTCGCCGGCCACCCAGGCCCGGGCCAGGCCCAACTCCCCCGGTTTGAACAGCAGTCGACGCAGCGCCCGGCGATTGCGGACGACCAGCACGGGGGCTCCCGGCGGGCCGGACTCGCTTGCGTCCCAGGCGCGAATCCGCACCGGTAGCGGGCCTCCCAGCACCTCCTCGGCGAGCTTCGTGAGCCGTCCAGCGGCACCGGCCATGTCGCACACCTCCGTCATGACGAGTCGGGTGAAGAAGTTTCACCCACCACGTAAACGTCAAGTGGGTGCCCCACTAGTCCCGTTCGCCTGCCAGAGAACAGCACGCCGGTTGCTTTCGGCCACACCCCGGGCACGCCGAAGGGCGCCCGCCCCACGGATGGCGGACGCCCTTCGGGCTGGTCGGGGTATCCGACCGGAGGTTCAGGAAGCCTTGGCCTTCGGCTTGTCCCCACCGGCCGCTGCGGCCGGGGCGGGGGCCGGCTTGGCGGCCTCGTAGAACTCCTCGCGGGGGTTCTCCATGGCGCCGAGCGAGACCACCTCGCGCTTGAGGAAGGTCGCCAGCGTCCAGTCGGCGAAGACCCGGATCTTGCGGTTGAACGTCGGCATCGCCATGCCGTGGTACGCGCGGTGCATGTACCAGGCGAGACGGCCCTTGAGCTTGATCTTCATCTTGCCCATGACGATCATCGCGACGCCCTTGTGCAGGCCCAGGCCCGCGACCGCGCCCTTGTTGGCGTGGCTGTACTCCTTCTGCGGGAAGCCCCGCATGCCGGAGACCACGTTGTCGCCGAGGACCTTGGCCTGCCGCAGCGCGTGCTGCGCGTTCGGCGGGCACCAGGCGTTCTCGTTGCCGTTCTTGCGGCCGACCATGTCCGGGACCTGGGCGTTGTCGCCCGCGGCCCAGATGTAGTCGGTGCCCTGCACCTGGAGGGTGGCGGCGGTGTCGATGTGACCGCGCGGGCCCAGCGGCAGGCCGAAGCGGGACAGCGCCGGGTTCGGCTTGACGCCGGCGGTCCACACGATGGTGTTGGAGAGCACCTCAAGGCCGTTGTTGAGGATCACGTGGCCGTCGACGCAGGAGTCCATGCCGGTCTTGAGATAGATCTCGACCCCGCGGGACTCCAGGTGCTCCTTGCCGTAGGCGCCCAGCTTCGGGCCGACCTCGGGGAGGATCTTGTCGGCGACGTCGACGAGGAGGAAGCGCATGTCCTCGCGCTTGACGTTCTTGTAGTACTTCGCGGCGTCGCGGGCCATGTCCTCGACCTCGCCGACGGTCTCCGCACCGGCGAAGCCACCGCCGATGAAGACGAAGGTCAGCGCCTTGCGGCGGACCTCCTCGTCGGTCGTGGAGTCGGCCTTGTCGAGCTGTTCCAGAACGTGGTTGCGCAGGCCGATGGCCTCCTCCACGCCCTTCATGCCGATGCCGTTCTCGGCCAGGCCGGGGATCGGGAAGGTGCGGGAGACCGCGCCCATCGCGACGACCAGGTAGTCGAAGGGCAGCTCGTACGCATCGCCCACGAGCGGGGCGATGGTGGCGACCTTGCGGTCCTGGTCGATGGTGGTCACCCGGCCGGTGAGGACCTCCGCCTTGGGCAGCACACGCCGCAGCGGGACCACAACGTGACGGGGGGAGATGCTGCCGGCCGCAGCTTCAGGGAGGAAGGGCTGGTACGTCATGTACGAGCGCGGGTCGACGACCGTGACGGTCGCCTCGCCGTACCGCATCTTCTTCAGGATGCGGCGCGCCGCGTACAGGCCTACGTACCCACCGCCTACAACGAGGATCCTGGGACGCTCCGTGGTGCTCATGCAATCGAGTATCCACCCCCACATGGGGGGTCGCTCGTGAGCCCCTTCACAAGAATGACGAAGGCATCTGCTACACTCCGCCGGCTTCGTGACCGACGCCATAGCGCGTTACGGGAACCACGGTATAACGCGACACGTTGGATAGCCCTGTTGATCAGGGCTTGTCCCCCTCTGAGCGGCCGTACCAGGCCCCTCGCGCGCACTCCCGTAACACGGCGAACACCCTGTGAAGGCCCCGAGGTTCCCGGGCAGATGAGTCCTAAGACCTTCGAATGAGGGACGAACGGCGGGTTAGTTCGCCCGGGAGGCGGGTTTTTCATGTGAAGGATTTCACGAACCTTTTTTCCGGGGGCCCTCCCGGAGGCCCTTATGCGCCCCTGAAAACCGCTCAGACGACCCCCCGCCCACCCAAAAACCCCGTCGCGGGCGGGGGTTGTCGCGCCGTGCGCCGACGGTGCACCCGGGCACCGTCAGGCGATGCTCCAGGCGATTCCGTCCAGAATGTCGTGTTCGCTGACCACGACCTCCTCGGCGCCGACCCGCTCCATGATCGACAGCAGCACGAGCGCACCGGCGGCGATGACGTCGATCCGGCCGGGGTGCAGCACCGGGATCGCCGCGCGCTCGGCGTGGGTGGAGGTCACCAGGCGCTCGGTGACCTCGCGGACCGTGGCCAGGGAGATCCGGGAGTGGTGGATCGCCGCGGAGTCGTAGTGGTCCAGGCCCAGCGCGATGGCGGCGACGGTGGTCACCGAACCGGCGAGCCCGACCAGGGTGGCGGCCTCGGTCAGCGGGACGCTCTCCTCGGCCTGGTCCAGCGCCGCGGCGATGTCGGCCTTTATGGCGTCGATCTGGGCGACGGTGGGCGGGTCGCTGAGCGGCGCGTCCGAACCGCCCGACGCGGCGTGGAGGTGGCGCTCGGTCATCCGGACGCAGCCGACGTCGACCGAGCGGGCCGCGCGGACCGCCTCGTCGCCGAGCACGAACTCGGTGGAGCCGCCGCCGATGTCCACGACGAGATAAGGGAGTTGGATGTGCGGGTGGCCGGTCAGCTCCTTGGTGGCGCCGGTGAAGGAGAACTCCGCCTCCTGGTCGCCGGAGATCACCTCCGGCTCGACGCCCAGGATGTCCACGACCCCGCGGACGAAGTCCTCGCGGTTCTCCGCGTCCCGGGAGGCGGAGGTCGCCACGAACCGCAGCCGCTCCGCGCCCAGGCCCTTGATCACCGCGGCGTACTCGCGGCAGGCCGCGAAGGTGCGCTCCAGCGCCTCCGGCGCCAGCCGGCCGGTGCGGTCCACGCCCTGGCCGAGCCGGACGATCTGCATCCGGCGGTCCAGGTCCTTCAGTTCACCGGTGGTCGGGTCCAGGTCGGCGACCAGCAGCCGGATGGAGTTCGTACCGCAGTCGATGGCGGCGACCCGTGTCACTTGGCGTCTCCTTCGGGGGCTTCGGGGGCTTCGGCGCTCTGCCCGCAAGGGGTCACGCAGGGGCCCTTGCGCCACCACTCGGGGAGCATCGCCAGCGCCTCGTCGCCGAGCGGGTTGACGCCGGGGCCGGCGGCGAGCGAGTGGCCGACGAGGACGTGCAGGCACTTGACCCGGTCGGGCATTCCGCCCGCGCTCGGGAAGCCCTGGAGCACCTCGATGGCGTCCCGGCGCCGGATGTAGTCCTCGTGGGCCGCGCGGTAGGCGGCGGCCAACTCCGGGTCTTCGGCCAGCCGCTCGGTCATCTCCTTCATCACGCCGTTGGCCTCCAGCGTGCCGATGGCGGACGCGGCGCGCGGGCAGGTCAGGTAGTAGAGCGTGGGGAAGGGGGTGCCGTCCTCCAGCCGCGGCGCGGTCTCGACGACGTCCGGCTGTCCGCAGGGGCAGCGGTGCGCGATCGTGCGCAGGCCGCGCGGCGGGCGGCCGAGCTGATCCTTGAAGGCGGCGATGTCCGCGGCGGTGGGCTCGGTGGGCTCGGTCTGGGGCGGGGGCGTGTCCATGTGCGCTTTCGGTGAGGGCCGGTGGTGGGTGGCGGGCGGCCGGGGCGGGCCCGCCCGTACAGTCTCGCCGGTCGCCGTCGGTGCGGGCTACCGCCCCGCGGCGACGTCGGTGGCGTCGGCGTCGTCCACGGCGTTCCAGAGCTTGTCGTACCAGGGGCGGTCGGCCGCCTCGGCGCCCTTGGGTGCGGCGCGGACGCCGGAGCCGTCCTGGACGATGTACCCGGTCTCGTCCGGCATGACGAAGTGCAGGTGGCGGCGGGCCTGTTGACGGACGTAGGCCGGGTCCTGCCAGCGGGACCTCTCGTCGCGCAGCCGGTTCAGCGCGGTGGCCGCGTTCTGGGCCTTCCGGCGCTGGTCGGCGATGTCGGAGCGCTGGGAGATGTACTGCCGCATCGGGTACGCGAGGGCGACCACCAGCGAGCACATCACCAGCGCCAGCAGCGCGGCGCGGCCGGTGAGGCGGTTGCGGCGGGGGCGCCGCTTGGCGCGGTAGACGCGGGCGGCGGCCTGTTCGCCGAGCGCCTTGAGCCGGGTCGCGGTGGAGAACCGGTCCGCGGGCACGTCGCCTCCCCTTCAGCTTCCGTCCGTCACACGCGTCACGGCGGTCGTCATGACGCACGTCGTCCCCGGCCACGGTACGGGACCGGGGACGGGGACGTGCGCGCTTCGCCCCGGCTTTGCCCGCAGGTCACATCGTGCGGAGCACCGCGGGGCGGTGGTGTGGTCGAACGCCCGGAGGCGCGGGGCGGCGCCTCCGGGTCGACGCGGGCGTCAGCCCTTGAAACGGGGGAACGCGCTGCGACCCGCGTACACCGCGGCGTCGTCGAGGATCTCCTCGATGCGCAGGAGCTGGTTGTACTTGGCGACGCGCTCGGAGCGGGCCGGGGCGCCGGTCTTGATCTGGCCGCAGTTGGTGGCGACGGCGAGGTCGGCGATGGTGACGTCCTCGGTCTCGCCGGAGCGGTGCGACATCATGCACTTGAAGCCGTTGCGCTGGGCCAGCTCGACGGCGTCCAGGGTCTCGGTCAGCGAACCGATCTGGTTGACCTTCACCAGGAGGGCGTTGGCGGAGCCCTCCTCGATGCCGCGGGCCAGGCGCTCGGGGTTGGTGACGAACAGGTCGTCACCCACGAGCTGGACCTTGGCGCCGAGCTTGTCGGTGATGACCTTCCAGCCGGCCCAGTCGTCCTCGAACAGCGGGTCCTCGATGGAGACGAGCGGGTACGCGGAGACGAGCTCCTCGTAGTACTCGGTCATCTCGGCGGCCGAGCGCTCCTTGCCCTCGAACTGGTACTTGCCGTCCTTGTAGAACTCGGAGGCGGCGACGTCCAGGGCCAGCGCGATGTCCTGGCCGGGGGCGTAGCCGGCCTCCTTGATGGCCTCCAGGATGAGGTCCAGGGCCTCGCGGTTGGAGCCGAGGTTCGGGGCGAAGCCGCCCTCGTCGCCCAGGCCGGTGGCCAGGCCCTTGCTCTTCAGGACCTTCTTGAGGGTGTGGTAGACCTCGGCGCCCCAGCGCAGCGCCTCGGAGAAGGACTCCGCGCCGATCGGGGCGATCATGAACTCCTGGATGTCCACGTTGGAGTCGGCGTGCGAGCCGCCGTTCAGGATGTTCATCATCGGCACGGGCAGGACGTGCGCGTTCGGGCCACCGAGGTAGCGGAACAGCGGCAGGTCGCTGGCCTCGGAGGCGGCGTGCGCGACGGCCAGGGAGACGCCGAGGATGGCGTTGGCGCCCAGCGAGCCCTTGTTGTCGGTGGCGTCCAGGTCGAACATCGCCTGGTCGATCAGCCGCTGCTCGGTCGCGTCGTAGCCGACGAGCTCCGGGCCGATCTGCTCGATGACCGCGAGGACGGCCTTCTCCACGCCCTTGCCGAGGTAGCGGTTGGGGTCGCCGTCCCGCAGCTCGACGGCCTCGAAGGCACCGGTCGAGGCGCCGGACGGGACGGCGGCACGGCCGGTGCTGCCGTCGTCGAGGCCGACCTCGACCTCGACCGTGGGATTACCTCGCGAGTCGAGAATTTCGCGGGCTACGACGACGTCGATGGACGGCACGTTGTCTCCTTCGGGGGTGTCTGGAGTTCTCGCCCCGAGCCTAACGGCCCCGGACGCATCCGCTTGCCCGTGGCCCGCTCCGTGGGACGAAAAAACCCAACAAGCAGGCCGAACTCCCAGTTCACGGGAGGTTTCCGGGCGTTGTTCGCTATGCGGGTAACGCCGCGCCGGGCCGTCTGACGGCACCGGGAACGGCGCGCGTCAGCGGGGGGCTCGGGCGCGGCGCGGCACGGCGCAGGGGCGCCTGGACGTAAGAAGCCCCGCCGCGGCGCGCTCGGGGGGACGCGCCGGGGCGGGGCAGCTTTCGCGGGCGGCTCAGATGCTGAGCTTCTGGCCCGGGAAGATCAGGTTGGGGTTGCCGCCGACGACGGACTTGTTGGCGGCGTAGAGCGCCTTCCAGTTGGTGCCGTGCGCCTTGGCGATCTTGGCGAGGGTGTCGCCCGACTTCACGGTGTAGGTGTCACCGGAGCGGTGCGACTGCTGCGGGGCCGGCTGGGTCTTCTCGACCTTCTCGCGGACCGGGGCGGACTTCTTCTTGGTGGTGCCCTCGGTCTGCTTGCGGGTCTCGGAGGTGCCCTGGCTCTTCTTGACCGTGGCGCCACCGGAGGTGTCGACGTTGGCGGCCGGGCCACCGGCGGTCAGGTTGCCGGCGCCGGCGCAGGACCAGGCACCCGGGCCCTGGATGGCGAGCAGCTTCTCGGCGACGGCGATCTGCTGGGCCTTGGTGGCCAGGTCGGCGCGGGCCGCGTACTGGGTGCCACCGGCGGCGGCCCAGCTGGAGTTGGAGAACTGCAGGCCACCGTAGTAGCCGTTACCGGTGTTGATCGACCAGTTGCCACCGGACTCGCACTGGGCGACCTTGTCCCAGGTGGCGACCGAAGCGGCGGAAGCGGAGGTGGCGCCCATCAGCGGGACGGCGACGGCGGCGCCGGCGACACCGGCCAGGGTGGCGACGCGGACGGCCTTGGAGCTGCGGCGGTGCTTGCCCTTGTTGATCAGCATCGTGCGTTCGTTTCCTCACCGACGCCTACGAGGTGAGCTGTCGGGTTCGGGCCGTGTGAGCTGCCCGGCCGCGTGTGCTGCACACACGGCTTCACCCCAAGCCGGTTGACCCGCTTTCACGGGTGGGGCCGGCACTTACCTTGGGTCCCCCGCTCCTGCCTTCGGCGCTTGCGCGTCGTCGTCCTCCGACCGCCGGCAGGATTCGGCGAGCGATCGAAGGGCCCGCTTTGGCGAGCGGTCCTGACCGTAAGCAAATCCCTGTTGGTGTTCAAACCCCATCTTCTGAACCAAGTTGACCGTTTTTGATCATCAGGGGGGACATTTCCGCAGGTGGACCCCGGTATCGAAACGGGGGACGGGACCCGGCCCATCCCTCGCAACGAGAGCCATATCTCACTTTTACGAAACCGCC
The DNA here is from genome assembly GCF_044769405.1 of Streptomyces sp. NPDC090442. NCBI lineage: Bacteria > Bacillati > Actinomycetota > Actinomycetes > Kitasatosporales > Streptomycetaceae > Streptomyces > Streptomyces sp. NPDC090442. Next base: position 13,785 of record NZ_JBIVXW010000017.1, read on the forward strand.
CCGAACCGGCGGTAACTACCCCTGCGCCCGCCCGAGATCGAGCAGTTGACCAGGAAGGATGAGGTCCGCGTCGGAGCCGATGACGTCACGGTTGCGGTCGTAGAGCGCGGGCCAGCCGCCCGGCAGGTCGTGGCGCTCGGCGATGACTGACAGGTTGTCACCTGGGCGTACGCGGTAGTCGCCGGCGCCCGCCGGGGGCGTGCGGTGCGCCGCCCCGCCGCGCGAGGCGTGCCGGCCGCTGCCACCGTCCCGCTCGTCACCGGAGCCCGCACCGTCGCCCGGCGCACCGCGGTGCTTGCCAGCGGCGGGCGGCGTACCGGGGTCGACGGAGCCGGACGGACCGGCCGGGTCGTCCGGCGACGCGGACGGGGGCGAGGACGGGACCCCGGGGGCGGACGGGGTCGCGTCCGACGGGTCGGTGGAGGGCCGCCCGGACGGCGAGCCCGACGGCTCCTCGGTCGGCTTCTCGGACGGCTTCCCGGAAGCGGAGGGGGACGGAGTGGCCGACGGCGATCCGGACGGCGACGCGGAGTCCGTGGGGCTTGTGGGGTTCTCGGTGCCTGTGGCGCCCGTGGGGTCCGTCGGGTCCTGGCTCGCCGAAGGGGCGCCCGGGGTATCGGAGTCGGAGTCCGACCCGGGGTCGGCGTCACTGCCGGACGGGGTGGGCGTCGCGGTGCCCGGCCCCGCGTGGCCCGACCTCCCCGTCGCGCCGGACGGGTCGCCGGCGGCCGGGTCGTCGGCCGAGGGGTCGTGCGTGGGGCGCGGGGTGGGCCGGCTGGTGCTGCCCGGATCGACGCCCGGCTTGCGGCCGCCCTTCGTCAGCCCGGCGTCCACCGCGCAGCTCGGGAAGGCGTCCGGGCCGCGGTCGTCGAGGATCGCCTGGGCCACGGCTATCTGCTGGGCCCGGCTGGCCATGTCGGGGCGGGAGGCGTAGGCGGTGCCGCCGTAGTGGTCCCACATCTCCTGGGTGAGCTGGAGGCCGCCGTAGAAGCCGTTGCCGGTGGCGGAGCTCCACATTCCGCCGCTCTCGCACTGGGCGACGCGGTCCCAGGTCGCCGTGTCGGCGGCCTGCGCGCCGCCGGCGCTGAGCAGCGGCAGGGCCAGTCCCGCGCCGGTCACTCCTGCCGTGACAAAGATGGCCGGTGCTTGTCGGGGGCGACGATGCCGGCCGTTCCCGGAACGCATGCGGTTGCCTTTCGCGCGGCGGTTGAGTTGTCGGATCGCGGCCGGGAGGGGTCGCCGTGCCGGCGGCCCGCGACCGACCTCGATCGCCGGACGAAAGGTAGCCGGGGTTACGGGCAGTCACAAGCCGGTGTAGCGGAGATCACGTAATGGTCACGTGACTGACGGATCGTCAATTATGCGACCGTGCCTGGTCGGGACGGTTCCGGCGACGCCTCCGGCGCGCGCTCCGGCGTGAACTCCACCGGCAGGGTGCGCAGTCCGCGCATGATGAGTCCGCCGCGCCACCGCAAATCGTCCGGTTCCGCCGCAAGTCGGAGGTCCGGCAGACGGGTCAGCAGGGTGGCGAGGGCGGTCTGCCCTTCGAGCCGGGCGAGCGGTGCGCCGAGGCAGTAGTGGATGCCGTGCCCGTAGCCGAGATGAGGATTGTCACGCCGCGTGAGGTCGAGCACGTCCGGCTCGTCGAAGCGGGCCGGGTCACGGTCGGCGGCGGCCAGCACCACCAGCACCGGGTCCCCCTCGGCGATCCGCTGCCCGCCCAGCGTCAACTCCCGGGTCGCGTACCGCCAGGTCGCCAGCTCCACCGGCCCGTCGTAGCGCAGCAGTTCCTCGACGGCGGTGCCGAGCAGCTCGATGTCGCCGGCCGCGATCGACTTCTGGAGCAGCTCCCGCTGGGCGGGGTGGCGGAGCAGCGCGTAGGTGCCGTTGCCGATGAGGTTGACCGTGGTCTCGAAGCCGGCGAAGAGCAGCACGAAGCACATCGCGGCGGCCTCGTTCTCGGTGAGGTGCTCGCCGTGGTCGGAGGCCCGGATCAGGCCGGAGATCAGGTCGTCGCCGAGGTCGGCCCGCTTGCGGTGGATCAACTCGGCCAGATACGCCCGCATCTTCTTCACGGAACGGGCGACGCCGCCACGCGGGCCCCCGCCGTGCCGGATCATCATGCCCGCCCAGTCGCGGAAGTCGTCCTGGTCCTCGGGCGGGACGCCGAGCAGGTCGCAGATCGCGTAGATCGGCAGCGGGAAGGCGAACTCGTGGATGAGGTCGGCGCTGCCGCGCCGCGCGAAGCCGTCGATCAGCTGGTCGGTCAGCTCCTGTATGCGCGGCGCGAACGCGGCGACCCGGCGCGGGGTGAACGCCTTGGAGACCAGGCGGCGCAGCCGGGTGTGGTCTGGGGGGTCGATGTTCAACAGGTGCGTCATGAGGTTGGCGCCACGCTCGCCCGGAATGCCCGTCTTGCCCTTTCCGTGCGCGGACTCGGAGTGGTGCACCGGGTTCTTCGACAGCCGCGCGTCGGCGAGCGCCTGCCGGGCGTCCGGGTACCGGGTGACCAGCCACGCCTCGACGCCGCTGGGCAACCGGGTCCGGTGCACCGGCGCGTGCTCGCGCAGCCAGGCGTACGCCGGGTACGGGTCCGCGGCGAACTGCCAGGAGAAGAGCGCGGGGGTCGGGCCGGCGGCGCCGGCGGTCACGGGGCAGCCAGCGGGGGCGGACGCTCCGGTGGGGACGGATGTTCCGGTTGGGGCGGACGCTCCGGTGGATCCGGGCGATCTCGTCGATCCGGTGGAAGGGCGGCCGGTCTCCGGGCCGGCGGCAGGGCCGGTCTCCGGGCGTTTCTCGGACCCGGTCTCCGTGCGGGCGTCGGTTCCGCTCTCCGGGCAGGCGTCGGGCTCGTGGTGCACACCTCGACCGTAACCGGTGCCGCACCCACCCCACGCGCCCGCGCACACCACCCCGCCCCTCCCCCTTCTCTCCGCAGGCGCCCCTACCCCGTCTGAACCCCCAGCCCCGCCAGAAACGCCGCCGCGGCCGGCGACGTCCCCAGCCCGCTCCACACCACCCGCTCGGTCCGCTCCGGCGCCGGCCGCACCCGGACCGTCCGCAGCCCGCCGAGCCGGCGGGCGAACGCCTCCGGCACCATCCCGATCCCCAGCCCGGCCCGCACCAGCTCCGCCATGAACTCCACCGTCGTCACCTCGAACGGCACCTCCGTCGTCAGCCCCGCCGCCCGGAACGCCTCGTCCCGCTGGCGGCGGGCCGCCGACCCCGCCGTCCAGTCCACGAACGTCTCCCGGGCCACCCGCGCCAGCGTCGTCCACTCCCGCCCTGCCAGCGGATGCTCCGGCGGCACCACCACGACCAACTCCCCGCGCGCCAGCACCTTCTCCCGCACACCGACCGTCCGCGCCCCGGGCGTCAGCCCCACGAACGCCACGTCCAAGGTGCCCTCCCGCACCGCGTCCAGCAGCGGATCGCTCATCTCCGTCCGAAGGCTGATCCGCACCTCCGGGTACCGGGCGCGGAACTCCCCCAGTTCTCGGGCGAGATCGACGGCGCTGACGGTCGAGATCGCCCCCACCGCCAGCCGCCCGCGCACCGCGCCGCTCACCGCCTCCACCTCCGCGCGCGCCCGCTCGGCCGCCTGGAGCGCCTGCCGGGCGACCGGAACGAAGGCTTCCCCCGCGGCGGTCAACCGCACGCTCCGACTGGTCCGGTCAAAGAGCCGCGCCCCCAACTCCTTCTCCAGCCGGGCGATCTGATGGCTGAGCGCGGACTGCACCACATGGCAGCGCTCCGCGGCCCGGGTGAACCCACCGGTCTCGGCGACCGCGACGACGTACCGCATCTGCTGGAGCTCCATGCGCGCGATCGTAAGCGCGTCCGTCCCCCTCCGATCCATCACTCAGCACGATCGATGCGATGAAAACAATGCATTGGACCGATCGATGCTCCGGGCCGGACGCTTGACCCCATGAGAACCGCTGCAGCGCGAGAAGAGACCGGACCGGGCGAGAACCCCGGCAGGGACGCGGGCCCCGGCCCGGAGGAACCCACCTCCCGACTGGGGCGCGGCACCCTCCTGCTGATGTCCGTCGCCGCCGGCCTCTCGGTCGCCGGCAACTACTTCGCCCAGCCGCTCCTCGACGTCATAGGCCGCGACCTCCACCTGGCCGCCGGCACCGCCGCCCTCGTCGTCACCGTCGCCCAGACCGGCTACGGCCTCGGCCTGCTGCTCCTCGTCCCGCTCGGCGACCTGCTGGAACGGCGCCGGCTCGCGGTCGTCCTGTGCGCCCTGACCGCCGTCTTCCTGACCGTGACGGCGAGCGCCCCGAACGGCACGCTGCTGCTGATCGGCACCGCCCTGACCGGACTCGCCTCGGTCGCCGCCCAGGTCGTCGTGCCGTTCGCGGCGACCCTGGCGGCGCCCGCCGAGCGCGGCCGGACCGTCGGCACCGTCATGACCGGCCTGCTGCTGGGCATCCTGCTGGCCCGTACGGCGGCCGGCCTGCTCGCCGAACTCGGCGGCTGGCGCACGGTCTACTGGGTCAACGCGGCCCTGATGCTGCTGATGGCGCTCCTCCTCCGCCTCCGCCTGCCGACCCTGCGCACCACCGTCGGCCTCCGCTACCCCGCCCTGCTCCGCTCGACGCTCGCCCTCTTCGCGCACGAGCCGGTACTGCGCTGGCGCGCCGCGCTCGGCGGCCTCACCTTCGCCGGCTTCAGCGTCCTGTGGACCGCGGTGGCCTTCCTCCTCTCCGGCCCCGCCTACGGCTGGCAGGAGTCGACGATCGGGCTGCTGGGTCTGGTCGGCGCGGCCGGCTCCCTCGCCGCCTCGATGGCCGGCCGGCTGGCGGACCGCGGCCTGGCCCACCGCGTCACCGGCACGGGCACGGTCCTGCTCCTCGCCTCCTGGGCCCTGTTGGCCGCCGGCGGCACGGGCGGCGGCTGGTCGCTGGCGGCCCTGCTGATCGGCGTGATCGCCCTGGACCTCGCCGTCCAGGCCGTCCACGTCAGCAACCAGAACCTCATCTACGCCGTCCGCCCCGAAGCCCGCAACCGCCTCAACTCCGCCTACATGACCAGCTACTTCGCCGGCGGCGCGTTGGGCTCCGCCCTGACGTCGTGGGTATGGGTCACCGCCGGCTGGGGCGGGGTCTGCACACTGGGCGCGACCCTGGCGGGGGCCGCGGTGGTGGTGTGGGGGATGGACCGTGCACGGAACACGCGGAGCACCCGGCCCGCCGGCTCCCCGACCGCCTGAACACCCCGCGCTCCTCTACTCCCCTACTCCTTATCCCTACTTCGCTACCTGGCGCAGTGGCATCCCGGCCACGACCGACTTCCCGCACGGATGGCGCGGCACCACCGCCCAAGCGGCGGAGACGGCATCCACGAGGACCAACCCTCGACCGCCACAAGCGGTGTCCGGGCCGGATGCCCTGATCGCCGGGCGGCCGTCTCCCGGGTCGGACACCGCCAACCAGTAGTGCCCGTCGGCGGGCCAGAGGAACAGTTCGACCCGCTGGTCTTCCGGGTCGCCCCCGAGGAGCGTCCCGTGCCGCACGGCGTTGGTGACCAGCTCCGAAGTCAACAGGACCAGGTCGTCCGCCAGTTGCGGGGCACAGTCGACGGGAAGCGCCCCGGCGACGGCCCAACGGGCGCGACGTACGGAAGCGGCGGTGGCGGGAAACGTCCAGCGCGCAGGAACGGCGGGAACGGCGTGGACACGAGGGTCGGCCAGGGACGGCGACGTCGGTGTGGACTGCGACGGAAACGGGATGACGGGCATGGTGGAACCCCTCACTGGCGTCGGATAGTTGGGCGCGTGCGCGCGTCGCGCACGGCGGATACGCGCTCCCGGCGCGCCGGTGGCCTGCCTCCCTGGGCGCGAGCACACCCGCCCCAGGGCAGGCGGGCACGCTCGCGCGGTGCGCTTCCGGCGGTTGCGGTGTGTGGCTTGCGCGTCACTTAACGCTAGCCATCAAGCCGGCAACGCGCCACCTCTCTGGTGGCATTTGCCACCAACGAGTTGGACGGGCGATGAGGCGTCGCGGCACACTGACCCCGATCCGATCCAGAGAGGACGGCATGGCGACGCGACGCACCCCAACTGAGCGTCAGAAGCGCTTGGGAGCCGAGCTGCGGAAGCTCAGGCTGGCCGCCGAAGTGAGCACCGACTACGCGGCCGGCCTGCTGGGCTTGGACCGGACGAAGATCTCCAACATGGAGTCCGGGATCCGCGTCATAACCCCCGAACGAGTGCGCACTCTGGCATGCAACTACGCGTGCTCAGACGCTGCTTACGTCGACGCCCTGGCAGCGATGGCAGACAAGCAGGACCCCGGTTGGTGGGAGGAGCATCGAGGCACGCTTCCGCCCGGACTTCTCGACATCGCAGAACTTGAGTGGCACGCGGAGCGACTGCTCACGGCGCAGACGGTGCACGTGCCCGGCCTGCTGCACACCGAGGACTATGCGCGAGCCGTGTTCGGCGCAGTTCTCCCGCCGCTGTCCCGCTTGGAGATCGAGCTCCGAGTGCACCACAGGATGGAACGGCAACGCATCCTCGATGAGGAGATCGCCCGGCCCTACGTCGGTTACGTCCATGAAGCAGCGCTGCGCATGCACTTTGGAGGCCGCAAGGTCGCCCAAGCCCAACTCGACCACCTCTGCGCCGCTTCGGAGCGCGAGCACATCTCGTTGCGGGTGATTCCCGTCGAGTGCGGCGTCTTCCCGGGCGCAGGGCACGCGCTGCTCTATGCCGAAGGCCCAGTGCCCCAGTTGGACACGGTCCAACTGGACTCGGCGCACGGGCCGGAGTTCACTCACGCCGAGGCTCAGCTCGCCAAGTACCGTGCGCACCTCGATTGGATGACGGAGAACGCCCTGAGTCCCGAGAAATCACGGGACTTCATCCACGCCATCGCGCGACAACTCTAGGAGACCGGATGTCGGACATCACCTGGGAAGAGCCCTTCTGCGGCGAAGGAAACAACTGTTTCCGCCTCGGCACCGACGCCGACGGCAACGCCTACATCGCCATCAACGGCAACGAAGACCACTACCTCACCGACTCCATAGACGCCCTACGCACGCTCGTCCGGGACATCAAGGCAGGCAAGGCAGATCACTTGCTCTGATCCGCTGGTCCGTTCGACTCCGGGGCGGGGGCCTCCCCGAGGGCGCGCTTGGCCCCGGGGTGCCCCAAGGCCGCCGCCTTGCGGTACCAGGCGGTGGCCTCGGCGTCCTCGCCCGCCTTCTTGTGGAGTTCGGCGAGGCGGAAAGCGCCGTAGGCGTCACCGAACTTATAGCCCTTGAGGTACCAGGTACGGGCCTCGTCGGGGCGGTCGTGCTCTTCGAGAAGTACCCCGAGGTTGCCTGCATCCAGGCCCTCACCTCGCTCGGCATCGTCCTGGAAATACCCTATGGCGTCTTCCACGGTGTCATCAGACACAGGGTGGAGGAAATCGGCGGCACACTCGTCGCCCAAAGCGGCCGCACGGCGCATCCAGACCTCAGCGGTCTTGTTCTCACGCAACAGCAAATGGACGATCCCCATGCCCCTTGCGACGGGCTCGTACCGGGCTTCGGCGGCATCCAGATAGATGTGGTGGGCGCCGTAGACGTCACCCTGACCAAGCCTCAGGTCTCCGAGCAGGTGACTGGCCTCCGCACTCCCGTGCCCCGCTCCGGCTGCGAACCAACGCTCAGCTCGATCCCGCAGCAACTTCCCCAGCAGTGTGGCGACTTCCGCGTCCCCTGCCTCCGCCGCAGCCTCAAGGAACGACTCGGCGACCTTCCCCTCACCCCGCTCGGCGAGGATCCGACCGAGCCGACCCGCCGACCGTGCCTCCCCGGCCTCGGCCGCCCGACGGAACCAGCGTTCGGCTTCGTCCCCTTCCCCCAGCGACTCAGCGAGCAGACCGAGGTTGTGGAGGGCGGAGGCGTCTCCGGCGTCAGCGGCACGCTGGAAAGCGACGCGTGCTTTCGCAGCAACCTCGGCGTAGTCATACGCCCCATCCATGCGGGCTACTTCCAGAGCGCAGCCCCACAACGGGCCGGGGACGTCTGGCAATTCCTGGATCGGGGACACCGTCTCAACGTAAAAAGGTGCGGCCCGCCAAGTATCTCCCGTGGCGCGGACGAGGAGCGACAGCAGACCATGACGCCGCTCTACCGCCCAGGCGAAGGCATCCTCGACGGACTCCCGTTCCATGCCTGCCACGTCCGCATACTCCTCGTGGGCCTTAAGGAGGAGGCCCTTGGAGAGCGGGCCAGTGAGACCGCAACGGGCGAGGTCCCAGGCCGCGCGGACCAGGGCGTGGCCGCGCGGATGGCGATCGGGGCGACGAGCACGCCACCACTCGTCCCAGAGGAGGGGGCCCAAGGCGAGATACGCAGCGACGCCCTCCGACCCACTGGACGAGACGGCACCTATCAGGCGCGGATCTCCGGTGCGTGCTGCCTCCCTCGCCAACCGCTCCCGCTCCGCCGGGCCCCACTCTCGCGCCAGTTCGACAATGTGGGCCAGGTCGAGGACTCTGCCGCCGGGCTGGGTGCGGCAGGCGTCGTAGGCGTCCTCCCGCATGGTGGCGACCACGACGACATGAAGTGCCGTCAACTGGGCGAGCAAGCGCGGTTCCAGTCCACCGTCGCCCAGGTGCTCGTCGAGGTCGTCGAGCCAGATGAGGTAACGCTCCGGACGGCCTTGCAGCAGGGCGGGCAGGCCGCGCAGATCCGTGCCGCGGGGTGGCGCGAACACCCTGCGGCCGGCCGAGCCTCTGGCCATTGCCTCCAATGCCGTGCGCGACTTTCCGGTGAACGGCTCGCCGAGCAGCAGCACCAGCCCGCCCCCGCGCGCCTCGCTCAGCGCTGCGTCGAGGTCGTGATCACGGTCGCGGAGCACATAGGCAGGGAGGGGCGGGTGACCGGGGGCGCGATGGGCGGGTCGCACGCCAAGGGCGATCGGGTCGACGCCCCCGGGCGTGGGCCAGCTCTCCGGGTCGGGGAGGGCGCCGGGGTAGGCGGTCGTGTGGAAGGTGAGCGCGCTGATGGCGCCCGCCTGGACGATGGGGCCATGGGCGGTGCCGCCAGAGACGAGGTTGCGGACGGCGACAGGGGTCCCGGCGGGGCCATGGGGCTCGGCGGGCGCGGACGCAGATAACTCGCCTACGAGAGAACGGAGTTCAGCGGCAGCACCGGAGTCGTTCTCCATCAACTCGCGCAGACAGATCTGCCACGTGGGCACGGACTCCGTGTCGCCGGCATACGACCCGTTCGGCATCTCGGGGAGCAACGTACTGTCGTCGTCCCGAACGCGGCGGAACATCTCCACGAGACGCCACCGGACGCCTTCCCACGCCTCGGTGCCCGCTGCGTGCACGAACGTCGTCGCCGCCCTAACCACCAGCTCCTCGTCCACCCACACCCCTCCCCCTCAACTCCCGTCCCCCCAACGGTACTAAGCCGCACCCCCGCAATCGTCACCACCGCATCCAAGAGAGTCGAGCCGCCGCCCTCAAGGCCGTCTCCGCGCGGCCGTGGCCGAGCCAGCGGGACGGGATAGAAGTTCGTGCAAGTCGATGGCACGTCGGGGTCCGTCGGGCGCATGCTCAAACCTGCTGATCGTCACCCACGGCAGGGGGAGGACACCATGGCTCTGCAACGGCTGGGCAAGGACCCGGAGAGCCCCAACAACGGCTCACCGACCGTGTACCTGGATGACGAGACCGGGAACTACATCCTGCAAGGATGGCGGGTGACGGACCCTGAGCGGCTTGGGCAGATGGACATCCCGGCCCATGAAACCGTGATCGAGTTTCCCAGGCGCATGATGCGGTTCTTCCCGGAGGTGAACGACGGTGACGACGGAGCCGACTTTTGAGGAGTTGTTCCGGTCTGCCCGGCACAGTGCCTGGCACTTCGAGAGCAGGGACGCGTACGCGCTGGATGCGGACTATCAGGAGTGGGCGGCGGGAAGCCGCTTCGATCCCACCGAGCGCTGGCCCTGGTGGATCGACCTCGTCTCTGCTTCGGTGGCCCGTGGCGTGGACGTGCGACGCGCGCGCATCGTCTCGGAACCCGTATCCAACTACATTCGATACGAGCACGCGTTGACCAGCGGACACAACATCAAGGCCGGCGAGTCAGTGCGCTGGCTGCCCCGTCGGCAGGCTTCTCCGCTGCTGCTGCCGGGGAACGACTGCTGGGTCTTCGACCGGTCGTCCGTGCTCTTCAACCACTTCAACGGTGACGGCGAAATGACCGGCGAGGAGTTGGTGACCGACCCCGCTGTGGTGCGCGCGTGCGTGACGGCCTTCGAAGCGGTCTGGGAACGGGCGACTCCGCACGAGGAGTACCGGCCGGTCTGACCGCACGCACCCGGAACACGCGAACGTGACGTCATCGTCCAGCATCCAGCAAGCCCGAGCAGCCCTCGGCAAGCGTCTGCGCGAGATCCGGAAGGACTCAGGTCTGACAGCGCGGGAGCTTGCCGCTCGGGCCGGCTGGCACGAGAGCAAGTGCAGCCGTATCGAGAACGGCCGTACCGGTCCGTCCGACGCTGATCTGCGGGTGTGGACGCTGCACTGCGGCGCGCAGGAGCAGACGGCCGATCTCATAGCCACCGCACGCAACATCGACGGCGCGTATGTCGAGTGGCGACGTCTGGAACGGTCCGGCCTCCGTCGGGCACAGGAGTCCGTCCTCCCGCTCTGGGAACGGACTCGGCACTTCCGCGCCTACTCATCGTGGCTGATCCCCGGCCCCCTCCAAACCCGCGCCTACATCGAGGCGTTGCTCAGGGCGATTCGCGACCGGCGCACCCTGCCCGACGATCTGGACCAGGCCGTTCAAGTCCGGGTGGACAAGCAACGCGTCCTCCACGAAGGGCCTCGCCGCTTCGCCATCCTGCTGGAAGAGAACGTCCTACGGCACCGCATCGGCGGAGCAACGACCATGTCCGGCCAACTCGGCCACCTCTTGTCCGTGGCCGCCCTCCCCAACGTCAGCCTGGGAGTGATCCCGCTCGACGCGGACCGCACCGCGCTGTGGCCGATAGAGGACTTCTGGATCTTTGACCACACCCAAGTCAACGTGGAACTGGTCTCCGCCTTCCTGACCATCACGCAGCCACACGAGATCAGCATGTACACCCGCACCTTCGCTGACCTGGCGGACTTGGCTGTCTACGGCGCCCCGGCGCGGGCGCTGATCACGGCGGCAATCGACTCCCTCGGGTGAGCAGGCGCAAGTCCGCGCAACTTCGTTGAGGCCAACTCCCCGCCGTCTCTAGCGTTGTTGCCATGCGGACCACGTGCGGGGACGGCTAGGTGCATGCCCAGCCCGGCACGTGAGTCCGTCACGTCTGTCCGGCGGAAGGTCAGAGCCGGACAACTTCCGCGCCGGTGACGGAAACCCTGGACAGGTAGAGCGCCGGGACGGGTGCCCCAACCGCAGAGAAGCCACTCTGCGGCTTATTGGCCATGCCCTCGACGGTACGGCGGCGTGGCCTCTCGCGAAAGAGGAGGTCAGTAATTGAGCGCTGCGAGTGTCGATACCTATGAAACGCGCACGCCCGACGCCGAGGGGTGGCGCGGTATCCCGTTCCGTCTTCCCAACGGCCTGGAAGCTGATGGCGGGAAACACGACGGTGGCCCCATGCCACCCGAGGCTCCGCGCGACCCGCAGCCGCAGCCGCAGCCGCAGCCGCAGCCGCAAGGAGGAGACGGCAAGTGACCCCGGTCCGCCCCCTTGGCGAAGTGACACTTCGGCGGTGAGGGCGTAACCACCGGCTCCGTCCGTGCACTGCGGTGCGTGGACGGAGCTCTGTGTTGTCCGCCCCTGCTCACCGGCGGAACTACCCCGCGCTCCCCTCCGCCGCCAGGACCGCGTCGCGGTAGGCGCGGGCCGCGGCGCGGAGGGCCGCTTCCGGGTCGGTGCCCTCGGATTCGGCGCGGACGGCGAGGGCCAGGAGTTCGTAGCCGATGCCCGGGCCGGTGGGGAGGGGCACGGTCAGGCCCGCCGTGCGGGCGCGGGAGGCCAGCTTGGCGGTGAGGGCGAGGCCGGGCTGGGCGAGGGGGACGCCCTCGGTGACGGAGTCGCGCTGCTTCTCCTCGGCCTTGGTGCGGAGCCAGTGGGCCTTGACGTCCTCGGGGGTCTCGGCGGTCTCGGTGCCGAAGACGTGGGGGTGGCGGTGGAGCAGCTTCTCGACGATCGTGCCGGCCACGTCGTCGACGGAGAACGGCTCGTCGGGGTCGTCCTGGGCGATCCGGGCGTGGAAGACGACCTGGAGGAGCACGTCGCCGAGCTCCTCGCGGAGCGCCTCGCGGTCGCCCTCCTCGATGGCCTCGACCAGCTCGTACGCCTCCTCGATGCCGTACTTGGCGAGGTCGCGGTGGGTGCGGATGCTGCTCCAGGGGCACGCGGTGCGGATCTGGTCCATGACCTGGACGAGGTCGAGCAGGCGGGCGCCGGGGAGGTCGTAGGAGCCGGGCAGCAGCTCCAGGTCGGGCATGGTCTCGCGGCCGGAGCCGGCCAGGCGGGCCAGGCCGTCGGTGAGGGCGCTCTCGCCGTCGGCGGAGGTGAGGACGACGGCGGTGCGGTCGCCGGGCACGACGTCGTCGACCAGCTCGCGGGCGGTGGGGGTGGCGATCTCCACCGCGATGCCGGCCTCGTGGAGGTAGGGAAGCTGGGGGTGGTCGGGGTCGGCGCACAGGACGCGGTCGGCGGTGCGCAGGGTCTCCCACGCGGGCCAGGAGAGCAGGCCGGGGGCGACCCGGTGGCTGGTCGTGAGCAGGACCAGGCGGCCGGTGCCGGGGGCCTCGGCGTGGGGCACGGCGGCGGGGGTGGCGTCTGCGGCGTCAGCGTTCACATCAACGAACGTAACGCACGGGACTGACAGTGCCCCGGGCGCCTGGACGCGAGGGCGGCGGCCGCCCCGCGACCCCGAGGGGAACGGGACGGCCGCCGCCCAGGTCCGCCGCCCCTACGCCTGCTGCTGCCGCGGCGTCGACGGGACGATCCACGGCTCCTTGGTCTGGCTGAGGATCACCTGCTGGTCGTCCCACGTGCCGTAGCGGGGGTTGACGTCGACGCCCAGGGAGCGGGACGTCTTCGCCAGGGCCTGGACGAGGGTGCGTTGGCCGGTGGGCGTGGAGCGGTCCGCGTGCAGGTGCTTGGCGAGGCCGTCGAGGAGGAGTTGGTTGCGGACCACCGCGTCGACGCGGTCGGGGGCGATGCCCTGTTGGAGCCACATCTGCTTCAACCGGGCCGGGCCGCCGGCCTGTTCCTCGGCCGCCGCGCGGCCCTTTTGGACGTCGGCGCGGGTGACCGTGACCCCGGCGTCGGCGGCGCTGCGGGCCAGCACCTCGTCGAAGATCATGCCGTTGAGGGTGGAGAGGCCGAGTCGGCCGGTGTTGGCGATCAGTTGGTTGCCCTCGGGGGACGCGGCCTGGGCGGCGCGGACGTCCTTCACCCGGGTCTGGAGCTGGGCGACGGTGATCCGCTTGCCGTCCACGATGGCGGCGGCGCCCGGGTGGGCCTCGGAGCCGCAGGCGGTGAGCAACGGGGTCGCGGCCAGCAGAGCGGCGGCGGCGGAAACGGAGAGCGCTGTCCTACGGCGGAACACATGGCCTCCCGGCGGATGCAGATCGTGCAACGGAACTGACAACGACGGAACTGACAACGACCGACCTGGTAACGACCTTGAGTGATCGATGCTAGGGATTCGGCGTGGCGCAGGCCACTGCTTCGGCCAACGAGCCGCGAGGAGGTCGGTTCCTTCGGCGGTGGTCCCTTCGGGCCGTCGGCTCGCCCCGCTGGCCGCCCCGGCCGCCCCCGGGCCCGGCCCGCCCCGTCCGGAACCCCCCACACCCACCCAGCCCCCGACCCGGATCCGCGCCCACCACGGTCCGGGCCAGGGGCCTTCTCGCGCCCGTGCGGCGCTACTTCGCCGTGAAGCGCTCCGGCGCCTGCGTCGGGTTCCCGCCGCCCGGCAGCGCCTCGCGCGGACAGGAGTTGAGGACCTTCGCCATCGCGGCCTTCTCCTCGCGGGTCACCCACAGCTCGTACTTCTTCTTCACCGCCACCTGCCGCGCGACATAGGTGCAGCGGTAACCGGCGTACGGCGGCAGCCAGTCCGCCGCGTCCCCGTCGCTCTTGCGGCGGTTGGCCGACGCCTCCACCGCGATCAGGTTCAGCGGATCGTTGGCCAACGCCACCCGCTTGCGGCCGTCCCAACTCCGCGCGCCCGTCTGCCAGGCGTCCGACAGCGCCACCACATGGTCGATGTCGATCGTGCTGCGCCCCCGCTGGTACTGCAACGCCTTCCCGGTGTACGGGTCCTTGGGCAGCGAGCCGGACACCACCACGCACTGCTTCGCGTCCCGGAACTTGGTGCCCCGCAGATCCCGCTTGAGTATGTCGTCACGGGTGCCGCAGCCGTTGCCGTCGGTGTCCGCCCAGGCCGTCCCGAAACGGTTCCGGGCGTAACCGGACTTCGTCCCCGCCCGCTTGACGGTCAGTGAATCCAACGTGCGCAGCGCGCTGCCCGGCTCCCCCTGCTTCCCGCCGCCCCCGGGAACCGACGCACCGTTCCCGGCATCTGAGGAGCCGCCACCGTGCCCGGAGCAGCCGGTGACCGCCAACAACGCGGCCAGAGAGGCAACGGCGAGGGCACGGGGAGTACGGGAGCGGGCGGCGGAGCGGCGGGCGATCGACTTCACGTCGGACATCCAATCCATGAGCGTGGCAACAGGGTTGCGGGACAGGTGAGCAAGGGGAGGGGCCGCCGGCGGACGCCGGATCGGCCCACATCCCGGTCGTATATCTTTTCGGAAAATCGAGAGTGAGGACGCCGCTCATGGACACGGCCGCAGCGACGGCGGCGGACGGCCGCTCCGGGCCCACCCCGTACCCCGCCGCACCGCACCGGCCGACCGCCCCTCAGATCCCGTCCCGGCTCGCCGCGCTCCGCGCCCCGCGCCTGGACCCGTACTGGATCGCCGGCCTCTTCTTCCTCGCCTACGCCGCGCTGTCCTTCTGGCGCTACCGCACCTTCTCCACCGTCTCCTGGGACCTGGGCATCTTCGAACAGGCCGTCCGCGGCTACGCCCACCTCCGGGCCCCCCTCGTCGACCTCAAGGGCCCCGGCACCAACATCCTCGGCGACCACTTCAGCCCCGTCCTGATCCTGCTCGCCCCCTTCTACCGGCTCCTCCCCTCCCCCCTGACCCTGCTCACCGCGCAGGCCGCGCTGTTCGCGCTCTCCTCGATACCCGTCACCCGCGCCGCCGCCCGCCACCTGGGCCGCCGGTGCGGGCTCGCCCTCGGCCTCGCCTACGGCCTGTCCTGGGGCGCCCAGAAGGCAGTTGACTTCGACTTCCACGAAATAGCCTTCGCGGTACCGCTGATCGCCTTCGCCCTCGACGCGGCACTGCGCGGCCGCTGGAACACCGCCGTGTACTGGGCCGCCCCCCTCGTACTGGTCAAAGAGGACCTCGGCGTCACCGCCGCCGCCATCGGGGCGCTCGCCCTGCTCCGCGCCCGCCGCCCCGCCCCCCTCCCGCTCGCCCTCGTCGCGTTCGGCCTGACGGCCACCGCCGTCACCCTCACCCTGCTCATACCCGCCTTCAACGGCTCGGGTTCATACGATTACTGGGCCAAGCTCGGCGACCACGGCGGGGCCGCCATCCCCCTCGACGTCGCGCTCCGCACCCTGCTGTGGGTACTGCTCCCCACCACCGGCCTGCTCGCCCTGCGCTCCCCCCTCCTCCTCGTCGCCGCGCCCACCCTCGGCTGGCGCTTCCTCTCCCACGAACCGCACTACTGGGGCACCGACTGGCACTACAGCGCCGTCCTGATGCCGGTCGTCTTCCTCGCCCTGGTCGACGCCCTCCCGCGCGCCCAAGCCTCCGCGCGCCCCTGGCTACGCTCCTACGCCCACCACCTGCCCGCCGCCGTCCTCGCCACGGCCCTCGCGCTCACCACGACGCTGCCGTTGGCGCGGTTGGGCGAGGCCGCGACGTACCGCACGCCACCGCCGGCGGTCGCGGCCGAGCGGCTGCTCGACCGGATTCCCGACGGGGCGACGGTCGAGTCCGACGTCCGCCCGCTGAGCCATCTCACGGGGCGGACGCATGTCTACTGGGCCGGCAACACGGGGGCGTTGGCGCCCGCTTACGTTGCCGTGCAGGCGCATGACGGCCAGGAGGCGGAGAAGGCGCTGACCGATGCGGAGGCCAGGCATCCGCGCTCGACGTACGTGGTGGTGGGGGCGGCGGGAGACGTGGTTCTCCTCCGCCGTTCTCTTTGATCCTCGCCGTTGTTGATGCCTCGCCGTGGGGGTTGCTCGCCGTTGGTGGGGGGGTTGTTTGTGGGGTGGGGCCGGCGGTGGGTGGTGGTGGGTACCGGGTGTGGGAGGGGGCCTCCGGCCCACCCCGCAGACCCCCGGCACCACACCACGGTCAGTGGGCGGCGTCCCCGCCCACACAACAACCAACAACAACGGCGAGGAAGCCAAACGCGCGGGTCAGCTCAGAATCGTCGTGAGGAACTCCCCAACCCACGCCAGCAGCTCACGCCCCACCACCGGCTTGCCCCCGATCCGCCCCGTCGTGGGCCGCGGCACCAACACGTGCCGCGTCGCCGGCTTGAGGATCGTACGGGGATGCAGCCGCTTCAGGCGGAGTTCCTGGGACTCGCGCAACTCCACCGGGCCGAAGCGGATGTTGGAGCCCTGGAGGGTGATGTCGGTGACGCCGCAGGAGCGGGCCAGCATCCGCAGACCGGCGACCAGGAGGAGGTTCTCCACCGGCTCCGGCAGCTTGCCGTAGCGGTCGGTGAGCTCCTCACGGACCGCCGCGATGTCCTCCTCGGAGTTGGCCGAGGCGATCGCCCGGTACGCCTGGAGGCGCAGTTGCTCGCCCGGCGCGTAGTCGTGCGGAACGTGCGCGTCCACCGGGAGCTCGATCTTGACCTCCAGCGGGGGCTCCTCCTCCACGCCGCCCTCCAGGGACGCGCGGTAGTCGGCCACCGCCTCCCCGACCATCCGGACGTACAGGTCGAAGCCGACGCCCGCGATGTGGCCGGACTGCTCGCCGCCCAGGAGGTTGCCCGCGCCGCGGATCTCCAGGTCCTTCATGGCCACGTACATACCGGCGCCCATCTCGGTGTGCTGGGCGATCGTGGCGAGGCGCTCG
This sequence comes from Streptomyces sp. NPDC090442, assembly GCF_044769405.1. Lineage (NCBI taxonomy): Bacteria > Bacillati > Actinomycetota > Actinomycetes > Kitasatosporales > Streptomycetaceae > Streptomyces > Streptomyces sp. NPDC090442. The sequence goes on from NZ_JBIVXW010000017.1 coordinate 30,944, forward strand.
TGCGCGGTCTCGGTGAGCGGCTTCTCCGGCGGGTAGAGGAAGTAGGCGTAGCCGCGCTCGCGGCCGCGACCCACCCGGCCGCGCAACTGGTGCAGTTGCGAGAGGCCGAAGTTGTCGCCGCGCTCGACGATCAGGGTGTTGGCGTTGGAGATGTCGATGCCGGATTCGACGATCGTGGTGGAGACCAGGACGTCGAACTTCTTCTCCCAGAAGTCGACCACCACCTGCTCCAGTTGGGACTCGCCCATCTGCCCGTGCGCGGTCTGGACGCGCGCCTCGGGCACGATCTCGCGCAACCGGGCCGCGGCGCGGTCGATCGACTCGACGCGGTTGTGGATGTAGAAGACCTGGCCCTCGCGGAGCAGTTCGCGGCGGATGGCCGCGCCGATCTGCTTCTGCTCGTAGGGGCCGACGAAGGTGAGGACCGGGTGCCGCTCCTCGGGGGGCGTGGTGATCGTCGACATCTCGCGGATGCCGGTGACCGCCATCTCCAGGGTGCGGGGGATCGGCGTCGCGGACATCGTCAGCACGTCCACGTTGGCGCGCAGCTTCTTGAGCTGCTCCTTGTGCTCGACGCCGAAGCGCTGCTCCTCGTCGACGATGACCAGGCCCAGGTCCTTGAACTTCGTCTCGGAGGAGAAGAGGCGGTGGGTGCCGATGACGATGTCGACGGCGCCGTCCTTGAGGCCCTCCAGCGTCGCCTTCGCCTCGGTGTCGGTCTGGAACCGGGACAGCGCCTTGACGTTGACCGGGAACTGGCCGTAGCGCTCGGTGAAGGTGCCGTAGTGCTGCTGGACGAGGAGGGTGGTGGGCACCAGGACCGCCACCTGCTTGCCGTCCTGGACCGCCTTGAAGGCCGCGCGGACCGCGATCTCGGTCTTGCCGTAGCCGACGTCGCCACAGATCAGCCGGTCCATCGGGACCGACTTCTCCATGTCCTCCTTGACCTCGGCGATCGTGGTGAGCTGGTCGGGCGTCTCCGCGTACGGGAACGCGTCCTCCAACTCCCGCTGCCAGGGCGTGTCCGGGCCGAAGGTGTGGCCGGGCGCCGCCATCCGCGCCGAGTACAGCTTGATCAGGTCGGCGGCGATCTCCTTGACCGCCTTCTTGGCGCGCGCCTTGGTCTTCGTCCAGTCCGCGCCGCCGAGCCGGTGCAGCGTCGGCGCCTCACCGCCCACGTACTTGGTGACCTGCTCCAACTGGTCGGTGGGGATGTAGAGCCGGTCCCCGGGCTGGCCGCGCTTGGCCGGCGCGTACTCCACCAGCAGATACTCGCGGGTGGCGCCCTGGACGGTGCGCTGCACCATCTCGATGTACCGGCCCACGCCGTGCTGTTCGTGGACGATGAAGTCGCCGGCCTGAAGGGTCAGCGGATCGATCTGCTTGCGGCGGCGGGCCGGCATCCGGGCGGCGTCCTTGCCCGCGGCCTTCTGGCCCGACAGGTCCGTCTCCGTCAGCACCGCGACCTTCAGGCCCGGATCGACGAAGCCGTTGTCGATCGAGCCGCACGCCACGTGCACCACCGACGGCGCGATCGCGCCGAGATCGGCCTCCAGCCGGGCAGCGATGCCCTCCCCGCCCAGCACCTCGACCGTACGGGCCGCCGGGCCGTGCGCCTCGGTGACGAACACCGTGCGCCAACCGTCCGCCAGCCACTGCTTGGTGTCGGCCAACGCCCGCTGGGTGTCCCCGCGGTACGTCTCCGGGGCGTGCATTCCCAGCTTCAGGGTGTCCCCGTCGCCCTCCACCTCCTCATCGGCGGCGAACGGCGAGACCGACCACCACGGCATGCCCAACTCCCGGGCGTGCTCCCGGACATCGGCGATGCCCCACAGGGACGCCGCGCCCACGTCGATCGGCGCCTTGCCCCCGCCGGCGCTCGCCGCCCAGGACGCCTGGAGGAACTCCTGGCTCGTCGCCACCAGGTCCGCCGCCCGGGTCCGCACCCGCTCCGGATCGCAGACCACCGCCATGCTGCCGACCGGCAGCACGTCCAGCACCAGCTCCATGTCGTCGACGAGCACAGGGGCCAGGGACTCCATGCCCTCGACGGCGATCCCCTCGGCGATCTTCCCCAGCAGCTCGCCCAGCTCCGGATGGTCCTCGGCCAGCGCCGCGGCCCGCTCCCGCACCTCGTCCGTCAGCAGCAGCTCCCGGCACGGCGGCGCCCACAGGCCGTGCTCGGCCACCTCCAGGGAGCGCTGGTCGGCGACCTTGAAGTACCGGATCTCCTCGACGTCATCGCCCCAGAACTCCACCCGCAGCGGGTGCTCCTCGGTGGGCGGGAAGACGTCCAGGATGCCGCCGCGGACCGCGAACTCGCCGCGCTTCTCGACCAGTTCGACCCGCGCGTAGGCGGCCGCCGCCAGGCCGTCGACGACCTCCTCCAGGTCGGCCGTCTGCCCCGTCCGCAGGCTCACCGGCACCAGCTCGCCCAACCCCTTGACCTGCGGCTGGAGCACCGAGCGGATCGGCGCGACCACGACCGAGACCGGGCCGGCCGTCGGGTCGTCGGCGCTCGGGTGCGCCAGGCGGCGCAGCACCGCCAGGCGCCGGCCGACGGTGTCCGAGCGCGGCGAGAGGCGCTCGTGCGGCAGCGTCTCCCAGGACGGGAACTCCACGACGGAGTTCTCCTCGCCGGCCGGCATCAGCGAGCGCAGCGCGGCGGCCAGGTCCTCCGCCTCCCGGCCGGTGGCCGTCACCGCCAGTACCGGGCGGCCGGCCTGCCGCGCCAGCGCCGCCACCGCGAACGGGCGGGCGGCCGGCGGCCCGACCAGATCGACATGCGGGCGGTGCCCGTCGGCCGCGGCCTTGACCGCTTCGGCGAGCGCCGGGTCCCGTACGACGGCGTCGAGCAGACCACTCAGGCTCATGAAAGGTTTCCGTCCCAGCGAGGCGAACAACGCGACCGGTCCGCCACCCCTCGCATAGGCGCCGACGGGCGCAATCGGACCAGGGCTGACCACCTTACGCTTGCCCACCGACAACCAGCCGCCCCGACGACCGCCCGCCGCCGTCCCACCCTGCGAGAAGCCCCGTTCCGCCCGGCCACCGCGCGTGCAAGGGTGTCCCCGGAATCGTGCCGACTACACGTATACGCGCCGACCCCCCGTACCCGCGCCAGCCGCGACCGGGCGACGGGTCGGCCCGCACGGCAGGAGGGGGCCCCGGTGAACCGCACCACCCAGGACAGCCACGGCGACAGCCACGAGACCGACCAGAACGGCACCGCCCCGAACGACGGCACCGGGAACCGACCATCCGGCGCCCGCACCGAAGCCCGCCGCGGCCCCGTCGTCGCCGCCCTGATGCTCGGCATGGCGCTGGCCGCCCTCGACTCGACGATCATCGCGACCGCCGTCCCCCAGATCGTCGGCGACCTCGGCGGCTTCGCCGTCTTCTCCTGGCTGTTCTCCGGCTACCTCCTCGCCGTCACCGTCACCCTCCCCGTCTACGGCAAGCTCTCCGACACCCACGGCCGCAAGCCGATCCTGCTCACCGGCATCGTCCTGTTCCTCATCGGCTCGCTGGCCTGCGCCGGCGCCTGGAACATGGGCTCCCTGATCGCCTTCCGGGTCCTCCAGGGACTGGGCGGCGGCGCCCTCCAGGGCACCGTCCAGACCATCGCCGCCGACCTCTACCCGATGAAGGAACGCCCCAAGATCCAGTCCAAGCTCTCCAGCGTCTGGGCCGTCTCCGCCGTCGCCGGCCCCGGACTGGGCGGCCTGCTCACCACCTACGGCGACTGGCGCTGGATCTTCCTCATCAACCTGCCCGTCGGCACCGTCGCCCTCTGGCTGATCGTCCGCCACTTCCACGACACCCGACGCGACCACCCCACCACCACCGGGCAACGCACCCGCGTCGACTGGCCCGGCGCCCTCGCCATCTTCGCCGCCGGCGGCCTGCTGCTCACCGCCGTCGTCCAGGGCGGCACCGCCTGGCCCTGGCTCTCCGCCCCGTCCCTCCTGCTGCTCGCCGGCAGCGCCGCGGCCACCGCGGCCACCGTCCTGATCGAACGCCGCGCCGCCGACCCGATCATCCCCGGCTGGGTCTGGCGCCGCCGCACCATCTCCGCCGTCAACCTCGCCCTCGGCGCCCTCGGCCTGCTGATGGTCGCGCCCGCCGTCTTCCTCCCCACCTACGCCCAGGCCGTCCTCGGCCTCGCCCCCACCGCCGCCGGCTTCGTGCTCTCCGTGATGACCCTGAGCTGGCCGCTGTCCACCGCCCTCAGCAGCCGCGTCTACAACCGCATCGGCATCCGCAACTGCGCCCTCCTCGGCATCGGCGCCGCCACCCTCGTCCTGGCCGCCTTCCCCCTGCTCCCCTACCCCGGCGCCGCCTGGCAGCCCGCCCTGCTCATGCTCGCCCTCGGCGCCGCCCTCGGACTCTTCCAACTCCCGCTGATCATCGGCGTCCAGTCCTCCGTCGGCTACGCCGAGCGCGGCACCGCCACCGCCTCCATCCTCTTCTGCCGCCAGGTCGGCCAGTCCCTCGGCGCGGCCCTCTTCGGCGCCATCGCCAACGCCACCCTCAACGACCGCCTCACCCAAGCCCCCACGGCCATCCGCGCCGGCCTGCCGCACAACCTCGACGCCGTCTCGCACGCCCTCCAACACGCCGGCACCCTCGTCACCGGCGCCGCCGACTACCTCCGCCGCGCCGTCGCCACCTCCGTCGAGCACGTCTACCTGGGCGCCGCCGGGGCCGCCGCCCTCGCCTTCCTCGCCGTCCTCCTCCTCGCACCCCGCCGCTTCCCCCTCCACGCCGAGGCCCGTCCGGGGGCGGGGGCGGCTCCCCCCTCTGCCGCATCGGACGGGGGCCACGCGCCCGCCCCGGAGGGCGGCGAGGACAGTGGGAACGGCGACGACAACAGGAGCGCCCGGGACGTCAACGCCAGGGGCGGACGAGGCAGGAGCGAGGGCCGGGGCGGGAAGAACGGCGGGGGCGGCGCCACGGACGACGCCGGCGATGCGACGGGCGATACCACTGGCAACGCCTCGGGCCTGCGGACCGATTGATCGCCGCTGGCGCGCAACGGCCTGTGGCCCGGGCCGCGGACGGGCCGCCGCCCTCCGCCAAGACCGTCTGCGGCCCGGGCCACCCGGCCGCGGGATCGACGTCGTACCGGCTAACGCCGCCCCGAACCGCGCCCGTCCACCCGCGGCAGCTCCGTCTCCAACGTCTCCTCGTCGTCCGGATCGTGGTCCGCCCGCGCACCGGCCCCGCCCCCCGAAGCGGAACCAGACCCGGAAGCGACGGGAGCCCCCGCCCCCGGGTCGACGAAGTCCGCCGGGTCCTTCCCCGTCAACGCCGCCAGGCTGTTGCGCACATGCGTCATATGGATCCGAAGCTCCTCGCGCTTCTCGTCGTGCTCCCGCACGACCCGCTCGGCGGCCCGCTCGATCCGCTCCGCCTCGACCCGGGCCTGCGCCAACAGCTCCACCGCCTGCGCCTCGGCGTCCTCGGACCGGTGCCGCGCGGCCTCCTCGGTCTCCGCCGTCAACCGCCGCCGCTCGGCCCGCACCGCCTCGCCGTGCGCCTCCAACTCGGCGACGCGCTGATCCATCTCGGTGTCCAGGCCCGCCAGTTCCCGCTCCAGGGCGTCCCACTCCTCGGTGTGCCGCACCTCCTGGTCCTTCAGCAACTGCTCGGTGCGCCGCCGGGTCTCCGTCAGCTCCGCCGCCGCCAACGTCCGCAGCCGCTCGGCCTCCTCGATGGCCTCCGCCACGAGCTGCGCCACCTCTTCGGCGGCCGCCTTCTCGATGCGCCGCGCGTCCTCCTCGGCCTCCGCGCGCATCCGCTGCGCCGCCTTGTCCGCCGCGGTCTGCGACTCCTGCGCGAACCCGGCCGCGTCGTCATGCGCCTGCTCCGCGTCCGCCTCCGCCCCGGACCGCAGCCGCGTCGCCTCGGACTCCGCCGTCGTCAAGATCAACCGGGCCTGCTTGCCCAGCGTCTCGTACGTCTGCTCCGGAAGCTGCGCCACGTACGCGTGCAATTCGGCGAGTTCGGCCTCCATCTCGTTCGACAGGACCGTCAACCGGGCAGCGCGCTCCCAGCAGGAATCACGGTCGATCGAGAGCCCCTCAACGCGCCGATCCACGTCCTCCGGGCGATAGCCGCGCCCTCGCACGGTTTCGAACCCGTATGGCGAAACCGAAGTACTCATCCCTCAAGCCCCTCTCCCTGCGCACGCAGTCGCGCGGACCCGCATACTTCCGCACAGTCCCGCGCACATCTTTCTGGATCGGCCCGAAGCGGCTTCATCACGACACTCCGCCCATTCCCTCCCCCAAGGATGCGTCATTTGCCACCAGAAGCCGGAATTGGATCTTCGCCCGCGAGGGGGGTTGGCCGGGACCCGCCCTGACGCCCTCGACGGCACAACGCCGCCCCCACGCCACGGTTACGGCACCCCTGCATTCCGCCGGCTTTCACCCACTTCCGCCACCCGGGCCGCCACGCACCATCCCGACTCCACCGGCACCTCCGACTTCTCCGGCATCTCCCACACTCTGCCGATTCGCCGACTCCACCGGACCTGCCGGCACTGGGTCACACACCATGGCGACGGGAGGGGCGGCCGGACCCTGCCGGCACCGGGCCGCCCGCCGTGACGACGGGAGGGGCGTTCGCGGCCGGGCCCGGCGTTGTTGGCCAGGGCACGGTGGGGCGGGCGCCTTGCAGGCTCCGTATTGATGGAGGTTTCCGTGGTTCCCAGCCTGTTGGTGGCCACCCGTTGGGCCGGGCGCGGTCCGCTGCCTTGTGCGCCGCCGCCTCCTCTTATCCGGCAACGAACGTAAGGCGGCGGAGAGTTCCACGTTCCGTTACGCATCGTAATCGGTGAGTGAGGAGTGGGCGGCGGGCTGTGGATGGGGCGGGCCGTGGCCGGCCAAGTGGTCAACGACGCGGACGGTGGGTCAGCCGGCGGGCCGGCCGCGGGCGGCACGCTGCACCAGGGGACGCGACCGCGTAGCCGCCCCCGGCCGAGACGGCGGGCAAGTCGCCCGCGGCGCCGGGGCGGAGGGGCCGTCCCGGAGCCCGCCCGCAGGATCCGGAGCGAATTCCCGGGCATTCCTCATCTGACGGACCAGAGGCGCCCGCACCGAGGACGGGTTCCGGGACAGCCCCTCCGCCCCGGCACCCACCGGAGAGTAGGCGAGACCACCCCAGCCACCACGAAGCCGGACAGACAACAGCGCGGGGCGACCACGACCCACCCCACCCCGCCGCCACGGCCCGCGACCACCCACCGGCCGGGCCCGGCGGAAGGCAACCACCACGCCGGCCACAACGTGGGAAGGCCCACGCATCGCGCCACGCACCGCTACAACAGGCCGTCCCACATCTGTTCCAGCAGCACCGACCACCACGTCTCCGGCGACCCCAGCGCCGGCGGGTCCAACGCCACCAGTTGCGCCTGGAAGTCCACCGTCCACCGGCCGGCCTGCTCGGGCGTCAGCCCGTACCGCAGGCGCCACATCCGCCCCAGCATCGCCAGGCACCGCACGAACTCCGGCAGCCCGGTGTTCACGAACTGCGGCGCAACGGACTGCCCACCGGGCCCCGCCTCCAACGGGACCGCGACGATGTTCGCGGTCCCGTACTGGACGCACAGTTGGCGACCGAAGTCGTTGCCCATGACCAGGTACGAGCCCGCGTCCGGCGCCGGCTGCACCCGTCGCTCCGCCGCCAGTTCCGCCAGCGTCGGCACCGGACGCCCCGGCTGCGCCTGCGCCCAGAAGAACGGCCCGAAGTCGACCGGCAGTCCGGCCCACACCAGCGTGTGCGCGACGACCTCCGGCACGCCCTGCCGGGAGACCGCCCGCTGGTCGAAGCGGAAGATCCCCTGCGGCCCGAACGACTGCTCCAGCTCGTGCCCGATCGCCTGCGGCGGCGCCGGAGGAACCGGCTGCACCTGCGACGGGTGCGGCAGCGGCACCCGCACCGGCGCGGGCCGCGCCGGCCCGTCGGCGACCTGGTGCAACTCGCCCTGGTGCTCGACCAGATGACGGACGCCCTGCTGCCGCGACGCATGGTCCCTGCCGTACGCGGCGGTGTGGCTGATCCGCACCTGCGGCCAGGACTCCCGCACCATACGGGCGCAGTAGCCACCGGGCAGATCGCAGCACTCCAACTCGGTGTGCAGCTCCACGACCTGCTGCGGCGGGACGTTCATCGCCCGCAACTCGTGCAGCAGTTGCCACTCCGGGTGCGGCGTACCAGGCGCCGAGCGACGCACGATCTTCTGCTCGCTGCCGTCCGGTGCGCGGTAGCTCAGTACGGCCATGTAGCCGGGGCCGACGGTCGGTTGGCCACTGGGCGGCTGCGGATAGCCGTACGCGCCGGAGGCGGCACCCTGCGTCCCGGCGCCCGGTCCCCCGGGGCCCGGTGCACCGGGCGGGCCCGGCGGCGGGCCGGGCTGCGCCGGCGGCGCCATCGGCGGAGCGGGCGGCATGCCGGGGCCGGCGGCGGGCGGCGTTCCGGGGCCGCCCGGGCCGGCGGCCGGCGGCATGCCGGGGCCACCCGGGCCCGCTCCCTGCGGACCGCCCGGGCCGCCGGACAGCACGGCGCCGGACGCGAGCATCGTGGCCGCGGCGTGCACCCCGCCGTCGGCCCCCGCCCCGCTGTTCGGCGGCGGAGGAGGCGGACCGCCCTGGCCGCCCGCCGACGGGCCGGCGTGCCCCGACGCACCGGACTGGCCCGACGCTCCCATGGGCCCGGGCCCACCAATCGGCCCGGGAGGGGGCGGCGGAGGAGGCACCCGGGGACCGCCAGGCCCACCGGACCCACTGGCCCCACCAGGTCCGCCGGCCCCACCGGCCCCACCGGCGGCGTCGCCCGGGCCGGGCATCGGGGCCTGGAGGGCCGCACCGTCCGCGAGCATCGTCGCGGCGGCGTGCACCCCGCCGCCCCCGGAACCGGCCGCGCCACCAGCACCTTGATCGGCGCCCTGGCCAGGTCCCTGACCGGAGCCCTCGCCGGACCCGTCCACCGCGCTCAAGTCCAAGTCGGCGGAGTCCAGTTGGGACACGAGCTGCGTCGGCACGTAACCGCCGGCCGGCGCACCGGCCGCCGCCGGCCCCGGGGACGCCGAGCCGGATGCGGATGCCGGGCCGGACGCCGGCGCCTCACCAGGGCGCGCGTCGGGCGGCGGCGGAACGTCGGCGATCGGCGCCCCGGTGGGCGGCGGCAGGTCGCGCAGGTCGGCCGGTGCCACGGACGGCGCGGGCGGGGCCGGCGGCATGCCGGGCGGCGCGGGCGGCGTCGGCGGCGGTGCGGAGGGCATCGGGGGCGCCGCAGGCAGCCCACCGGAAGCGTCCCCGCCCGCCCCGCCGGGCGCCTGGCCGGCCCGCGGGGGCAGTCCGGGAGAGATCTTCGTACGCGGCAACTGGCTGTCGCGTTGCAGCAGTTCGGTCTTGGCGTCGGGGCGCACCCGCGGCGTCGACGGGGTGTCCTCGTCGTCGGAACCGGCGAGCGGCGGCGCGAACACGGTCTGCGGCGGCGCCACCGAAAGGCCCTCGCCGGCCCCGCCCGCGGTGGTGTCCGCGGCGGCCCACGGCGCGTCGTCCCCCGAGAGAGCGGGAGAAGCGGGCGGGGGCGTGGCGTGCGCGGCGTCCGACCCGGCGTTCACGCTCACGTCGGCCCAGGCGTCCGCCGTAGCGGGCCCGGGGACGGCCCCGGGAACAGCCTCCTCCCCAGAGGACCGCCCAGCGTCACCCCCGGAAGCACTCACGGATTCAGCACCAGCACCGAACCCATCACCAGAACCAGACTCCGCATCAGCCTCGGCCCCAACCGCCGCCCCAACCCCAACGGCAGAGCCAGCACCAGAACCAGCCGAGGCGGATCCAGCCGAATCGGAACCAGAACCGGACGCGGAACCGGAACCGGCCCCGGAAGCGCCCCCGAAGGTCCCGCCCTTCCGGACCCCGATCCCCATCGCGTCCGCCGCCTCCTGGAGCCACTCCGGTGGCGTCAGCAGGAACGACGTGGCCTCCAGGTCGATCCGTTGCGGCGGTTCCGCCGCCCCGTACCCGGCGTCCGCCGGTGCGCCGTACTCCTCCTCGTAACGGCGGATCACCTCGCCCACCGGCAGCCCCGGCCACAGCGTCGTCTCCCCGCTGTCCCGCGCGATCACCAGCCGGCTCCGGCCGCCCTCGCCCACCGGGCCGTCCTCGCGGTCCTCCGCCCAGGCCACGAAGCCCAACGCGAACTCCCGCACCCGCACCTCGCGCTGGAACGCCGGCGGCACCTCGCCGTTCACCCACCGCTCCGCGCGCTCCTGCGCCTGCGCGAACGTCACCACCGCGATCAGCCCCCCACCGGCACGGCGTACGCGAAACCGCCGTCCACCATCAGGTTCGCCACCGTCTCCAACTCCGGCGGATTCCCCGCCAGCCGCTGGAGGAAGTCATCGAAATCCGCACCACAGGGCAACATCAGCCGCTCCACCCGCTCCTGCACCGACCACCCGTCCTGATCCCGGGCGTCGTCGTAGGCACAGAACCACACCGAGCCCGACGCCTCGCCGCGCACCTTCACCGCGACCACCCCGCCCTGCGCGAACGCCACCCCCAGGTAGTCCTTGGTGAAGTGGTCGCGCAGACACTTGTTCACATAGACCAGGTCGTTCACCGCGGCGTCGTCGCGCACCGTGAAGAACGGCTGGTCGACCAGGAGTCCCAACTCCGCGTCCAGCGCCGCCCCTACGGGCGCACAGCCGCCCGCCGCCTTCAGGAACGAGCGGTACGCCCCCGGCAGCCGGTAGCCCAGCGCCTCCTCGGCCTGCACCAGTTGCTCCTCGGCGACCGCCAACTCCCGCCGCGGCAGCCCGAAGTGCACCGGACGCGTCTCCTGCAGCGGCCGCGTCCCGCGCTTGTCATGCGCCACCGCCGCCGTCGCCAGCCCCGCGTGGTGCCGCAGCAGCGCCTTCACCTCGACCGGGACCAGCTCCATCCGCCGGGTCCCCGCCACGTGGTGCCAGGTCCAACCGTGCGGCGTCGCCACCGACGGCACGTCTATCCACAGCTCGTGCCCCTGCGCGTGCAGCGCCGCGTTCGCCGACACGAAGTCCGTCAACCGCAGCTCGTCGACGCCGAAGCCCTCCGGCGGCTCGGCGATCTCCGCCGCCGCGCGCGCGTACGGCGAGAAGTCCGGGAAGCCGTTCCCGTCCATCCGCACGCCCGCCGGATACCGCGCGGCCCGCACCGGATCCGGGAAATGCACGACCTGCCCGGCGTAGGCCGAGTTCGGTGGCACGGGACGTCCTCCGGCCTGGAGGCCGGGGTGCGCCCCCAGCCCTTGCCGACCTGTCGTCATCGCGGTTGCCCCCTGGCTGAAGCTGGCTTTGGGGCACAGCCTATGCGGTGCCGCAACACCCCCTCCCGCCACCCGACCACCGCCCCCCAACGCCGCCGGAGCGCCGCCGATACGGGGCGACATCTCCCCTTTTCGCCACCCGCCCGCTCCCCCGGCAGCGCCTCCCGCCCGCGCCCGCCCCAGCCCCCGGGCGCCCCTCTTTGCACCTTGGCGCCGCGACACCTCCCGTTTGCACCCCTGGCCCGCACCCCAACTCGTATTCCAACGGCACCGTCCGTCAGCCCCGTGACACCCTCACCTCACCCACCCCGCCCGCCACCCTCCACACCCACCACCGCACCCCGCCCACCAGGGCCGTTAACGGCCACCCGACGAACCGTCACATCCCAGTGACATCCCCGACAGCGCGCCCGACTACCGCAACGCCCAGCACATTTGGCAATCTGACCTCCGCAAACCGGGGGGATTGCAGGGAGGGAAGCACCACCATGACCACCACCGCACACCACACGTCCACCGCCGGCGACCCCCGCGCCAGCGGCGACCCCCGCATCGGCTGGAGCGGCACCGCCGACACCGACCGCGCCCCCACCCTCCACCACCGCCGCGACGGCATCCTCCCCACCATCGGCGCCGCCCTGTCGGTACGCGGACAAACCCTCACCTGCACCGCCAGCAAGGCCGAACAGCCCCCCACCCTCCACCCCCTCGTCCAGGACTTCCTGGACACCCTCACCACCGCCCAGCGCGACCGCTTCACCGGCCGCTGCCCCGAAGCCGTCCTGCTCTCCCGCCACCTCACCGCCGTCGAGAGCAACCGCGGCAAACGCGCCTCCCGCAAACCCCTCACCAACGGCGAGGCCCGCCGCTCCCTGAAACACTCCAAGATCACCGCACGACACATCCGCGAGGACGGCGACCCCCAACACGGCAGCTACGCGCCCCCCTGCCGCTCCTGCGACGCACTCCTCGCCCACTTCGGCGTCATGCCCATCGGGGCCACGACGCCCCAAGGGAGCTGACCACCACCATGCCGCCCACCCCCCGCACCCCCGCCCCCGACGGCACCGGCTCCACCCGCTTCCCCGCCGCCGTCGACATCGCCCTCCAGGACGCCGGCTGGCAACCCGGGCGCTGGGACATACACCAGGCCGAAAGCTGGGCCGACACCCTCCGCGCCCACACCTCCCCCGCCGGCCACCGCCACACCGTCTTCCCCGCCGCCGTCGAAGCCTGGGCCGAATTCGGCGGCCTGCGCATCACCGGCCCCGGCCCCGGCCGCCACATCGCCCCCACCCCGTTCGTCATCGACCCGCTGCTCGGCCTCCACCTCGCCCGCACCCTCGGCGACCTCGGCCGCGCCCTCGACACCCACGTCGCCCCGCTCGGCCAGGAACAACTCCCCGACACCAAGGCCACCCGCGGCACCACCCACCCCCAGGCCACCCTCGCCATCGACACCGAGGGCCGCGTCTACAGCCTCGACCACACCGGCGACTGGTACCTCGGCCCCGACCTCGACCAGGCCCTCGGCACCCTCATCCTCGGCACCCGCCCCAGCCGCCTCACGGTCGCCAACGACGCCTGACGCACGCCACGTTGATCAACGGGCCGACGACCGGCCCACCGGCGGCACGGACGACCGCCCCGCGCCTCAGACCGCCCGCGCCGCCGACGCCCCCAGCGGCACCACCGCCGACACCCGGAAACCCCCCGCCTCCGTCGGCCCGGACACGAACACGCCGCCCAGCGCCGACACCCGCTCCCGCATCCCCACCAGACCGTTCCCGCCGCTCGGCAGACCCGCGTCCGTCGCCCCCCGCTCCGACGGCCCGTTCTCCACCTGCACCGCCACCTCACCGGCCCGATGCGCCAACCGCACCCGCGCCCGCGCACCCGGCGCGTGCTTGTGCACGTTCGTCAACGCCTCCTGCACCACCCGATACACGGTCTGCTCCACCCGCGCCGCATACCGGGACCCACCGGAACCCCCCGCGGCCACCTCCCCCGCGTCACCGTCACCATCGCCGTCCGCGGCCCCCTGCACCGCGAACTCCACCGCCATCCCGGCCGCCCGGGACTGCTCCACCAACTCCCCCAACTCCGACAACCACGGACCGTCCCCCTCCGGCTCCGCACCGCCCGCCGACCCACCGGCCGCCGCCTGCGCCACCGCGCCCCCGGCCGCCTGCTGCGACACCCGCGACGCCACCGCCGCCAACCGCTCCGGCTCGTCCGAACCCCCCGACCCGAGCACCGCCGAACCCTCCGCGGTCCGCAGCACCCCCAACATCTCCCGCAACTCCGTCAACGCCTGCCGCCCCATGTCCCCCACCAAAGCGGCGTTCCGCGACGCCTTCTCCGGATCCTTCAACGCCACCGCCTGCAACGCCGCCGCATGCACCACCATCAGACTCACCCGGTGCGCCACCACGTCGTGCATCTCCCGCGCGATCCGCGTCCGCTCCTCGTTACGGGCCCACTCCGCCCGCTCCTCGGCCCGCTCCGCCAGCAGCGACAGCTCCCGCTCCAGACCGTCCGCCCGCTCCCGCAGGCTCTCCACCAACCGCCGCCGGGCACCGACGTACAACCCCCACAACACCGGCGGAGCCGACAGCACCAGCCCCACCGTCAGCGCCATCAACGCCACGAACCACACCGGCGGATGGAAGCCCGGCTCCGTCACCACGTCCTGCCGCATGCTGAGGAACGTCGTCAGCACCGTGCCCGCGACCGTCATCCCGGCCAACAACCCGATGATCCGCCGCGGCACATCCGACGCCGCCAACGAGTAGAGCCCCACCACGCCCAGCAGCACACCCATCTCCGCGGGCATCACGGCGATCGACACCAGCACCACCGCGACCGGCCACCGCCGGCGCACCAACAGCACCGGCCCGGCCACCAGTCCCAGCAGCACCCCCACCGCCACCGGCACCCCCGCCGTGTGCGCGAACGGCACCCCCTCCGCCGCGCACTCCGCCGTCGACAGCACCGCCAGCACCACGTCCAGCACCGCGCTGCGACGCCGCGCCCACCACCAAGGACCGCCCCCCGGCGTCCCTCGCGCAGCCACGCTCTCACTTGCCCCCGTTGCGGTCATACCGACCAGCGTACGGGCGCCGCCCCCGCTTCCCGGGGCTCCGCCCCAGCACACTGACCGGCCCGTTACCCACCACTACGGCCAGTTATCGCTCGAACTGTTGAATCGCTCGCATTTTCGCCCCTCCGCACCCCGCACCCCCACCAACCTGACCCCATGCCCCACGACCACCCCGACTACGAAGCCCTCCGCCCGCACGCCGTCGCCCTCCGTCGCACCGGCCTCAGCCGCCGCCAGATCCGCGACCGCCTGAACCTCCACAACAACGACCTCCTCAACCGCCTCCTGGACGGCACCCCGCCCCCGGAGTGGACCAAGCGCCCCAACGCCAAGGACGACCAGCGGGCGAGGGCCCGCGAGCTACGCACGCAGGGCCTGACCTACGACCAGATCCAGCTCGAACTGGGCTGCTCGAAGAGCTCGATCTCGCTCTGGGTACGAGACCTGCCGAAGCCTCCCCGACGATCACCGTCGGAACAGGCCCGGATCGCCAGCCGGAAACGCTGGGACCACGAGTTGGCCGTGCGCGACGAGGAACGCCAGCGCACCAAGGACGCGGCGGAGGCCGAGGTCGACACCCTGTCGGACCGGGAACTGCTCTTCGCCGGCGCGGCGCTGTACTGGGCCGAGGGCATGAAGGACAAGTCGTACGCCCGGCGGGAACACATCGTCTTCGTCAATAGCGACCCGGGCGTGATCGAGGTCTTCCTGGCCTGGTTGCGGCTGCTCGGCGTCGAGCCGGAGCGGCTGCGTTATTGCGTGATGATTCATGTCACTGCAGACGTGGCCGCCGCCGAGCACTACTGGGCCGATCTCGTAGGCGTCGACGTCGCCGCACTCCAGAAAACCACGATCAAGAAGCACAATCCGAAGACCGTCCGCAAGAACACGGGAGCGGGCTATTACGGCTGCCTGGTGATCCGCGTGCTGCAAAGCGCTGACCTATACCGTCGCATCGAAGGCTGGTGGTACGGCATAGTGTTGGGTGCCAAGCGGGCAGCCTGACGGGATGTCCGGTTTGGCCCGCTTTACGTTCCCCTGTGGTGTAATTGGCAACACGGGTCACTTTGGATGATTTGTTCCAGGTTCGAGTCCTGGCAGGGGAGCAAACACGGAGTTCGGGTCCTGACCATTCGGTCAGGACCCGCGCTCGTTTCCCCCTCAATACGCCCCGGTATCCTTCGGGTGTCCACCACCCGAAGAAGCCAAGAAGCCGAAGGGCATCCCGTGAGCGCCAACCGCCCGGCCGCCGTCGTCGTTCTCGCAGCGGGTGAGGGAACCCGCATGAAGTCGACGACCCCCAAGGTCCTGCACGCGATCTGCGGCCGATCCCTCGTCGGCCATGTCGTGGCCGCCTCCCGTGAGCTGGACCCCGAGCACCTCGTCGTGGTCGTCGGCCACGCCCGCGAGCAGGTGCGCGAGCACCTCGCCGCGATCGATCCCGCCGCTCGTACCGCCGTGCAGCACGAGCAGAAGGGCACCGGCCACGCCGTGCGCACGGCGCTGGAGGAGCTGAGCGGGGACGGCATCACGCTCGACGGCACGGTCGTCGTGGTGTGCGGCGACACCCCGCTGCTGACCGGCGAGACACTGGCCAGGCTCAGTGAGACGCACGCCACGGACAAGAACGCCGTGACGGTGCTGTCGGCCGAGGTGCCGGACGCGACGGGCTACGGGCGGATCGTGCGGGACGAGGCGTCCGGCGCGGTCACCGAGATCGTCGAGCACAAGGACGCCAGCGAGGCGCAGCGGGAGATCCGGGAGATCAACTCCGGGGTGTTCGCGTTCGACGCGCGGCTGTTGGTGGAGGCGCTGGGCAAGGTGCGCACGGACAACAGTCAGGGTGAGGAGTACCTCACGGACGTGCTGGGGATCCTGCGGTCGGCCGGGCACCGGGTGGGGGCCGCGGTGGCGGCGGACCACCGGGAGATCCTGGGGATCAACAACCGGGTGCAGTTGGCGGAGGCGCGGCGGCTGCTCAACGCGCGGCTGCTGGAGCGGGCGATGCTCGCCGGTGTGACGGTGGTGGATCCGGCGTCGACGTGGGTGGACGTGTCGGTGACGTTCGAGCAGGACGCGACGGTGCAGCCGGGGACGCAGTTGTTGGGTTCGACGCATCTGGGGTCGGGTTCCGAGGTGGGTCCGCAGTCGCGGCTGAAGGACACGGTCGTGGGTGCGGGGGCGTCGGTGGCGTTCACGGTGGCGGAGGGTGCCGAGGTCGGGCCGGAGGCTTCGGTGGGTCCGTACGCGTACCTGCGTCCGGGGACGGTGCTGAGCGTGAAGGCGAAGGCCGGGACGTTCGTCGAGATGAAGAACGCGCAGATCGGTGAGGGCACGAAGGTGCCGCATCTGTCGTATGTCGGTGATGCGACGATCGGTGAGTACACCAACATCGGTGCGGCGAGCGTGTTCGTGAACTACGACGGTGAGGCGAAGCACCACACGACGGTGGGGTCGCACTGCAAGACGGGCTCGGACAACATGTTCGTGGCGCCCGTGACGATCGGGGACGGCGCGTACACCGCGGCCGGTTCGGTCATTACCAAGGATGTGCCCCCGGGTTCGTTGGCGGTCGCGCGCGGCCAGCAGCGGAACATCGAGGGTTGGGTCGCGCGCAAGCGGCCCGGGAGCGCCGCCGCGCAGGCCGCTTCGTCCGCTCGCGATTCGGAGTCGGGTCAGGGTTCTGACGCGGCGTCCGAGGGTGAGCGGTGACTGTGCCGACGGGTATGCCGTGCGGGGCGTACCGTGATGAGCGCACGCAAACCGTGATGCAAGGAGATGTGCTGTGACCGGGATCAAGACGACCGGCGAGAAGAAGCTGATGCTCTTCTCCGGCCGCGCCCACCCCGAGCTTGCTGAGGAGGTCGCGCACCAGCTGGGTGTGGGCCTGGTCCCGACGAAGGCTTTCGATTTCGCCAACGGTGAGATCTATGTCCGTTACCAGGAGTCGGCGCGCGGTGCGGACTGCTTTTTGATCCAGAGCCACACGGCTCCGATCAACAAGTGGATCATGGAACAGTTGATCATGATCGATGCGCTGAAGCGGGCCTCGGCCCGGAGCATCACCGTGGTCGTGCCGTTCTACGGGTATGCGCGGCAGGACAAGAAGCACCGTGGTCGTGAGCCGATCTCGGCGCGGCTGATCGCGGATCTGATGAAGACGGCGGGCGCGGACCGCATCGTCACGGTGGATCTGCACACGGACCAGATCATGGGCTTCTTCGACGGCCCGGTGGACCACCTCTTCGCGCTGCCGGTGCTGGCGGACTACGTGGGCGCCAAGGTGGACCGCGACAAGCTGACCGTGGTGTCGCCGGACGCCGGCCGGGTGCGGGTGGCGGACCGCTGGTGCGACCGCCTGGGTGCGCCGCTGGCGATCGTGCACAAGCGCCGGGACAAGGACGTGGCGAACCAGGTCACCGTCCACGAGGTCGTCGGTGACGTCAAGGGCCGGGTCTGCGTCCTGGTCGACGACATGATCGACACCGGTGGCACGATCTGCGCGGCGGCCGAGGCGCTGTTCGCCAACGGTGCGGCGGACGTGATCGTGACGGCGACGCACGGTGTGCTGTCGGGTCCGGCGGCGGACCGGCTGAAGAACTCGAAGGTGAGCGAGTTCGTGTTCACGAACACGCTGCCGACGCCTTCGGAGTTGGAGCTGGACAAGATCACGGTGCTGTCGATGGCGCCGACGGTCGCGCGGGCGATCCGTGAGGTGTTCGAGGACGGTTCGGTGACGAGCCTCTTCGACGAGCAGTGAGTTTCGTCGCGTTGGGTCGGTGGTCGGCGGTGGCCGGCTAGATCGACTTTGGGGCGGCCTTTCTGGCCGGGTAGACTCTTGGGGTTGCTCGGCGAGGGAGGCCGCCCTTTTTGCGGTGGTGCTCCGTTATCGACGCGCTCTTCGTAGCTGGTCTGTCGTGGGCCGGGTGACGCCCCGCAGAGGTTTTCATTGAGATACGAGGAGTGCTGGCATGGCTGAGATCAAGCTCACCGCTGAGTCCCGGGACGAGTTCGGCAAGGGCGCGGCGCGTCGTCTGCGCCGCGAGGAGAAGGTTCCGGCGGTCATCTACGGCCACGGCGCGGAGCCGAAGCACGTGGCGCTCGACAGCCACGCGCTGATGATGGCGTTGAAGACGCCGAACGCGCTGATCCGTCTGGAGATGGGCAGCGAGAGCGAGCTGGTGATCCCGAAGGCCGTGCAGCGTGAGGCGATCCGTCGCTTCCTGGTGCACGTGGACTTCCTCGCGGTGAAGAAGGGCGAGAAGGTCGCCGTCGAGCTGCCGATCCAGACCGAGGGTGAGCTGGCCCCGGGTGGCAACCTGCTGGAGCACCTGCTGAACACGCTGCCGGTCGAGGCCGAGGCGACGCACATCCCGGAGTCGGTCACCGTCTCCATCGCGGGTCTGGACGCCGGTCACACGGTGCTGGCCAAGGACATCGCGCTGCCGGCCGGTGTGTCGCTGGCGGTCGAGGAGGACGCCCCGGTGCTGCAGGTCGTCGCCGCGCAGGCGGAGGCTCCGGCCGAGGCTGAGGGCGAGGGCGAGGAGGCCTGAGTCTCCGCGCGGTAGTTTTCTTCCCAACCGCCGTCGCGGCGCCGTCCGGCGCCGGGCGGCGGTTGGGTCGTTTTTGAGGAGACGTGGACATGACGGATGCGGCGAGCCCCTGGCTCATCGTGGGGCTGGGCAATCCGGGCCCGGAGTATGCGGGCAACCGCCACAATGTGGGCTTCATGGTGGCCGATCTGCTGGCGGAGCGGATGGGCGGCCGGTTCAAGTCGCACAAGGCGCGGGCCCAGGTGGTGGAGGGGCGGATCGGTCCGCCGGGTCCGTTGAGCCGTCGGGTGGTGGTGGCGAAGCCGTCGTCGTTCATGAATCTGTCGGGTGGGCCGACGACGGCGTTGCGGGACTTCTACAAGGTGCCGGTGGCCAACATCGTGGCGGTGCACGACGAGTTGGACATCGATTTCGGTGCGTTGCGGTTGAAGCTGGGGGGCGGCGACAACGGGCACAACGGGCTGAAGTCGATCACGAAGTCGTCGGGGGCGGAGTACCACCGGGTGCGGTTCGGGATCGGGCGGCCGCCGGGGCGGATGCCGGTGGCGGATTTCGTGCTGAAGGACTTCTCGTCGGCGGAGCGCAAGGAGTTGGACTACTTCGTGGACCGGGCGGCGGACGCCGTGGAGGCCCTGGTCATCGAGGGGCTGGAGCGGGCGCAGTCGACGTACAACTCGTAGGCGGTGCGCGGGGGACGGCGGCGGGCCCGTCCGGAGCGGTTGCTCCGGGCGGGCCCGTCGTCGTGTGGGGGTGGGGTCAGCCGGTGTTGCGGAGGCCGGCGGCGACGCCGTTGACGGTGAGGAGGAGGGCGCGGGAGAGGAGGGGGTCGGGTTCCTGGCCGGCGGTGGCGGCGTCGCGCTGGCGCTTGAGGAGGGAGACCTGGAGGTAGGAGATGGGGTCGAGGTAGGCGTCGCGGACGTGGAAGGTCTGCTTCAACACGGGGCTTGCGTCGAGGAGTTCGTCCTCGCCGGTGATGCGGAGGACCTCGGCGACGGTGAGCTCGTGTTCGGCCTTGAGGGTGTCGAAGACGTGCTTGAGGTCGTCGGGGACGAGGGTGTCGACGTAGTGCTGGGCGATCCGCAGGTCGGTCTTGGCCAGCGTCATCTCGACGTTGGAGAGGAAGTTGCGGAAGAAGTGCCAGTGGTCGTGCATTTCGTCGAGGACGCTGCCGAGGCCGGCTTCGCGGGCGGCCTTGAGGCCGGTGCCGACGCCGTACCAGCCGGGGACGATCTGGCGGGACTGGGTCCAGCCGAAGACCCAGGGGATGGCGCGGAGGCCGTCGAGTCCGGCGCCGGAGTCGGGGCGGCGGGAGGGGCGGGAGCCGAGGTGGAGGTCGGCGAGCTGGTCGACGGGGGTGGAGGCGAAGAAGTAGGCGGGGAGGTCGGGGTCCTCGACGAGGTGGCGGTAGGCGTGGTGGGCGGCGTCGGAGACGGTCTCCATGGCGGCGTCCCAGCGGGCCAGCGCCTCGTCGGACTGGCGGGGTGCGGTGTGCAGGGCGGATGCCTGGAGGGTGGCGGCGACCGTCAGCTCCAGGTTCTCGCGGGCCAGTGACGGGACGAGGTACTTGTCGGAGATGACCTCGCCCTGTTCGGTGACCTTGATCTCGCCTTCGAGGGTGCCGTAGGGCTGGGCGAGGATCGCGTCGTGGGAGGGGCCGCCGCCGCGGCCGACGGTGCCGCCGCGGCCGTGGAAGAGGCGCAGTCGGACGCCGTGCCGGTGGGCGACGTCGCGCAGCAGGCGCTGGGCGCGGTGGATCTCCCACTGGCTGGTGGTGATGCCGCCGAACTTGGAGGAGTCGGAGTAGCCGAGCATGACCTCCTGGACGTCGCCGCGGAGTGCGACGAGGCGGCGGTAGGAGGGGTCGGAGAGCATGTCGTCGAGGAGCTGGTCGGCGATCTTCAGCTCGTCGGTGGTCTCCAGGAGGGGGACGATGCCGATCTTGGCCCAGCCGGCGTGCAGGTCGATGAGGCCGGCCTCGCGGGCGAGGACGGCGGCGGCGAAGACGTCGTCGGAGCCCTGGCACATGGAGATGATGTAGGACTCGATGACCTCGGGGCCGAAGGTCTGCTTGGCCTTGCGGATGGTGCGGAAGACGCCGAGGGTCTTGGCGCCGGCCTCGTCCAGGGGTGCGGGGCTGGGGGCGAGGGGGCGGCGGGAGCGGAGTTCCTTGGCGAGCAGCTTGCGGCGGTAGTCGCGGGGCATGTCGACGTAGCGCCAGGATTCCTCGCCGAGGCGGTCGAAGAGCTGACCGAGGGCGTGGTGGTGGGCGTCGGCGTGCTCGCGGACGTCCATGGTGGCGAGCTGGAGGCCGAAGGCGCCGATGGTGCGCAGGGTGCGCTCCAGTCGGCCGTCGGCGATCAGGCCGCCGCGGTGGGCGCGCAGCGAGGTCTGGATGAGGGCGAGGTCGTCGAGGAGTTCGCTGGTGCCGAGGTAGTCGTGGCCGGGGACGTGGGGGGTGTCGCCGGCGAGCCGGTCGCGGGTGTTGAGGAGCTTCTGGCGGATGCAGGTGGCCTTGAGGCGGTAGGGCTCTTCGCTGTTGAGGCGCTTGTAGCGGGGGCTGATCTCGGGGAGGAGGTCGAGGTCCCGCTGGAGCGAGGTGAGGAGTTCGTCGGTGGCGCCGCAGTTGCGGATGGAGTTGGAGAGGGCGCCGCGGAGCTCGTCGATGTGTTCCAGGGCGTCGGTGATGCCGTGTTCGTGCTGGAGGATCAGGACGTCCCAGGTGACCTGGGGGGTGACGTTGGGGTTGCCGTCGCGGTCGCCGCCGATCCAGGTGCCGAAGGTCAACGGGCGGGTGCCGGCGGGGAGTTCGGTGCCGGCGCGCTCCAGTTCGGCGGCGAGGTCCTCCAGGACGTCGCCGACCGCGCCGCGGCCGAGTTCGTCGAGGTAGTAGATGGCGTTGCGGGCCTCGTCGGTGGGTTCGGGCCGGGCGACGCGGAGTTCGTCGGTCTGCCAGATGAGGTCGATGTTCTCGGCGAGGCGGAGGTCGGTGCGGCGGCGGTCGGCGGCCTCGGTGCGGTCCAGCAGCTCGGCGATCTTGCGGAGCTTGGTGAGGACGGAGCGGCGGGCGGCCTCGGTGGGGTGGGCGGTGAAGACGGGGCGGACGCCGAGGTTGCGGGCGGTCTCGCGCAGGTGCTCGGGGTCGGCGTCCTTGAGCATGTCGGCGGTGCGGGCCAGGATGCCGCCCTCGGCGGCGCGCCTGGCGCGCAGTTCGCGGCCGCGGTGCACCTGCTCGGTGACGTTGGCGAGGTGGAAGTAGGTGGAGAAGGCGCGGACGAGCTTGGCGGCGGTGGTCAGGTCGGTCTCGCCGAGGAGCCGGGCGGCGGCCTCGCCGTCGGTGCGGGTCAGGGCGCGGACCCGTTCGACGAGGTCGAGGAGGTCCTGGCCTTCCTGCCGGACGAGGGTCTCGCCGAGGAGGTCGCCGAGGCGGCGGATGTCGGCGCGCAGGGCACCGTTGTCGCCGGCGGCGGGGGTGGCCTTGGGGGCGGCCTTGGGGGCGGCGGACTCGGCGGGGGTGTGGTCGGCACTGCTCACGGATGCGGCTCCTTGCGGGGATGGTGCAGTCATTGAGCACGTCTGTGCGGGGTGCGGACCGCGCTGTCCGACGCCCCCAGGATAGGTCTCTCCCCCTTGCCCGGGATCACACCGTCCGCAGGGTGGGCATCGGGCGCGGGCGGCGGGGCGGGGCCTGTCACGGCCTTGCCCGGGGTGGTGTCACTGCCATACTTACGAGACCGTAGGTTACGGTCCCGTAGGGCCGTAGCCGTGCCCCCGAGCCCCCCGACGAGGGACACCACATGACCGCTGGTCCCAAAGCCGTGGAAGAGTCGCCGATGCCGCTTGACGCGCCCGCCGGTTCCTCTGCCGCCTCCGCCGTGCCGTCCGCGACGCTCGGCGGTGAGCAGCGCAGATCCCTGGAACAGATCACCCTGCTGTTGTTCATCGCCGTGCCGTTCCTGGCCCTGGTCGCGGCGGTGCCGCTGGCCTGGGGCTGGGGCGTGAGCTGGTTGGACCTCGGCCTGATGGTGGCGATGTACTTCATCGGCTGCCACGGCATCACCATCGGCTACCACCGGTACTTCACGCACGGCGCGTTCAAGGCGAAGCGTCCGCTGCGGATCACGCTGGCGATCATGGGGTCGCTCGCGGTGGAGGGGCCGGTGGTCCGCTGGGTCGCCGACCACCGCAAGCACCACAAGTTCTCCGACGCGGAGGGCGATCCGCATTCGCCGTGGCGCTACGGCGAGACGGTGCCGGCCCTGTTGAAGGGTCTGTGGTGGGCGCACATCGGCTGGATGTTCGACGAGGAGCAGACGCCGCAGCACAAGTACGCGCCGGACCTAGTCAAGGACCCGGCGATCCGCCTGGTCTCCCGCCAGTTCGTACTGTGGACGGTGGTGTCGCTGCTGACGCCGCCGCTGGTGGGCGGGCTGGTGACGTGGTCGTGGCAGGGCGCGGTGACGGCGTTCTTCTGGGGCTCGCTGGTGCGGGTGGCGCTGCTGCACCACGTGACGTGGTCGATCAACTCCATCTGTCACGCGGTCGGCAAGCGGCCGTTCAAGTCCCGTGACCGGTCCGGCAACGTGTGGTGGCTGGCGGTGCTGTCGTGCGGGGAGTCCTGGCACAACCTGCACCACGCCGATCCGACCAGTGCCCGGCACGGGGTCATGAGGGGCCAGGTGGATTCCAGTGCCCGGCTGATCCGCTGGTTCGAGTGGGCGGGGTGGGCGTATGACGTGCGGTGGCCGAGCGCGGCCCGGATCGAGGGCCGACGCAAGGACGGCGCCCGGGGCGAGGGGAAGGCCCCGCTGGGGGCATGATTGACGGGTGGCGATCGACAGCAGCGCGAACAACGGCAGTAAGAGGAAGCCCTCGGGGGGCTCCGCGCCCTCGTCCTCGGGGGGCCGGCGGGCCCGCCGGGTGCGGATGACCGGTGCGGAGCGCCGTGAGCAGTTGCTGGACATCGGCCGCACGCTGTTCGCCGAGCGCGGCTACGAGGGCACGTCGGTGGAGGAGATCGCGGCGAAGGCCGGGGTCTCCAAGCCGGTGGTCTACGAGCACTTCGGCGGCAAGGAGGGGCTGTACGCGGTGGTCGTGGACCGCGAGATGCGGCAGCTCCTGGACATGGTGACCGGCGCGCTGACCGCCGGTCACCCGCGGGAGCTCCTGGAGCAGGCGGCGTTCGCGCTGCTCGACTACATCGAGACGTTCACGGACGGCTTCCGGATCCTGGTGCGGGATTCGCCGGTCGCGCAGTCGACGGGCACCTTCGCGTCGTTGATCAGCGATATCGCCACGCAGGTCGAGGACATCCTGGGCCTGGAGTTCAAGGCCCGGGGCTTCGACCCGAAGCTGGCGCCGCTGTATGCGCAGGCACTGGTGGGGATGGTGGCGTTGACGGGGCAGTGGTGGGTCGACACCCGTAAGCCGAAGAAGGCGGAGGTGGCGGCGCACCTGGTGAATCTGGCGTGGCACGGGTTGGGGAACCTGGAGGCTCGGCCTCGGTTGATAGGGCACCGGAAGAGCTGAGCGGTCGTCCTGCGGGGGCATCCCACGTTGGGGGGTGCGGATGGTTGAGCCTTCCGCCGCTGGGTGTTGTGTGGTCGCGCCGGGCTGTTGGGGCCCCGCGCGTGGCGGCCGGGGTCGTTCGCCCCTTCTCCGGTGGGTGGGGGTCGGAGGCGCCACGGGCGGCTACCCCGCCGTCTCGGCCGGGGTCGGCTGACGCGGGCGCGTCCTGTTGTGGTGTGGGGTGTCGGCGGCCGTGCGCGTGCCCCCAAGGGGACGTTGCCGGCTGCGGATTCGGCGATCGTTCTTCCGCCGCTACGGCGAGCAGCCCTCGTCGTCAGGGTTCGGCGGAATGGGTACGGTGTTGCGCCGCGACGTGCGAAGTGCTCGGCGCGGATCCGCGCCGGCCTCGAACCAGCAGCCTTCTCCTGCCTCCCCAGGCCGGCGGCGAGCTGGATGTGGTCGAGGCCGGTGCTCATGCGGAGCTATCGGCCGGCGGGCTTCCGGGCCACCGCGAAGATGCGGCGGAACGGGAAGACCGTGCCGTGCGGGCCGGTGGGGTAGGCGCGGCGGAGTGCGTCGCGGTATTGGGTGAGGAAGACCTCGCGGGCCTCCGGGTCGTTCTCCAGGGCGGTGAGGACGGGGCGGAGGGCCGTGCCCTTGACCCAGTCGAGGACCGGGTCGTCGCCCTGGAGGAGTTGGACGTAGGTGGTCTCCCAGACGTCGACGGCGCAGCCCAGGTGGGTGAGGCGCATGAGGTAGTCGGCGGGGTCGAGGATGTGGACGAAGCGGCGGCCGTGACTGGTGAGGCGGTCGCGCCACTGGGGGGAGTCGCACAGTTCGCCGAGGAGGGCGTGGCTGGGCGAGGTGAAGTTACCGGGGACCTGGAAGGCGAAGGTGCCGCCGGGGGTGAGCGCGTCGATCCAACGGGCGAAGGATTCGGGGTGGTTGGGGACCCATTGCAGGGCCGCGTTGGAGACGATCAGGTCGTAGGGCTCTTCGGGGATCCAGTCGGTGGCGTCGGCGGTGGCGAAGTCGAGGTGGCCGCCGCCGGGGGTCGGGCCCGCGTGGGTCTCGGCCTCCTTGAGCATGTCCGGGGAGTTGTCGAAGCCGGTGATGTGGGCGTCGGGCCAGCGGTCGGCGAGTTGGACGGTGACGTTGCCGGGGCCGCAGCCGAGGTCGGCGATGCGGGCGGGGCGGTCGGGGCGCGGCAGTTGTGGTATCCGGGCGATCAGGTCGTGGAAGGGGCGGGTGCGATGTCCGGAGTGGTGGAGGTACTGCTGTGGGTCCCACGTTGGTGCGTCGTGCATGTTCGATAACCCCTTTGCTGGTGCAGGGCCGGGCACGCTTTTAGTTGTGGAGCGTTCCTATCGGTGAGCGGTCGAGTTCTGGCCATCTCTGGCACTCGGGCCCACGATGCCCAATCGCCCACAGAAATATATCTTCGCATCAAGATGCTTGACGTCAAGAGACTTAACATCGACAGACCCTTTACACTGATCGCCATGGAGGACGAGGTCGATCGACTGGTCGCAGCATGGCGCCGCGAGCGCCCGGACCTCGACGTGGAGCCGCTTGAGGTGCTCAGCCGCGTCTCCAGGCTGGCCAGACACCTCGACCGGGCCCGCCGTCTCGCGTTCGCCGAGGTCGGGTTGGAGCCCTGGGAATTCGACGTGCTCACCGCGCTGCGACGCGCCGGCGCCCCGTACCAACTCTCCCCCGGCGCCCTCTTGACCCAGACGCTGGTCACCTCCGGCACGATGACCAACCGCATCGACCGGCTCACCAAGAAGGAACTGGTCGAGCGGCTGCCGGACCCCAGCGACCGGCGAGGTGTGCTGGTCAGGCTCACGGCCAAGGGGCGCGACAAGGCCGACGAGTCGCTGGCCGGGCTGCTCACGCAGGAGCGCGCAATCTTGGCCGAACTCTCACGGCAGCAACGTCAGGAATTGGCCGGTCTTCTGCGTCGGTTGACCGGACCGTTTGACAACGTGCCGGTTTAGGACCGAGGTCGACCCTTAGGGTCCTCTTGCCTGGTAGCCATGGGGTGGGCTTGGATCGCGGGATGAGCCACCAGGAGACCGTGGGGCGACGGTTCGTTCGGCGGACGGTGCTGGTCACCGGTGCCGCCGGCGGTATCGGGGCGGCGACCGCGCACCGGCTGGCGGTCGAGGGCGCCGCGGTGCTGCTGCTGGACATCGACGACGCCCGCGGGGAGCGCACCGCGAGACGGATCCGGGCGGCCGGCGGCCGGGCCTCGTACGCGCACTGCGACGTGGCCGTCGAGGACGACTGGCGGCGCGCGGTCGAGGCGGCGCGCACCCGGTACGGGCCGGTGGACGGGCTGGTCTCCAACGCGTATCTGCCGCATGTGGCGCCGGCCGACCGGACCTCGCCGGCGGAGTGGGACCGGCAGTTGGCGGTGAATCTGACCGGGGCGTTCCTGGGCGTGCGGGCCGCGTTGGAGGATCTGCGGGCGCGTGGGGGCGCGGTGGTGCTCACCTCGTCGGTGCACGCGCTGGTGGGGCTGCCGGGCCGGCCGGCCTACGCGGCGTCGAAGGCCGGACTGACCGGACTCGGGCGGCAGTTGGCGGTGGAGTACGGGCCGGCGGTGCGGGTCAACTGCGTGCTGCCGGGGCCGGTGGAGACCGCCGCGTGGGACGGCATCGACGAGGAGCGGCGGCGGGCCAGCGCGGCACAGACGGCGGCCGGGCGGCTGGGGCGGCCCGAGGAGGTCGCGGCGGCCATCGCGTTCCTGCTGTCCGGTGAGGCGTCGTTCGTCACCGGGGCGAGTCTGGTGGTCGACGGCGGGTGGAGCGTGTACAAGGACTCCTCGTGAGGCAGACCTTGGGAGCGGCGCCCGTGGCGGTGCGCGGCGCCGGAATCCCACAGGCGACCAGGGGGTCCGATGGGCATCCGATTCGGCGGCGACTACAACCCCGAGCAGTGGCCCGAGGAGGTGTGGGCCGAGGACCTGGCGCTGATGAAGGCGGCCGGCGTCACCATGGTCACGGTCGGCATCTTCTCCTGGGCCAAGGTCGAACCGCGGCCGGGGGAACGGGACTTCGCGTGGTGCGACCGGGTGCTGGACGGGCTCGCCGGCGCCGGGATCGGGGTGTGCCTGGCGACCATGACCGCGTCGCCGCCGCCGTGGCTGAGCCACGCGCACCCGGAGGTCCTGCCGCAGGACGCGGAGGGGCGGCGGCGCTGGCCGGGCGCGCGGCAGCACTACTGCCCCTCCAGCCTCGTCTACCGGGCGTACGCGGTGCGGCTGGTGGAGGAGTTGGCGGCCCGGTACGCGGGCCATCCGGCGCTGGCGATGTGGCACGTGGGCAACGAGTACGGGTGTCACACCCGGCAGTGCTACTGCGACGTGTCCGCGGAGGACTTCCGGCGGTGGCTGCGGCAGCGCTACGGGAGCGTGGCGGCGCTCAACGACGCCTGGTCGACGGCGTTCTGGTCGCAGGGCTACGGGGACTTCGCGGAGGTGCTGCCGCCGCGGGCCGCGCCGACCTTCCCCAACCCGGCGCAGCAACTGGACTATCTGCGGTTCGGCGACCAGGCGCTGCGGGAGTGCTACCTGGCCGAGCGGGAGGTGCTCACCCGGGTGACGCCGGGGGTGCCGGTGACGACGAACCTGATGCCGCAGCACAAGCCGGTGGACGCGTTCGGCTGGGCGCCGTCGATGGACGTGATGGCGCTGGACTTCTACCAGGACCCGCACGCGGCGGACGACCACGTCCGGGCGGCCTATGTCTTCGACCTGATGCGCTCGGCGCGGGGCGGGCAGCCGTGGCTGCTGTTGGAGCAGGCGCCGGGGGCGGTCAACTGGCGGCCGCGGAACGGGCCGAAGCCGCCCGGGGCGACGCGGCTGTGGAGCTGGCAGGCGGTGGCGCAGGGCGCGGACGCGGTGCTGTTCTTCCAGTGGCGGCAGTCCCGCGGCGGGGCGGAGAAGTTCCACTCGGCGATGGTGCCGCACGGCGGGACGGATACCCGGATCTTCCGGGAAGTGTGCGAGCTGGGGCGGGAGTTGGCGGCGGTGCCGGGGATCGAGGGGACCCGGTCGCGGGCGTCGGTGGCGCTGCTGGCGGACTGGCAGAGCTGGTGGGCGCTGGAGCTGGACTCCCGGCCGTCCACCGCGCTGGACCACTCGCGGATCGCGCTGGACCACTACCGGCCGCTCTTCGAGGCGGGGGTGGCGTGCGACGTGGTGCCGCCGCGGGCGGAGCTCGCCGGCTACCCGATGGTGGTGGTGCCGAACCTCTACCTGCTGACCGCCCCGGACGCGGCGCGGCTGACGGCGTATGTGCGGGACGGCGGGCGGCTGGTGGTGTCGTTCTTCTCGGGCATCGTCGACGCCTGTGACCGGGTGCACCCGGGGGCCTATCCGGCGGTACTGCGCGAGGTGTTGGGGCTGCGGGTGGCGGAGTTCTGGCCACTGGCCGAGGGGCGTTCGGTGGCGGTCGGCGACGGGGCGCTGGCCGGACGGGCGGACCTGTGGTCCGAGGAGATCGTGCTGGAGGGGGCGCAGGCGGTGGCGCGCTTCGTCGACGGCGAGCTGGCCGGCGGGCCGGCGGTGACCCGGCACGCGTACGGCCGGGGCGAGGCGTGGTACGTGGGCACCCGGCTGGAACCGGCGCTGCTGCGGGCCCTGTTGGACGGGGTGCGGGCGGCCGCCGGGGTGGCGCCGGTGCTGCCCGGGCTGCCGGCGGGGGTGCAGGCGGCGGTGCGGGAGGGCGCCGGCGGCCGGTACCTGTTCCTGCTCAACCACGGGAGCCGGGCGGTTCAGGTGGCGCTGCCGGAGCCGATGGTGGATGCGCGGGAGCCCCGGGCGGCGGCGGTGACGCGGGTGGCGCTGGCCGCCCGGGGGGTGGCGGTGCTGACCGGGCCGGGACGGGACGGCGACGGGGACGACGCGGTGGCGTGACCCGCCCGGGGCGGCGCCCTAGGGCATGGTGAGCGGTCCCGCCGTGGCCGGTTCGAGGTCGGCGGGGCCGACGCCGGCGCGGCGGGCCAGGGCGACCGCGGCGAGGGTGGAGTGCACGCCCAGCTTGCCGAGCACGTTCTGCATGTGGGTGCGGACGGTGTGCGGGGAGAGGAAGAGCCGTTCGGCGACGGCCTTGCGGCCCAGGCCCGCGACCATGCAGCGCAGCACCTCGCGCTCGCGCGGGGTCAGCGACTCCACCAACCGCTCGCTCTCGGTGCGGTGTTTGCGGGCCGCGGTCAACTCCCGCAGCACGCCGGTCAGCAGCGCCGGCGGCAGATGCGTCTCGTCGCGCAGCACCCCGCGGATGACGGCGAGCAGCCGGGAGAGCGAGGAGTCCTTGGCGACCCACCCGGAGGCGCCGGCCAGCAGGGCCGCGGCGGCCCGGCGCGGGTCGTCCCGGTCGGCGAGGACCACGGTGCGCAGGTACGGATGGCTGTTGCGCAGGCCGGAGACGAGCGCGATGCCGTCGAGCGGGTGGCCGCGGGGCGGGCCCTCGCGGGGCGTGCCGTCGCGGGCCGGGCCCTGGGGCGGCACCGCCATCAGCGGTGCGGCGAGGTCGGCGTCGGCGAGCAGGACGTCGAAGCGACGGCCGTCGGCGGCGGCCCTTTCGAGTGTGCGGAGCGCCGCCGGGGCACTGCCCGCGGCGGCGACGTCCACATCCACTTCCGCGGCCAGGGCGGCCGCCAGGGATTCGGCGAAGATGCGGTGGTCGTCCACCACCAGGACCCGGATTCGTTGCACGCAAGACCCCCTGTCTCGGTGAACGGACCATAGCGGGCACGGCGCCCGGATTGAAGATCGCCCCCGGCCGTGCGGCGCGTGCCGCGACCCGGGCCGCACGGTCCCGCCCCCCTGATCCGCGCCGACCCCCCGTCGACGCCTAAGCCAGCGTACGGACGGGGTGCGGGAGCGGAAGGCGATTGACGAAAGTGACGGGAGCAACGGGGGCGCACGGCCCGGCCGGTGGGGTCAGGGCGTGAGACGGCGAGCGCCGGCGCCGGGGACGGCCGGGAAGATCCGCGGCGGGGTGTGGCCGGCGGCCGCGAACGCGGTGCGCAGCGCCTCGGTGACCGGCTCCGCGGCGGCCTCCTCGACCAGGACCAGCGCGGAGCCGCCGAAGCCGCCGCCGGTCATCCGGGCGCCCAGCGCGCCGGCCGCGCCGGCGACCTCGACGGCGAGATCGAGTTCGGGGCAGGAGACCTTGAAGTCGTCGCGGAGGGAGGCGTGTCCGGCGGTGAGGACGGGGCCGATGGCGCGGGGGCGGCCGGCGTCGAGGTGGGCGACGGCCCGCTCGACGCGGTCGTTCTCCGTGACGACGTGCCGGACCAGGTCCCGCACGACCGGGTCGTCCGCCAGCTTCGCCAGGGCCTCGGGCAGAAGCGCGACGGGGAGGTCACGCAGGGCGCGCACTCCGAGCGCCCGCGCGCCCCGTTCGCATCCGGCGCGTCGCTCCGCGTATGCGCCGTCGCCGAGTTGGTGCCGGACGCGGGTGTCGACGACCAGGAGGCGCAGCCCCGCGGCCGCCAAATCGAACGGGACGTGGCGGTGGGTGAGGTCGCGGGTGTCGAGGAAGAGGGCGTGGCCGGCGGTGCAGCAGGCCGCGGCGGTCTGGTCCATGATTCCGCAGGGCACGCCGACGAAGGCGTTCTCCGCGCGCTGGGCCAGCCGCGCCAGTTCGGGGCGGGGCAGGCCCAGGCCGTAGAGGTCGTCCAGGGCCAGGGCGGTGGCGACTTCGAGGGCGGCGGAGGAGGAGAGTCCGGCGCCGAGCGGGACGGTGCTGGTGAAGTACAGGTCCGCGCCGCCGATCCGGTGGCCCGCCTCCCGCAACGCCCAGGCGACACCGGCGGGGTAGGCGGCCCAGCCGGCGTCCGGGGTGCGGCGGAGGTCGTCCAGGCGCAGCTCGACGGTGCCGCCGGGGGCGCCGTCGGAGGTCAGCCGGAGCAGCCCGTCGGTGCGGGGTGTGGCGGCGGTGAGGGTGGCGTGCGGGAGGGCCAGGGGCATCACGAAGCCGGCGTTGTAGTCGGTGTGTTCACCGATGAGGTTGACGCGGCCGGGGGCGGCCCAGATCCCCGTGGGCGGTGTGCCGTATTCCTTCCGGAAGGCCGCCGCGGTGTGGGCTGCGCCGTGCGCCGTGTCTGTCACGCGGGGTCCTTCGTGCGGTGGTTGTGGGGCGGGTGCGGGTGCGTTGGGGTGCTGCCGGGCATCGCCCTGGCGGGCTCGTCCTCACACGCCGGACGGGCTGCGGTCACCGGAGTTGCCGGAACCGTCAGACGGGCTGCGGTGGTTCGCGAACTCCCAGGCGTCCGCGATGATTCGGGTCAGGTCCGGGCGGGTGGGGTGCCAACCGAGGTGGGTGGTGGCGGTGCGGGCGGAGGCGACCAGGACGGCGGGGTCGCCGGGGCGGCGGGGGGCGGTGACCTCGGGGATCGGGTGGCCGGTGACCTTGCGGGCGGTCTCGATGACCTCGCGGACGGAGAAGCCGTTGCCGTTGCCGAGGTTGCAGATGAGGTGTTCGCCGGGGCGGGCCGCTCCGAGGGCGAGGAGGTGGGCCTCGGCGAGGTCGGCGACGTGGATGTAGTCGCGGACGCAGGTGCCGTCGGGGGTGGGGTAGTCGTCGCCGTAGACGGAGATCGCCTCGCGGCGGCCCTGGGCGACCTGGAGGACGAGCGGGATGAGGTGCGACTCCGGGTCGTGGCGCTCGCCGCAACTGCCGTACGCGCCGGCGACGTTGAAGTAGCGCAGCGAGACGGCGGCCAGGCCGTGGGCGGCGGCCTCGCCGCTGATCATGTGGTCGACGGCCAGCTTGCTGGCGCCGTAGGGGGAGGTGGGGGCGGTGGGGTCGGTCTCGGTGATCGGGGTGCCGACCGGTTCGCCGTAGGTGGCGGCGGTGGAGGAGAAGACCAGGGTGCGCACGCCGGCGTCGCGCATCGCGGCCAGCAGGGCCATGCTGCCGCCGACGTTGTTCCGCCAGTACTTCTCGGGCTTGGCGACGGACTCGCCGACCTGGGAGAACGCGGCGAAGTGCAGGACGGCGCGGTAGGAGTCGTCCACGTAGCGGGCGGCGTCGTGGAGGTCGCCCTCGACGAACGCGGCGCCGGCGGGGACGGCGGCGCGGAAGCCGGTGGAGAGGTTGTCGAGGACCGTGACCTCGTGGCCGGCCTCCAGCAGGTGCCGGGTCACCACGCTTCCCACATAGCCCGCCCCGCCGGTCACCAGGTACTTGCTCATGGCGTGGTCGCCACCTCTCGCAGTCGGTCGGCCGCGGCTTCCGGCGGCACGTCGTTGATGAACACGTTCATGCCGGACTCGGAACCCGCGAGGAACTTCAGCTTGCCGGAAGTCCTGCGGATGGTGAAAAGCTCAAGGTGGAGGGCGAATTGATCGCGGTCCGCGGCGTGCACGGGCGCCTGGTGCCAGGCGGAGATGTACGGCGTCGGGTCCGCTTGCGGGCCGAAGATCCGGTCGAACCGGCGCAAGACTTCCAGGTAGATCTGTGGGAATTCTGTGCGGGCCGCCTCGTCGAGGGCGAGCAGGTCGGGGACCCGGCGCCTGGGGTAGAGGTGTACCTCGTAGGGCCAGTGGGCGGCGTAGGGGACGAAGGCCACCCAGTGTTCGCCGTCGAGGACGAGGCGGCGGCCGTCGGCGCGTTCGCGGGCGAGGACGTCGTCGAAGAGGTTGCGGCCGGTGGCCGCGCGGTGGGCGGCCAGGGAGTCGAGCATCCGGGCGGTGCGGGGGGTGGTGAAGGGGTAGGCGTAGATCTGGCCGTGCGGGTGGCCGAGGGTGACGCCGATCTCGGCGCCGCGGTTCTCGAAGCAGAAGACCTGGGCCACGCCGGGGAGTTGGGACAGGGCGGCGGTGCGGTCGGTCCAGGCGTCCAGGACCAGGGCGGCCTGCTCCTCGGTGAGGTCGGCGAACGAGGCGTCGTGGTCGGGGGTGAAGCAGACCACCTCGCAGCGGCCGTGGTCGCCGGCCAGGGAGGGGAAGCGGTTCTCGAAGACGACGACGTCGTAGGAGTCGGCGGGGATCTCGGTGTGCCGCCCGGCGCGGGAGGGGCACAGCGGGCAGGCGTCGGCCGGGGGATGGTAGGTGCGGCCCTGGCGGTGCGAGGCGATGGCGACGGCGTCGCCGAGGAGCGGGTCCGCGCGGATCTCGGAGGCGGTGGCGACCGGGTCGAGCGGGCGGGGGTCGACGGCGGAGCGGTCGGTGGCGTCGGAAGCGTCGTAGTAGATCAGCTCCCGGCCGTCCGCGAGCCGGGTCGTCGTCTTCTTCACCGGGAGCTCCTCATCATGGCGACCACGCCGCCCAAACAGAAACAAACACAATGAAGCACAACCCAACAGCACCGTCAACGCGGGACCACGGGCGCCTTCTCGGACAGACAGAACAGCCTTAACCGGCAAATCGCCGCAGAATCAACACGGTTCAGCCATGATCCAACAACTGAATCAAACAAAACTATTCAGTTTTCGGTCGCCTGTGCGTACGTTCTTGTGCGTTCGCTTCGCGCACACCCTCGCGCACAACGCTGCGCTCCCGAAAAGGCTGTACTTCCGAGAAGAGGGCCCATGATCACTCTGGCCGAAGGGCTACGCCTCCCGACCAACGGGCTCGACTACACGATCCTGGCCATCTACTTCGTCGTCGTCCTCGGCATCGGGTTCGCGGCCCGGCGCAGCGTGAAGACGAGCCTGGACTTCTTCCTCTCCGGGCGGTCGCTGCCCGCCTGGGTCACCGGCCTCGCCTTCGTCGCCGCCAACCTCGGCGCCACCGAGATCCTCGGGATGGCGGCGACCGGCGCCCAGTACGGCGTCGCGGTCGTCCACTGGTACTGGATCGGCGCCATCCCGGCCATGGTCTTCCTGGGCCTGGTCATGATGCCCTTCTACTACCGCTCCAAGGTCCGCTCGGTACCGGAGTTCCTGCTCCAGCGCTTCGACAGGTCGGCGCACCTGCTCAGCTCGATCCTCTTCGCCTTCGCCGCCGTGCTGATCGCGGGCGTCAACCTCTACGCGCTGTCGATCGTCGTCGAGGCGCTGCTCGGCTGGCCGCAGTGGGTCGCCATCGTCGTCGCCGGGCTCTTCGTCCTCGCCTACATCACCATCGGCGGGCTCTCCTCGGCGATCTACAACGAGGTCCTCCAGTTCTTCGTGATCCTCGCCGCGCTCATCCCGCTGGCCGTCCTCGGCCTCAAGCGGGTCGGCGGCTGGGGCGGCCTGACCCACTCGCTCACCACCTCGCACGGCCACAACTTCCTTACCGCCTGGGGCGGTACGGGCATCGGCCAGGCCAACCCGCTGGGCGCCAACTGGCTGACCATCGTCCTCGGCCTCGGCTTCGTGCTCTCCTTCGGCTACTGGACCACCAACTTCGCCGAGGTGCAGCGCGCGCTGTCCGCCAAGAACCTCTCCGCGGCCCAACGCACCCCGCTCATCGCCGCGTTCCCGAAGATGTTCATCGTCTTCCTGGTGATGATCCCGGGGCTGGTCGCCGCCGTCCTCGTGCCGAAGATCGGCGCCCCGGGCGGCCTGCAGTACAACGACGCGATCCCCTACCTGATGCAGGAGCTGCTGCCCAACGGCGTGCTGGGCATCGCCGTCACCGGCCTGCTGGCCGCCTTCATGGCCGGCATGGCGGCCAACGTCTCGTCCTTCAACACCGTCTTCACCTACGACATCTGGGCCAAGTACGTGAAGCCGGGCCGGGCCGACGGCTACTACCTGCGCTTCGGCCGGCTGATCACCGCGATCGGCGTGCTGGCCTCGATCGGCACCGCCTTCATCGCCTCCTCGTTCTCCAACATCATGGGGTACCTCCAGACCCTGTTCTCCTTCTTCAACGTGCCGATGTTCGTGGTCTTCATCATCGGGATGTTCTGGAAGCGGGCGTCGATGAAGTCCGGCGTCTGGGGCCTGCTCGCCGGCACCACCGCCGCGATGGTCAACTACTTCTGGATCTACAAGCAGGGCATCATCGCCATCCCCACCGACCAGGGCGCCAACTTCGTCTCCGCGATCGTCGGCTT
The DNA here is from genome assembly GCF_044769405.1 of Streptomyces sp. NPDC090442. Lineage (NCBI taxonomy): Bacteria > Bacillati > Actinomycetota > Actinomycetes > Kitasatosporales > Streptomycetaceae > Streptomyces > Streptomyces sp. NPDC090442. Next base: position 66,433 of record NZ_JBIVXW010000017.1, read on the forward strand.
CGTCGCCGGCGCGGTGGTGATGGTCGCCGTCACGCTCTTCACCGAGCCCAAGCCGGAGGCCGAACTGGCCGGGCTGGTCTGGGGAACGACCGCACCGGGCCTGGAAGAGCCGCCCGCCGAGGGCGACGACGCCTGGTACCGCAAGCCCGCGCTGCTCGGCTGGGGCGCCGTCGCCCTCGCCGCGCTGTGCTACCTGCCCTACTCGCTCTGACCGAAGCCCCGGAGACCCGCCATGTCTGAACTACAGCACGAAGTGAGCGAGTTGGAGCGCAGGTCGGCCACCGCCGCCCGGCTCTTCGACGTCCGGCGCATCATCGGCGGCCTGTTCGTCGTCTACGGCGTGCTGGTCACCGTCGCCGGGCTCACCGCCTCCGACGCGGACCTGAAGAAGGCCCAGGGCATCAACGTCAACCTCTGGACGGGCCTGGGCATGTTCGTGCTCGGGGCGGCCTTCCTGGTGTGGCTGCGGCTGCGGCCCATCGCCCCGCCGGCCGCGGTGGACGACCCGGCCCCGCAGGACGGTCAGGAGGCCGGGCGCGACGCGGCCGGCTGAACCCGCTGGACCCGCTCCAGCAGTCCGGTGCGGGCGGCCAGCGCGGCCGCCTCCAACCGCGAGCCGACCTCCAACTTCATCAGCACCCGCTGCACATGGGTGCGGGCGGTGCTCGGCGCGATGTCCATGCCCGCCGCGATCACCCGGGTGTCCTCGCCCTCGGCGACCCGGATCAGCACCTCCACCTCGCGCGGGGTCAGCAGCGACAGCAGCCGCGCCCCCTCGTCGTCGGGCTGCGCGACGGGGTGCAGCAGCTCCTCGAACGCCTGCTGGAGCAGTTGCGGGGCGACCGCCGCCTCGCCCGCCCGGGCCTTGATCATGGCCCGCTCGACGCCCTCGATGCGTTCGTCGTTGCGGACGTAGCCGGAGGCGCCGGCGGCGAAGGCGGCGGCGATCCCGCGCGGGCTGGGCACCGGGCCGAGCACCACCACCGCGATCTGCGGCCGCTCCTTCTTGATCCGGACGACCGGCTCGAACGCGCCCGGCTCGGCGGGCCCGGCGGTGCCCAGCAGACAGACCTCCGGCGCCCGGCTCACCACCAGCTCCGCGGCCCCGGCGCTGGGCGCGGCGGCCGCCAGGACGCGGTGCCCGCGCAGCTTCAGGGCCGAGGCGAGCGCCTCGGCGAGCAGGCGGTGATCGTCGACCACCATGAGCCGCACGCCCATCGAGCCAGCCCCCTCCGCGTCGCTGCCCGGCTGTGTGTTCCCGGGAAGCTACACGCTCGGCTGCCGATCCGCTCCCCCTAGGCCGCAGAAGACCACCGGAACGCGGGAATCCACGCCATTCGGGGCCGATTGCCGCCCCCCGCGCACGAGCCGCGCGCGGGGCGGCGAGGGCGTACGACGGGGACTACGCGTCCTCCGCCAGCTCCAGCCAGCGCAGCTCCAACTCCTCGCGCTGGCCGCCCAGTTCACGCAACTTGGCGTCGAGCCCGGCGATCTTCTCGAAGTCGGTGGCGTGCTCCGCCATCTGCGCGTGCAGCGCCGCCTCCTTCTCCCCGATCTTGTCCAGTTGTCGCTCGATCCGCTGGAGCTCCTTCTGCGCCGCGCGATTGACCGCGGCCGGCTTCTTCGGCGCCACGGCGGCCGGCTGCGCGGGCGCCGGCGCCGCCGCCTCGATCACCTTCTGCCGGCGCTCCAGGTACTCGTCCAGGCCGCGCGGCAGCATCCGCAGCGCCGCGTCGCCCAGCAGCGCGAACACCCGGTCCGTCGTCCGCTCCACGAAGTACCGGTCGTGGCTGATGACGATCATCGACCCCGGCCACCCGTCGAGCAGGTCCTCCAACTGCGTCAGCGTCTCGATGTCGAGATCGTTCGTCGGCTCGTCCAGGAACAGCACGTTCGGCTCGTCCATCAACAGCCGCAGGATCTGCAACCGCCGCCGCTCACCACCGGAGAGGTCCCCCACCGGCGTCCACTGCTTCTCCTTCGTGAACCCGAACTTCTCGCAGAGCTGACCGGCCGTCATCTCCCGGCCCTTGCCGAGGTCCACCCGGTCCCGGATCTGCTGGACGGCCTCCAGCACCCGCAGCGCCGGGTTGAGCTCCACGACCTCCTGCGAGAGGTAGGCCAGCTTCACGGTCTTGCCGACCACGACCTTGCCGGCCGCCGGCTGCTGCTCGCCGCCGCTACGGGCGGCCGCCTCCAACGTCCGCAGCAGCGAGGTCTTCCCCGCGCCGTTGACGCCCACCAGACCGATCCGGTCCCCCGGCCCCAACTGCCACGTCAGGTGCTTCAGCAGCACCTTCGGCCCGGCCTGGACCGTCACGCCCTCCAACTCGAAGACGGTCCTGCCGAGCCGGGTGGTGGCGAACTTCATCAGCTCGCTGCTGTCCCGCGGCGGCGGCACGTCCGCGATCAGCTCGTTGGCCGCCTCGATCCGGAACCGCGGCTTGCTGGTCCGCGCCGGCGCACCGCGCCGCAGCCACGCCAGCTCCTTGCGCATCAGGTTCTGCCGCTTGGCCTCCTCGGAGGCGGCGATCCGCTCCCGCTCGGCCCGCGCGAAGACGTAGTCGGAGTAGCCGCCCTCGTACTCGTGGACGGCGCCGCGCTGCACGTCCCACATCCGCGTCGCCACCTGGTCCAGGAACCACCGGTCGTGGGTGACGACCACCAGCGCCGACCGCCGGCCGGCCAGGTGCCGCGCGAGCCACGAGATCCCTTCCACGTCCAGGTGGTTGGTCGGCTCGTCGAGCACGATCAGGTCCTGCTCGGCGATCAGCAGCTTGGCCAGCGCGATCCGCCGCCGCTCACCACCGGACAGCGGCCCGATGACGGTGTCCAGCCCCTGCGTGAACCCCGGCAGGTGCAGGTCCCCGAAGAGCCCGGTCAGCACGTCCCGGATCTTGGCGTTGCCGGCCCACTCGTGATCGGCGAGGTCCCCGATCACCTCGTGCCGGATGGTCGCGGCCGGGTCGAGCGAATCGTGCTGGGTCAGCACGCCCAGCCGCAGGTCACCGGCGTGCGTGACGCGGCCGACGTCGGCGGACTCCAGCTTGGCGAGGATCCGGATCAGCGTGGTCTTGCCGTCGCCGTTACGACCCACGACGCCGATCCGGTCGCCCTCGTTGACGCCGAGGGAGACACCGTCGAGCAGCGCACGCGTCCCGTACACCTTGTCGACGGCTTCCAGATTGACGAGGTTGGCGGCCATCTCACTCCTGGTCTGTGCGTCCCCGTAACGGGGCTCGGTCGGCCTCCAAGGGTAGTCGGCGCGGGGCGGGTGCCTCGGGGGAGGCAGGGCGGGCCCCACGGGGGCCGCTGCGGGCCGGTCACCCTTTGTGACGACGCGCGCCAATGCGGCCGCCCTGCTGGTGAACGGCCTGCGCGCGACTCGGCCCGCCGAGGCCAGAGTCATTCGCGACATGACCGTCATCCTCCACAGGCGCAACGGCCCTGAGCCCGATGTGCCCTACGCCATCGACATCGACCTGACCGCCATCGACGAGCTCTAGGCGTCGCCCTTGACGGCCGCGACGAACGACGCCCACCCGGCGGCGGAGAAGACCAGCGCGGGCCCCTGCGGGTCCTTGCTGTCCCGAACGGGGACGATGCCGGGGAGGCCGTCGGCTACCTCGACGCAGTTGCCGCCGGTGCCGTTGCTGTAGCTGCTCTTGCGCCACGTCGCGTTACTCAAGTCGCTTGCCTTGCTTGCCATTTCGGAAGTCCCCTGCCGCTGTCTCGATCACGGAGAGAGACGCCGCGGGCGACATTGCGGCGGCCCTGAGCAGATCGTACGACTCGCGGTACTGCTTCACGAGCGGCGGATAGTCGATGAGTTGGCCGCTGTGCAGGCTCTCGACGTACAGCACCGGTGGCGCATCGGCGAAGGTCATGAACTTGGCCATCCCCATCGCGAAGGGCCCCAGGCCGCCTTCTTCCGGGAGGAGTTGGAGGATCGAGCGCGTGGCCCTGACCACCTTCGCGATGTGCTCCAGCAGTTCCGCCATCGGGCCGTCCGGGAGGGCTGGCCGACGAACCAGTGAGTCGCTGAGGACCACCCAGAGCTTCGGCGGCGCCTTCGCATCGAAGATCGCTGCCCGCGACATCCGAGCCGCCACCTTCTCCTCGACGTCATCGTCCGAGGCGCGGGGCAGGGCCGCCCGCACAACCGCCCGCGTGTAGGCCGGCGTCTGGAGCAGTCCGGGAACAAGCATCGGCGCCCATTCCTCAATCCCCTCCGCCCGCTGCTCCATCTCCAGCGCGTCCGCGAAGTACTCCGCGTGACCCGCTCTGCGGGCCTTCGCCACCGCTTCACAACGGCGCTCGAAAAAGCCGTTCGTCGCCAGCTTCTTGTCGACGTGGAGGGCCAGGTCCAACGGCATGGTGCGTTCACCCCGCTCGATCTGGCTGAGGAGCGAGATGGCACGAAAGCTGCCGTCCGCCAACTGTTCCAACGTGAGTCCGGCCTGCTCCCGGAGGTAGCGCAGCTCGGCGCCGTAGAAGCACGGGACACCGACTGAGGGATCGGCGTCCTTACGAGGGGGCACAACTCACCACCGCTACTTGCTCGTTGCCGGCACAACGCGATTCCTCGGCACGCTACGCGCGTGCGATGCTGCCGCGTGGGCGATTTGTCGCAATGCGCACGGAAGGGGTATGTGGCCGGATCGCAGATCTCCGCGACCCGGTGGACCACGTCGCGGTCCGCCCCGCCGTAAGGCGTAAAGACCCGGGGAAAGGACCTCTCCCAAACCCCTCCAGCCTCCCCGGCAACCCGCCACCCACACGGGTGACATGCGTCAACTGGGCTGGATTTCAGTCGGGTTGGGCGGCATATGCTCACCGCGACAGCTGCGACCCCGCAGACATGCTTCGGCCCCCGGCCGGGACTGCCATCCCGAACGAGGGCCTAACCAACTAAGGAAGAAAACACCTTCCCCGTGGCTCTCCAGAACCCTAGCGTGCCCTCGCACCCCGCGTCCCGTGTTCCCGCGACGACTCCCTCGTCCGGTGTCATTCACGCCAACTCCCGTCACACCAGCCACTTCACGGTGGTCGGGAATCACCTCGCCCAGCACCGTGGACTGTCGCTCGTCGCGATCGGGCTGGCCCTTCACATCCAGTCGCTGCCCGCCGGGTCGCGCATCGGCATCAAGTGTCTGACCGCCCGCTTCCCCGAGAGCGAGGCACGGATCGCCTCCGCGCTGCGGGAGTTGGAGGCAGCCGGATACCTCAAGCGCACGCGGGAGCGGCTGCCGAGCGGGCGGGTGGTGACGCGCACGGTGTCGTACAACAAGCCGGGGGCGGCGCCCCACCCCGGGGCCCGTCCCGTCCGACGGGCCCCGGGGCCGGCACGGGAACACGAGGCGAAGCCGACGCCGCAACCCGAACCGACGCCGAAACCCGAACCGGCACCGCAACCGGCACGTGCACCGCTTCCCGCGCCAAGCCGCCCCAGCCCGGACGGGACCCGCCTGGCCCACCGCATCCTGGTGGAACTGCGGCGCGACGATCCGCAACTGCTGCTCTCCGAACGGGACGTGGCGCGCCTCACCCCGGCCGTGGCCACCTGGCTCGAACGCGAGGCGCCGCCCGACGCCGTACGCCGCACCCTCGCGGCCGATCTGCCGCCCGCCCTCCGCAATCCGGCGGCCTTCCTCGCCCATCGCCTCACGGCGCTGCTGCCCCCGTCCCTCCCGGCCGCCGCCCCGGCACCCCGCCCAGACCCCCTCCAGACCTGCGACGGGTGCGAACGGGCCTTCCGTGCGCCGAGACCGGGGCTGTGCCGCGACTGTCGCCCCCACCTCAAGGAGGCTGCTTAGCATGAACGTGACGACCCTTGCCCCTGGGCACAGACGAGGAGCGCGGGAACGGGCGCGGTCTAAGGACTTCGTCTACGGCGAAGACGTCACCATCGCCGAGTGGACGATCTCTACGGACGGCCTGCCCCGTCACCCGTAACACACCACGGCCTAGGGCCACCGTTGGTGACGACCGTCGCCCCCAGGGCCGGTGCCACCGTCGGGCGGGCCGTGCGGCAGGTGCCCGAGGTGCGTAGGGCGGCGCCGATCCGCTCGGCGTCGGCGGCGTCGGCGGCCAGGAACGCGGTGGTCGGGCCGGAGCCGGAGACCAGGGCCGCGAGGGCGCCGGCGTCGGTGCCGGCGGCGAGGGTGGCGGCCAGCGCCGGCCGCAGCGAGACCGCCGCCGCCTGGAGGTCGTTGCTCAACGCCCCGGCCAGGGCGGTGGCGTCGCCGGTGCGCAGGGCGTCCAGCAGGGCCGGGGCGGGCTCCGGGTCGGGGACGTCGGCGGTGGTCGCGCCGAGGCCCGCGGTGTCCCGCAGCCGGTCGCACTCCTTGTAGACGGCGGGGGTGGACAGGCCGCCGTCGGCGACCGCGAAGACCCAGTGGAAGGTGCCGCCGACGGGGAGGGGCTCCAACAGCTCACCGCGGCCGCGGCCCAGCGCCGCGCCGCCGACCAGGCTGAACGGCACGTCGCTGCCCAACTCCGCGCAGATGGCGAGGAGTTCGTCCCGGGTGGCGCCGGTGCCCCACAGGGCGTCGCAGGCCAGCAGGGCGCCGGCGGCGTCCGCGCTGCCGCCGGCCATGCCGCCGGCGACCGGGATGTCCTTGGCGATGTGGAGGTGGACGTGCGGCTCCAGGCCGTGGCGGGCGGCCAGCGCGCGGGCGGCGCGGGCGGCGAGGTTGGAGTCGTCGAGGGGGACCTGGGCGGCGTCGGGGCCGGTGCAGGTGAGGGTGAGGGCGTCGGCGGGGGTGGCCGTGACCTCGTCGTGGAGGCCGACGGCGAGGAAGACGTTGGCCAGGTCGTGGAAGCCGTCGGGACGGCGGCCGCCGACCGCGAGCTGGACGTTGACCTTGGCGGGGACGCGGACGGTGACGGAGGCGGCGACGCGGGTCATCGGGTGGCCTCCTGGTCCGCGGCCGGGACCTTGTGCTCGGCGATGGCGATGAAGGACTCGATGGTCAGGGACTCGCCGCGGGCCTGCGGGGAGACACCGGCGGCGACCAGCGCGGCCTCGGCCGCCTGCGCCGAGCCCGCCCAGCCGGCGAGGGCGGCCCGCAGCGTCTTGCGGCGCTGGGCGAACGCGGCGTCGACGACGGCGAAGACCTTCTCGCGGGAGACGCGGGAGGGCAGCGGCTCGGCCCGGCGGACGAGCGAGACCAGGCCGGACTCGACGTTGGGGGCGGGCCAGAAGACGTTGCGGCCGATGGCGCCGGCCCGCTTGACCTCGGCGTACCAGTTGGCCTTGACCGAGGGGACGCCGTAGACCTTGTTGCCGGGGCCGGCGGCGAGCCGGTCGGCGACCTCCGCCTGGACCATGACCAGGGTCCGCTCGATGGTCGGGAACCGCTCCAGCATGTGCAGCAGGACGGGGACCGCGACGTTGTAGGGGAGGTTGGCGACCAGCGCGGTGGGCGCCGGGCCGGGCAACTCGGTGACGTGCAGGGCGTCCTGGTGGACCAGCGCGAAGCGGTCGGCGCGCCCGGGCAGCCGGGCCTCGACGGTGGCGGGCAGGGCCGCGGCGAGGACGTCGTCGATCTCGACGGCGGTGACCCGGTCGGCGACCTCCAGCAGGGCCAGGGTCAGCGAGCCGAGGCCCGGGCCGACCTCGACGACCACGTCGTCGGGGCGGACGTCGGCGGTCTTCACGATCCGGCGGACGGTGTTGGCATCGATGACGAAGTTCTGGCCGCGCTGCTTGGTCGGGCGTACGCCCAGCGCTGCGGCCAGTTCCCGGACATCGGCGGGGCCCAGCAGGGGGCCGGATTCGTCGGTGGTCTTGCGCTCGCTCACCCGTGCAGCTTACGGCCGCAGACCGGCCAGGGGCTCGCACCCCTGGTGACGTAGAGCTTCTTGGCCCGGTAGGTCTGCTCCTGGGCGGGGGCGTCCTGGGGGCGTCCCGCGCCGCCGAGCCGGTGCCAGGTGGGGACGTCGAACTGGTAGAGGCCGCCGTAGGTGCCGGTGGCGTCGACGGCGTTTGGCCGGCCGCCGGCCTCGCACCGGGCGAGCTCGCCCCAGGCCAGGCCGTCGGCGCCGCCCACCGAGGTGGGCAGGGCCGCGGTGCCGACGCGGACGATCTGCGGGCGGGGCTCCGTGACGGTCTCGACCGCCACCTTCCGGGGCTTGCGGCGGACCCCGTTGACGGTCTCCAGGCGGTAGGTGACCTGCCGCAGCCCGGGCACGCCGGGGCGGACCACCTCCTCGGTGCCGCGGGTCAGGTGCGGGTCGGGCCGCTTGACGGTGCGGAACGGGACGGGCTCCTCGCGGACCTCGGTGGTGCCGCTGATCCGCAGCACGGAGACGGTCTGGCCCTCGCGCGGGAAGCTGTCCGGCGGCACCGAGGTGGTGTCCTGGTCACGCAGCGCCAGGCCGCTCTGGGCGAGGGCCTCGCGGACGGTGGCGGCGGTGGTGCGGACCCGGTGCTCGCGGCCGTCGGCGTGGAAGACCACGGTGCGTTCGGTGCGGACCGCCAGCTCCAGGCCGTGCCGGCCGATGGGCTGGGAACGGGAGGCGGAGAGGTAGGCGCCCTCGGCGCGGACGCCGAGCTGGTGCAGCGCCCCCTCGACGGTGTCGGCGGTGGTCCACACCCGGTGTTGGTGCCCGTCGAGGGTGAGTTGGACGGGCCGGCCGTGCCGGACCACGACCTCCTCGCCGCTGGCGAGGCCGGCGTCGGCGGTGGGGGCGACGATGTCGTGCGGGCCGACGGCGAGGTCCTGGTCGGCGAGGAGCCCGTCGACGTCGTCGGCGAAGGTGTGCAGGGTGCGGGGGTGACCGTCGACGCTGAGCTTGACGGCCTTGTCGTGGGCGACGAACGCGGTGGTGCCGCCGGCGAGGAAGGCGACGACCAGGGCGCGGGGCACCAGCCGGCGGAGGCGCTCGGGCGCGTCGACGGCGGGGCGTCGGCGGTGGCCGCCGCGTCCGGTGCGGTGTCCGCTCTGCGAAGGACTCAACGCTCCACCTGCCACGGGTGTCGTCCGGTAACCGGTCAAGCGCGGAATGTAGCGGAGCGGGGGCGGCGGGCCCAACTCGCGCGGGGGTGGCGCGAGTCGGGCCGCGGGGGTCAGTAGTCGAACGCGCGGGCGGTGTTCTCGGCGATGGCCGAGGCCAGCGCGTCCTCGGTCATGCCCTTGACCTCGGCCATGGCGCGCAGGGTGTGCGGGATGAGGTAGGGCGCGTTGGCCCGTCCGCGGTACGGCGCGGGGGTGAGGAAGGGCGCGTCGGTCTCGACGAGGACGAGCTCGGGCGGGGCCACGGCGAGGGCGTCGCGCAGCGGTTGGGCGTTCTTGAAGGTGACGTTGCCGGCGAAGGACATGAAGTAGCCGGCCTCGGCGCAGGTCCTGGCCATCGCGGCGTCGCCGGAGTAGCAGTGGAAGACGACCCGGTCGGGCGCGCCCTCCTCGCGCAGGATCCGCAGCACGTCGTCGTGGGCCTCGCGGTCGTGGATGACCAGGGCCTTGCCACGCCGCTTGGCGATCTCGATGTGGGCGCGGAAGGAACGCTGTTGGGCCGCGACGCCCTCGGGGCCGGTGCGGAAGTAGTCCAGGCCGGTCTCGCCGACGCCGCGGACCTCGGGGCGGGCGGCGAGCGCGTCGATCTCGCCCAGCGCGTCGTCGAGGGCGGCGTCGCCCCCGGCGTTCCTGGCCCCCTGCCGCGACCAGCCCGCCCGTCGCCCACCACCACCCTTGCCGGAGTCGCTTCGCGACGCTGCTTCGATGGGGTCGCCGAGCACGATGCGCGGGGCCTCGTTGGGGTGGAGGGCGACGGCGGCGTGCACCCGCTCGTGGGCGGCGGCGGTGTCCGCGGCCCAGCGGGAGCCGTTCACGTCGCAGCCGACCTGGACGAGGGTGGTGACGCCGACGGACGCGGCCCTGGCGAGGGCCTCCTCGACCGTCGTCTCCTGCATGTCCAGGTGGGTATGGGAGTCCGCGACCGGCACCCGGAGCGGTTCCGGCAGCGGCGGCGGGGTGTCTTTGTCCTGCGGAGCCATGGCCGCGATCCTACGAGGACCGCGGCCGGCGCCTCACTTGCGGTGGTGCTGGAAGGGGTGCAGCAGGTCGGCGAGGTGCCAGCGGTGCCGCTCGGGGTCGGCGGTGCTGCCGGTACCGCCGTCGTCCGCGCGGGGACCGGCCTCCTCGTGGTGGGTGGCCTTCCGGTGATGCGGACGCTCGTGCAGGTGCGCGATCGCGTCGGACACCATCGAGACCTGCCCGGAGCGCATGATGCGGACGACGTGGCCGCCGCAGTTGAGGCAGGTGGGATGGGTCAGGGGGGACGGCACCCGCTCGCCGTCCGCGTAGTAGACGGCGTGCGTGACGCCCTTGGGGTCCACCTGGTGCTCGATCTCGTATGCCTGCTCCCAGCCGTGGCCGCAGCTCATGCAGCAGAAGGCGTAGGCCTCGTGGGCGGCCGGCTCGGGCCGTCGGGGCGGGGGCGGGAAGGGAGTTGCGGATGCCGCGCCGGAAGCGCCGCCGGTGGTCTTGGTGATGTCGCTCATGTGCGCTCCTCTTGTCCGCTGGACAAGCTCTCCGGGGACCGAACGTCCCGGTTCCCAGGGAACGCCTTTCGCGGCGGGAGCGCAGCCGACCTGGCACCTATTGGCCCAGATTTGGCAGCTCGTAGGACAAACGCACCAGATCCCGGGTGATCGCTTTACCTTCGATGCCGGCCATTTACCTTCCGTGCGGTCGCATTAGGCCCGTGAGCTGGGCTTTTATGCTCTCCCGAGCGTGCTCACGCTCAGCCGGGCAGGCCGGGCCCGGAATTCTTTGCCCCCTCCTTGGTCGCGGCCTTGGTCGCGTTCTTGGCCGCCACCACGGCGTCGAAGACCTCCCGCTTGGGCAGCCCGGCGTCCGCCGCCACCGCCGCGATCGCCTCCTTGCGACGCTCCCCGGCCTCCTCCCGGATCCGCACCCGGCGCACCAGCTCCTCGGCGTCCAGCTCCCCCGGCCCGCTCTCGGGGGCGCCCTCGACGACGATGGTGATCTCCCCGCGGACGCCCTCGGCGGCCCAGGTCGCCAGCTCGCCCAGCCCGCCGCGCTTGACCTCCTCGTAGGTCTTGGTCAGCTCGCGGCAGACCGCGGCGCGGCGGTCGGCGCCGAAGACCTCGGTCATCGCGGCGAGGGTGTCGTCCAGGCGGTGCGGGGCCTCGAAGTAGACCAGGGTGCGGCGCTCGCCCTCGACCTCGCGGAGCCGGGAGAGCCGCTCCCCCGCCTTGCGCGGCAGGAAGCCCTCGAAGCAGAACCGGTCCACCGGCAGCCCGGACACCGCGAGCGCGGTGAGCACCGCGCTCGGGCCGGGCACCGCGGTGACCTTCACCCCGCGCTCGACGGCGGCGGCGACCAGCCGGTAGCCGGGGTCGGAGACCGACGGCATGCCGGCGTCGGTGACCAGCAGCACCCGCGCCCCGCCGGCCAGCGCCTCCGCCAACTCCGGTGTGCGGGCCGCCTCGTTGCCCTCGAAGTACGACACGACCCGGCCGGCCGGCACCACGTCCAGGGCCTGGGTGAGCCGGCGCAGCCGCCGGGTGTCCTCGGCGGCGATCACGTCGGCGGCGGCCAGTTCGGCGGCGAGCCGCGGCGGGGCGTCCGCCACGTCGCCGATGGGCGTCCCTGCAAGTACCAGCGTTCCAGTCACCTCCCCATCCTCCCAGCCCGCCGCCGGTGCCCTCGCGGGCCCGTGCCGGTGACGCGCGGCACCGGCCCGCGGCGCGGGCCACCCGCCTCCGGAACCGCTTCCCTACGATGGGCCGGGTGACGAGTGACACCACCGCGACGCACGCGGCCGCCCCGCACACCCCGGAGCCGACCGACCGGCCCCCGGTGTGGCAGCGGCGCCTGCGCCGGTTCGGATACGCCGGCCGCCCGTCGGCCGACATCCGGACGCGGCTGGTGGCGCCGTTCCCCGAACCGGACGGGCGGGTGTGGGCGCTGCTCGGCGCCGGCCCGAACCTCACGTCCCGGCTGGCCCGTTGGTCGGGCTGGATCGGGCCGCTGCTGGTGACCGCGTTCGCGGGCGTGCTGACGTTCTGGAACCTCGGCAGCCCGCGGAAGGTGATATTCGACGAGACGTACTACCCCAAGGACGCCTGGTCGCTCCTCCAGTACGGCTACGAGGGCACCTGGGCGAAGAACGCCAACGACGCCCTGCTGGCCCACCCAACGCAGATCCTGCTCTCGCCGGAGCACTCGTACGTCGTCCACCCCCCGATGGGCAAGTGGCTGATCGCGCTGGGCGAGTGGGCGTTCGGGATGAACCCCTTCGGCTGGCGGTTCATGACCGCGCTGCTCGGCACGCTGTCGGTGCTGCTGGTCTGCCGGATCGGGCGGCGGCTGCTGCGCTCGACGGCGCTGGGGTGCCTGGCCGGCGCCCTGCTGGCGGTGGACGGGCTGCACTTCGTGATGAGCCGCACCGCGCTGCTGGACCTGATCGTGATGTTCTGGGTGCTGGCCGGCTTCGGCTGTCTGCTGGTGGACCGGGACCGCACCCGGGCCCGGCTGGCGGCGGCGCTGCCCGACGGCCCCGAAGGTCTGGCCCGGCCGGACGGCGAGATCGGCGGCCGGCTGCGGCTGGGCTGGCGGCCCTGGCGGATCGCGGCCGGGCTGTGCCTGGGGCTGTCCGCGGCGACGAAGTGGAACGGCCTGTACTTCCTGGCCGCGTTCGCCCTGATGTCGGTGCTGTGGGACATGGGGGCGCGGCGCACGGCCGGGGCCCGGCGCCCGTTCCGTGCGGTGCTGCGGTGCGACGCGCTGCCCGCGTTCGTCTCCACCGTCGTCGTGGCCCTCGCCACCTACCTCGCGTCCTGGACCGGCTGGATCGTCACCAAGGGCGGCTACTACCGGGACTGGGCCACCTCCCCCGAGGGCCAGCACGGCTCCTTCACCTGGCTCCCGGACTGGCTGCGCAGCCTGTGGCACTACCAGACCGAGGTCTACGCCTTCCACACCGGACTGACCACGCCGCACACCTACCAGTCCAACCCCTGGAGCTGGCTGGTCCTGGGCCGCCCGGTCTCGTACTTCTACGAGGACCCCAAGGCCGGACAGGACGGCTGCACCGCCGCCGAGGGCTGCGCCCGCGAGGTGCTGGCGCTGGGCACCCCGCTGCTGTGGTGGGCGGCCTGCTTCGCGCTGCTGTACGTGCTGTGGCGGTGGCTGTTCCGGCGGGACTGGCGGGCCGGGGCGATCGCCTGCGGCGTCGCGGCCGGCTACCTGCCGTGGTTCCTCTACCAGGAACGGACCATCTTCCTCTTCTACGCCGTGGTCTTCGTGCCGTTCCTGTGCCTGGCGCTGGCGATGATGATCGGCGCGCTCGTCGGGCCGCCGCGCGCCGACGAGCGGCGCCGCACCCTCGGCGCGGTCGGCGCCGGCGTCCTGGTGCTGCTGATCGTCTGGAACTTCATCTACTTCTATCCGCTCTACACGGGCCTGCCGATCCCGAAGAGCGCCTGGCACGACCGGATGTGGTTCGACAGCTGGGTCTGAGCGGCCGGCCGGGCCCGGCCCCTCGTCGTGACGAAACCGTCACGACGGTTCGACGGTGTGTCACCGGACCGTGCCCTGATCGAGACTCACCGCTTGCCCGTGTCCCTTAGAGTGCGAGGGGCGTTCTTGGGTGCGTACCTAAGGACCTCAAGCTCCTGGGAGGGGATCGTTGGCATGCGCCGCGAGGTGAAGTACGGGCTGATCGGCGGGTCGGTGGCCCTGGTGGTGGGAGTGGTCGGCGGCTTCACGCTGTTCGGCGGCTCGGACGGGGCGTCGCCCCAGGCCGTCCGGTCCGCCGATGCCAAATCGGGCGACGGCGCCTCGGTGCCGACCGGCCCCCTGACCGCCAAGGAAGTCAACACCACGGCCCAGGCGTTCCTGACGGCCTGGCAGTCCGGCGACGCCGCGAAGGCCGCCGCGCTGACCGACGCCCCCGACGCCGCCCGCACCGCGCTCGCCTCCTTCGCCCAGCAGGCGAAGTTCACCAAGGTGACGCTGAAGCCGGGCACCCCGACCGGCGACAAGGTGCCGTACACGGTCGGCGCGCAGATCTCCTTCAAGTCCGTGCAGACCCCCTTCTCGTACGGCAGCGCGGTGACCCTCAAGCGCGACAAGGCCACCGGCAAGCCGCAGGTCACCTGGCAGCCGTCCGCGCTCTACCCGGGCCTGGCCAAGGGTGACGAGCTGCGCACCGGCGAGGCCGAGGCGCCGCCGATCAAGGCGGTGGACCGCAACGGCACCGAGCTGACCGCCAAGGACCACCCGACGCTGTCCGCGGTGCTGGACAGCCTGCGCACCAAGTACGGCACGAAGACCGACGGCAAGCCCGGCGTGGAGCTCTACATCCACCGCGCCAAGGCCGCCAACAGCAACCAGCAGCAGCCCGACAAGACCCTCAAGGTGCTCTCCCAGGGCACCCCGGGCACCCTGAAGACCACGCTGGACGCCACGTTGCAGGCCGCCGCCGAGAACGCCGTCAAGGGCAAGAAGTCGGCGTCCGTCGCGGCGGTGAAGCCCAGCACCGGCGAGATCCTGGCGTTCGCCAACTCCCCCGCGAACGGCTTCAACGTCGCCACCCAGGGATCGATGGCGCCCGGCTCGACGATGAAGATCGTCACCGCGGCGATGCTGATGGACAAGGGCCTGACGGCGCCGGACAAGAAGGACCCCTGCCCGCAGTTCGTCACCGTCGGCGGCTGGAAGTTCCAGAACCTCAACAAGTCCGAGATCCCGGACGGCACCTTCGCGCAGAGCTTCGCCGCGTCCTGCAACAACGCCTTCATCGGCCACGCCAAGGACCTCGGCGACGACGACCTGACCAAGGAGGCCCGGGACGTCTTCGGCCTCGGGCTGAACTGGGCCACCGGCATCCCGACCTTCGACGGCACCGTCCCGGTGCAGCACGACGCGCAGATGGCGGCCTCCCTGATCGGCCAGGGCGGCGTCCGGATGAACCCGCTGAACATGGCCTCGGTCGCCGCCACCGCCCAGTCCGGCACCTTCCGCCAGCCGTTCATCGTCGCCCAGTCGCTGGACAACCGGGCGTTCGCCAAGGCGGCGCGCACCATGAAGCCGGACACCGCCTCCAACCTCAAGTCGCTGATGAAGCTGACCGCGACGTCCGGGACGGGCGCCGAGGCGATGCAGGGCCTCAGCGGCGACGTCGGCGCCAAGACCGGTTCCGCCGAGGTCGACAACCAGGACAAGCCCAACGCCTGGTTCGCCGCCTACCGCAACGACCTGGCGGCCGCCGCGGTCGTCCCGGCCAGCGGCCACGGCGGCACCAACGCGGGCCCGCTGGTCCGCGCCCTGCTCGCCGCCAACTGACGCCCTTGGACACCCCGTTGCCCGGGGTGTCCACCGGCCGGAACCCGTTCGCATGGCCCGTACAGCCTTCGTTAGCGTGCGGGCCATGAGTGATTTCGCAACCGGTACCGAGACCGCACCGCCCGCCGCCGTCGGCGACGCCCACCCGCGCTTGGCGGGAGCACTCGCCCACGTCCGCGAGCAGACCGCGTGACCCCGCTGGTCGTCGCGGCCGTCCTGCTGGCCGCCGTGACCCACGCCAGTTGGAACGCCCTGGCCCACGGCATACGCGACCAACTCCTGGCCTTCACCCTCGTCGGCGGCGGGGGCACGCTCTGCGGCGCGCTCCTGGCCTGCTTCACCCCGCTGCCGGCGGCCGCCGCCTGGCCCTACCTGCTCGCCTCCTCCGTGCTGCACGTCGTCTACCAGGCGCTGCTGATGCAGTCCTTCCGGATGGGCGACTTCGGCCAGATGTATCCGATCGCCCGGGGCACCGCGCCCCTCGTCGTCACCGTCCTCGCCGCGGTCTTCGTCCACGAGATACCCGGCGGCTGGGCCCTGGCCGGCGTCGCACTGGCCTCGACGGGGCTGGTGGGGCTGGCCCTCTGGGGCATCCGCGGCGCCGGCTCCCGCCCCCACTGGCCGGCGATCATCGCCGCTCTGGCCACCGGCCTGTCCATCGCCTCCTACACCACCGTCGACGGCCTGGGCGTCCGCGCCTCCGGCAGCGCGCTCGGCTACATCGCCTGGCTGATGATCCTCGAAGGAGTGGCCATCCCCGCCTACGCACTGGCCACCCGGCGCGGCCGACTCGCCGCCGAACTACGGCCGTTCGCCCTGCGCGGCCTGCTCGGCGGCCTGCTGTCGGTCTTCGCCTACGGACTCGTGCTGTGGGCCCAGACCCGCGCACCGCTGGCCCCCATCGCGGCGTTGCGCGAGTCGTCGATCATCGTCGGCGCCGTGATCGGGACGCTCTTCTTCAAGGAGCGGTTCGGTCTGCCGAGGATTGCGGCGGCGGGGGTGATGGTGGTGGGGATCGGCCTGATGCTCGCCGGCTGACCCCGGGGGTTTTCCCACGTTGTCGGCGCCCCCCGCCGCGGGGGTTTCTGCTTCCGCCTTCGGCGGAGGGGGTGTTGGGGCGGGGCCCTGGGTTCGTCGTGGTGGCGGGGTTCAACTGCCCTTGAGGGCCTGGCGCAGTTCGGGGTTGGCGGGGAGGATGCCGCCGTCTACGGGGAGGGTGATGCCGGTGACCCAGGAGGCGTCGGGGGAGGCGAGGTAGGCGACGGCGGCGGCGATGTCGTCGGGACGGCCGACCCGGCCCAGGGGGTAGACGGCGGCGGCGCGGGTCAACTTCTCCTCGCGGCCCGCCCAGTTGGGGGTGTCGACGGTGCCCGGGGCGATGAGGTTGACGCGGACGCCGCGGGGAGCCGCGTGGCCGGAGAGGGTGCGGGTCAGGCTGGCCAGGCCGGCCTTGGCGGCGCTGTAGGCGTGGTTGCCGAAGTCCTGGACGCCGTTCACCGAACCGATGTTGACGATCGAGCCGCGGCCCTCGGCGGCCACCAGGTGCGGCAGCGCGGCCCGGGAGCAGCGCATCGCGCCGGTCAGGGTGAGGTCGAGGTCGGCGGCCCACTCGTCGTCCGGGGTGTCCTCGAAGAGCGGGGCGTCGGGATGGCAGCCGAAGGCGTTGTTGACCAGGGTGTCCAGGCCCCCGAACCGCTCCACGACGTACTCGACGGCCGCCTCCACGGCCCTCCGGTCCCCGACGTCGCAGGCCCGCCCCTCGGCCACACCGCCGTCCGCCCGGATGCCCCGCGCGACCCGTTCCGCCCGCTCCCCGTCGATGTCGGTCACCACCACCCGCGCCCCCTCGCGCGCCACCCGCCGGGCCGCGGCCTCCCCGATCCCCCGCCCGGCCCCCGTAACCAGCACCCGGTATCCCTCAAGTCGCCTCATGGGCTGGTACTTACCCGGACGGGAGCCCGCTTCCCCTTCACCCCCACGGGGGCGGGGACCCGCAACGCGCGGAAAGAGAATCCCCGACGGCGGGTCAGCCGAAGACGGCCGCCAGCGCGCGCACCAGCGCCTGCGCCCGCGGGTCGGCGGTCACGTTCCGCTGCATCCCGTTCGTCACGTAGCCGAAGGCGACCCCGCTCTCCGGGTCGGCGAAGGCGAGCGCGCCGCCGCGGCCGGGGTGGCCGAACGAGCCGGGGCCGAGCAGCGGGGACGCCGGGCCGTGCAGCATGAAGCCCAGGCCGAAGCGGGTGTTGACCAGGAGCGTGCGGTCCGGGCCGGCGGACTCCTCGGTGCGGGCGAGGGTCAGCGTCGCCGGCGCGAAGAGCCGCGGGTGGCCGTCGACCGGCCCGATCAGCGCGGCGTACGCGCGGGCCAGGGCGGGCGCCGTGGCGATGCCGGCCGAGGCGGGCAGCTCCGCCGCCCGGTACGCGTCGGAGTTCTCGTCGGGCGCCGGGGATATCGCGCGAAAGGCGCGGTTGGTGAGGGAGTCGGGGTCGGCGTACGCGTCGGAGACCGCCTTCTTGGGGCGGACCCGCAGGCCGGCGGCGGCCGGGCGGGGCGGGGCCTCCACGGGGGCGAGGCGACCGACGCGGGGGCGGGCCGCCTCGGGGAGGCCGATCCACAGGTCGAGGCCGAGCGGCCCGGCTATCTCGTCGGCGACCCAGGCGCCGAGGGTGCGGCCGGTGACCCGCAGCACCAGTTCGCCCAGCAGCCAGCTGTAGGTCTGGGCGTGGTAGCCGTGGTCGGTGCCGGGCGTCCAGGCGGGGGCCTGCGCGGCGAGGGCGGCCGGGCCGCTGGTGCCGTCGACGGCCTGGGCGGGGGTGAGCGGGGTGTCCAGGACGGGCAGGCCCGCGCGGTGCGCGAGGAGGTGGCGGACCAGGACGCGGTCCTTGCCGGCGGCCTTGAACTCGGGCCAGTACGTGCCGACCGGGGCGTCCAGGTCGAGTTGGCCGCGCTGGTGCAGCAGCAGCGGGACGGTGGCGGCGATGCCCTTGGTGGCGGAGCGGACGATCTGGGCGGTGCCGGGCGCCCAGGGGGCGGCCTGGGAGGCGTCGGGATCGGCGTCGCCGTCCTTGGTGCCGGCCCAGAGGTCGACGACCCTGCGGCCGTCCCGGTAAACGGTGACGGCCGCCCCGCGCTCGCCGCGCTCGGCGAAGTTCGCTGCGAAGGCGTCCCGGACCGGCTCGAAGCCGTCCGCGACCGTGCCCTGGACGTCCACCACTGTTCCCGTTTCCCGTTCTTCCGCCGCGTGAGGTGACCCATCAATGGTGCAACGCCGGGATCCATGCTCATGACCAGGGGCACCACCAGGGCCACGGGCCGTGGCGTTCCTCACACTTGGGCGCGGGCGGGCCCCAAGCGCCGTCGGATCCGGTCCGGCAACGCCCTTGACTGTTGTGCCCCGCTCCCCCACCCTCCGGCCATGGCAGCCCAGGAAGCACCCCAGGCTCCGCGCGCGAGGTTCGTGCCGTGCGGGGGCGAGAGCTGGCGCGCCCCGTGGGAGGGGTACGCGGCGCTGCGGGACACCGAGCCCGCGCACCATGTCGCGGACGGCGACTACTGGGTGCTCTCCCGGTACGCGGACGTGCTCGCCGCCGCCCGGGACACCGCGCGGTTCTCCTCCGCCGCCGGCCTGACCTTCACCTACGGCGAGCGGGAGCGGCTCGGCATCACCGACGCGGCGCCGCTGGTGATGCTGGACCCGCCGGAGCACACCGACTTCCGGCGGCTGCTGACCCGCGGCTACACCCCGCGGCGGGTGGCCGCCATCGAGCCGGACGTGCGGGCCTTCGTCCGGGAGCGGCTGGACCGCATCGCCGACCGGCCCGGCGGCTGCGACATCGTCGCGGAGCTCTTCAAGCCGCTGCCCAGCTTCGTCGTCGGCCGCTATCTGGGCGTGCCACAGGCGGACCGGGCCCGCTTCGACGCCTGGACGCACGCCATCGTGGAGGCCACCGCGCTCGGCTCGCCGCTGGCCGCGGCCGCGGCGGTGGGCGAACTGCTGGGCTACTTCGCGGAGTTGGTGGAGCGGCGGCGCGCCGAGCCGGCCGACGACACCGTCTCCGACCTGGTGCGACTACTGCCGCCGGGCGACGACGCGGCGCTGCTGCGCATCCTCGGCTTCGCCTTCACCATGGTCGCCGGCGGCAACGACACCACCACCGGCCTGCTGGGCGGCGCCGCCGAGCTGCTGACCGCCCACCCGGACCAGCGCCGCGCCCTGCTCGACGCCCCGGCCCGGCTGCCGGCGGCCGTCGAGGAGCTGCTGCGGCTGACGTCCCCGGTCCAGTGCCTGGCACGGACGGTCACCGCCGACACGGTGCTGCACGGCCGCACCGTCCCGGCCGGCCGTAAGGTGCTGCTGCTGTACGGGGCCGCCAACCGCGACCCGCGGGCGTTCGGCCCGGACGCGGACCGGCTGGACCTCACCCGGGACGGCCCCCAGCACCTGGCCTTCGCGCACGGCCCGCACCACTGCCTGGGCGCGGCCGCGGCCCGCCTGGTGGCCCGGGTGGCGCTGGCCGAACTGCTGGGCCGTTTCCCGGACTTCGCGGTGGACGCGGCCGCCGGCACCTTCGCGCAGGGCCACTATGTGCGGCGGTACGCCTCGCTGCCGTTCGTCCCGGGCCGGAGGTGACCGGTTTCGGTCACGGGTGACGCGGGGTGAGCGCGGCGGGGTGGCCGAACGGGCCGAGTTGCCGCCCGCTCCCGGCGCCGAAACCATGGGGGACGTGAGCGATGCACCCGAGGCCGGCGTCCCGCGTGGCCGGCTGCGCCGCGTTCCGACCGGGCCGGGCCGCCCGCCCGGTTCGTACCTGCGCTTCCCGCACCTCCACGGCGACCTGCTGTGTTTCGCCGCCGAGGACGACCTGTGGCTGGCGCCGATCACGCCGGAGGGCGAGGAGCCGGGCCGGGCCTGGCGACTGACCGTGGACCGGACCCGGGTCGGCCACCCGCGGTTCTCCCCCGACGGCGCGCAGATCGCCTTCACCAGCTGGCGCAGCCTGGACCCGGAGGTCCATCTGGTGCCGGTGGCCGGCGGGCCGGCGCGGCGGCTGACGTACTGGGGCAGCACCGACGCCCGGGTCTGCGGCTGGACGCCGCCGGACGGCGAGGGCCAGGCGCAGATCCTCGCGGTCTCCTCGCACGGCCAGCCGTTCTCGTACTACTCGTGGGCGTACTGCCTGCCGACCGAGGGCGGCCCCGGTGGGCAACTCCCCTGGGGGCCGGTCGCCGATATCGCGCTGGCCGATCTCGACGGGGAGCGCCGCACCCTGCTGCTGACCGGCAAGCCGCCGCACGAGCCGGCGTCCTGGAAGCGCTACCGCGGCGGGGCGACGGGCCGGATGTGGCTGCACGGCACCCGGCTGCTGCCGGACCTGCACGGGCATCTGGACTCGGTGATGTTCACCGGCGGCCGGATCGCCTTCCTCTCCGACCACGAGGGCGTCGGCAACGTCTACTCCTGCCTCCCGGACGGCACCGACCTGCGCCGGCACAGCGACCACCCGGACTTCTACGCCCGGCACGCCTCGACGGACGGGGCGCGGATCGTCTACCAGTGCGCCGGCGACCTGTGGCTGATCGACGACCTGTCCCCGGGCGCGGCGCCGCGGAAGCTGGCGGTGCGGCTGGGCGGGCCGCGGGCCGGCCGCCGCACGTACCAGGTGCCGACCGCCTCGCACGTCACCGGCCTGGCGGTGGACGCCACCGGGCGGGCCAGCGCGGTCGGGGTGCGCGGCAGCCTGTACTGGCTCACCCACCGCGACGGGCCGGCCCGGACCATCCACGACACCCCGGGCGTGCGGGTGCGGCTGCCGGTGATGCTGGGCGCGACCGGCCGGATCGCGTATGTGACGGACGCCGAGGGCGACGACGCCGTCGAGGTCGCCGACCTGCCGCGGGCCAGCGGTCCGGGCACCCCGCGCCGGCTGGCGGCCGGGGCGCTGGGCCGGGTCCACGAGCTGGTCTCCGCGCCGGACGGGGCGCGGCTGGCGGTGGCCACGCACGACGGGCGGCTGCTGCTGGTGGACGCCGGGGAGCCGGCGGATGAGGCCGACGGCGGGGCGGTGGGCGGGCCGCCCGCGGTGGTCACCGAGCTGACCCGCTCCGGCAACGGCCCGGTCCGCGACCTGGCGTTCTCCCCCGATTCCCGCTGGCTGACCTGGTCGCACCCGGGCATCGGCCGGACGCTGCGGCGGATCAGCATGGCCCGACTGTCCGACGGGCACGTCGTGGACGTCACCAACGGCCGCTTCGAGGACGAGCAGCCGGTGTTCACCCGGGACGGCCGCTATCTCGCCTTCCTGTCCTGGCGGGGCTTCGACCCGGTCTACGACGTGCACACCGGCGACCTGTCGTTCCCGTTGGGCTGCCGCCCCTACCTCGTCCCGCTGTCGTCGGCGACGCCGTCCCCGTTCGCGCTGTCCCCGGAGGGGCGGCCGGCGGCCGGCGGGCTGGACCCGGACGAGAACCCGGTGCCGAGCGGCGAGGGCCCGGTGCTGGTGGAGGTGGAGGGGCTGGCCAACCGGGTCACGCCGTTCCCGGTCGCGGCGTCCAAGTACTCCTCGCTGCGGCCGGTCAGCGGCGGCGGGCTGGTGTGGCTGCGCTGGCCGATCTCCGGCGCGCTGGGCGAGACCTTCGCCAACCCGGCCGACACCTCCGGCCGTCCCACCCTGGAGCACTTCGACCTGACGAAGGCGCGGCGCACCGAACTCACCAGCTCCCTGGACGGGTTCGCGCTCAGCGGCGACGGCACCCGGCTGGTCGTCAATGACGAGGGCGAGCTGCGCGCGGTGCCGGCGAACGAGCTGGCGGACGGCGACACCACGGTCCATCTGGACCTGCGGCGGATCCTGCACGACGTGGATCCGGGGGCGGAGTGGCGGCAGGCGTTCGACGAGGCGGGCCGGATCGTCCGGGCGTACTTCTGGGACCCGAAGCTGTGCGGGATCGACTGGGAGGACGTGCTGGCGCAGTACCGGCCGCTGCTCGAACGGGTCGCCAGCCCCGACGAGTTCGCCGATCTGCTGCGCGAGGTGCTGGGCGAGCTGGGCACCTCGCACGCCTATGTCGCCGGGTCCCGGCGCAACGAGGGGCCGCCGCACTACCAGCGCCCGATCGGCCTGCTGGGCGCCAACTTCACCTACCGGGACGGGCGTTGGGTGGTCAAGCGGATCCTGCCCGGCGAGTCCTCGGACTCCAAGGCCCGCTCGCCGCTGGCCGGCACCGGCATCCGGGAGGGCAGCGCGCTCACCCATGTCGACGGGCGGCCGGTGGACCCGGTGGCCGGCCCGTTCCCGCTGCTGGGCGCGGCCGGCGGCACCACCGTCGAGCTGACCTTCGCGCCGCCGGAGACGGACGGGAACGGCAACGGGCACGCCCGCCGGGTCGCGGTGGTCCCGCTGATCGACGAGCGCCCGCTGCGCTACCAGGACTGGGTGGCCAAACGGCGGGCGGTGGTGCGGGAGTTGAGCGACGGCCGGTGCGGCTACCTCCACATCCCGGACATGGGCGGCTCGGGCTGGGCGCAGTTCAACCGCGACCTGCGGCGGGAGATGGCGATGCCGGCGCTGATCGTGGACGTCCGCGGCAACGCCGGCGGCAACATCTCCGAGCTGGTCATCGAGAAGCTGACCCGGGCGATCATGGGCTGGGACCTGACCCGGGACGCCGAGCCGGTGTCGTACACCAGCAACGCGCCGCGCGGCCCGGTGGTCGCGGTGGCCGACGAGATGACCTCCTCCGACGGCGACATGATCACCGCGGCGTTCAAGCTGCAGGGCATCGGCCCGGTGGTCGGCACCCGGACCTGGGGCGGGGTGGTCGGCATGACCGGCCGGCACCGGCTCGCGGACGGCACCACGATCACCGTCCCGATGAACGCCGCGTGGTTCCGCCTCTACGGCTGGGGCGTGGAGAACCACGGCGTGGAGGTCGACATCGAGGCGCTGCGCTCCCCGCTGCACTGGGCGGAGGGCCGGCACCCCACGCTGGGCGTCGCGGTGCGCACCGCGCTGGAGTTGCTGGACCGCCATCCCGCGGCGAACCCGCCGGACCTGTCGGACGTCCCGGACCGCCGCCGCCCCCCGCTCCCGCCGCGCGCCGACGGCTGAGACCCCAAGGCGCCCCAAGGGTGCCCCAACGAGATCGCCCCGCCGGCCAGTTGGCGGCAGTTGGTATACCGAAAATCACGTCGACAACGTCGAAGGGGCGCACCCGGTGCTCCGGATGCGCCCCTTCTTGACGACGAACGACCCCCGTTGAAGGACGTCGAACGCCCGTCAGTGCGGCGGGCGTTGGCGCGTCAGCTCTCGAAGCGGTCCTCGACGTCGTCCAGGCTCCGCTGGCCGCGCTCGCGGGACTGCTGGCCGCGCTCCTGTGCCTGCCGGCCACGCTCCTGACCCTGCTGCCGGCCGCGCTCCTGGCCCTGCTGGGCACGTCGCTTGGCCTCGTCCTTGAGCTGCTGCGCCTTGTCCTTGAACTGGTCTTCGATGCCCATGCTGTTCACTCCTGTGGGGGTGTGGGGAATCGGGCTCGACCAGCGTGACACGAACCGACATTGGTCGCATTTCGATCACAATCGGACACTTTCCGTGTGCGGCCCGGGCCCGCACGGGGCGACCACCGGGCCCGCACCCGCGGCGCGTTACCCGCTCAGCCGGGCCTTCTCGTCCGCCTCGCCGCCCGCGCCGACCAGTCCGGGCCGGAACCCGTCGAGCCGGTCCCCGAACCGCCGCATCTCGCGCTGCCCCACCGTCCCGATGAGCGAGGGGAGATGGCCGCGCACCGCCTGCATCCCGCGCAGCCACCACTGCCCGTAGACGTGCGCGGAGCGGCGCTCGACGCCGTCGGCGATCCGGTCCACGGCCGGGCCCAGCGGATAGGTCTTGTTGGACGGCCAGGGAAGTCGGGCGCGCAACTCCCGCATGATGTCCTCCCGGTCGGCGCCGCGCACCATGTCGGTGTCGGTCCAGCTCAGATAGCCGACCCCGACCCGGACCCCTTGGTGGCCGACCTCGGCGCGCAGGCTGTGCGCAAACGCCTCCACGCCCGACTTGGAGGCGCAGTACGCGCTCATCATCGGCGCCGGCGTGAGCGCGGCGAGCGAGGCGATCTGGAGGAAGTAGCCACGGGACTCGATCAGTACCGGCAGGAACGCCCGCGCGGTGACCGCGCTGCCGATCAGGTTGACCTCGATGACCCGCCGCCAGGCCACCGGGTCGGAGTCCACGAACGGTCCGCCGGTCGCCACCCCGGCGTTGGCGACCACCGCGTCGACCTTCCCGAAGCGGAGCTTGACCTCCTTGGCGATCCGGGACAGCGCCTCGTGGTCGGTGACGTCGGCGTACCAGTGGTGCGCCGGGCCGTGCAACGAGGCGGCGACCTCGCGCAGTTCGTCGGGCTCCAGGCCGACCAGCGCCAGGGTCGCCCCGCGCGCCGACAGCTTCCGCGCCAGCAGCGCCCCGACACCGCGCGCCGCGCCGGTGACGACCACGACCTGCCCGTCCAGCTTGCTCCCGTTCACGCCGCCTCCTCCTTCTTCTCGTTCTTCTCGTTCTTCTCGTTCTTCTGCCGCTGCGGGGTGGGTCGTTGGCCCTCGGGGGCGGGGGCCGCGGCCAGATGGTCGCGGGCCAGCTCCCGCAGCCGGCCGGCGACCGCGTCCGGGTCCTCGACGGGGGTCATGTGGCCGAGCCCGGGCAGCGCGGTCAGCCCCGCGCACTGCGGGAGGACCGAGGCCAGCCGCCGGGCGTGCACGAACGGGGTGAGCCGGTCCGCGGTGCCCGCCAGGACCGCGGTCGGCAGCTCCAACCGGGAGACATCGCGGGTGAGTTGGAGCCCGTAGAGCACGTGCCCCCAACGGGCACGGACCCGCGGCGGGCAGGCGTGCACCATCCGGGCGCACGCCTCGATCTGCTCGGCGCTCGCCCCGGGGCCCAACGTGACGTATCGCAGGGCCGCCTTGGCGACCGGGGTGATCGGGCCGAGCGGGGCGCGGGAGCCCAGCAGCAGCCGGTGCGCCAGGCGCCGGCCGCCGGGGGTGGGCAGCGGGAACACCCGGCACTCGGCGGGCAGATCGGCGCAGCCGGTGCTGCACAGCAGGGCGGCCGCGGCCCGTGCGCGCAGCTCCGGCCGCTCGGCGGCGGCCATGATCGTCATCCCGCCCATGGAGTGCCCGCCGACGACGGCCCGTTCGCCGGGCTCCAGGGCCTGTTCCAGGACGGCGACCAGGTCGTCGGCGAGCTGGCGGGTGCCGTAGCCGGCGGGCGGGACGGCCGGGCTGCGGCCGTGGCCCCGCTGGTCGTAGAGCACCACCTTGTGGGTGTCGGACAGCTCCCGGACGACCGGGGCCCAGAAGGCGGTTGAGCAGGTCCAGCCGTGCGCCAGGACCACCGCCGGGGCCCCTTCCGGGCCGTGCACCTCGGCGTGGAGCCGGGAGCCGTCGGCGGAGGTGACCTCCAGGGCCCGGCGGGGGGCGGGCGGGGCGTAGCGCCCGCGGGTGGCGTGTGCCGGACGGGTCATGCCGCCACCTCCTCGGTCGGCGCGGTGGTGCGGGCGGCGGCCGGGGTCGGTGCGCCGTCCGGCGCGCCGCGCGGGGGCCGGATCACCTCGTACTCGGCGAGGTCCACCTGCCGGGTCTCCCGCCGGAACTCGGCGGTGGTGCCCGGCCAGGCGGTGGTGTTCCGCCCGTTGGCGTCCAGGTACCAGCTGTCGCAGCCGCCGGTGTTCCACACCGTGCGCGCCATCCGCCGCTGGACGGTGCGGGTCCACTCGTCCACGGCGGACCGCCGGGCGTCCAGGGCGATCCGGTCGCCGAGCACGTCGAGTTGGCGCAGGTAGTCGACGAGGTAGGTCAACTGCGACTCGATCATCAGGATCATCGAGCTGTTCCCGAGGCCGGTGTTGGGCCCGATGATGGTGAGGAAGTTGGGGAAGCCGGCCGCGCTGCTGCCGCGCAGCGCCTCCATGCCGTCCTTCCACTCCTCGGCGAGGGTGGTGCCGCGGGCCCCGACGACCCGCTGGGCGATCGGCATGTCGGTGACGTGGAAGCCGGTCCCGAAGACGATCGCGTCCGCCTCGACCTCGCTGCCGTCCGACGCGACCAGGACGTTGCCGCGGATCTCGCGCAGCCCGGAGGTGACCACGTCGACGTTGGGCTTGACCAGCGCCGGGTACCAGGTGTTGGACAGCAGGATCCGCTTGCAGCCGATGCGGTAGTCGGGCGTCAGCCGGGCCCGCAGCGCCGGGTCCTTGATCGCCTTGTGCATGTGGGACTTCGCCAGCCGCTCGACCAGCCCCAGCTCGCCGGGCCGCTTGGTGAACGCGCTGACCTGCAACTCCCGGATGCTCCAGAGCAGTTGGCGGCGGAGCTGACGGGTGGCGGGAACCCTGGTGTGCAGCCACCGCTCCACCCCGCTGATCGGCCGGTCGGCGCGCGGCATCACCCACGGCGGGGTGCGCTGGAACACCGTCAGCCGCCCGACCCGCGGCTGGATCGCCGGCACGATCTGGATGGCGGAGGCACCGGTGCCGACCATCGCGACCCGCTTGCCCCGCAGGTCGTAGTCGTGGTCCCAGCGCGCGGAGTGGAAGACCTTGCCGGGGAAGTCCGCCAGCCCCGGGATGTCGGGGATCTGCGGGTCGGAGAGCGGCCCGGTGGCCGACACCACCACATCGGCGGTGTACGCCCCCTGGACGGTGTCGATCTCCCACCACAACTCCGCGCCGTTCCACCGCAGTTGGCGCACCTCGGCGTCGAAGCGGAGGTGTGGCCGCAGCCCGAAGATGTCCGCCACCCGCTCCAAGTAGGCGCGGATGTGCGGCTGTCCGCTGAAGTTGCGCGGCCACTGCGGATTGGGCGCGAACGAGAACGAGTACAGGTGCGAGGGCACGTCGCAGGCGCACCCCGGATAGCTGTTGTCGCGCCAGGTACCGCCCACCGAGTCCGCCCGCTCCAGGACCACGAAGTCGGTGATCCCCGCGCGCCGCAGCCGCACCGCGGCCCCCAGGCCGCCGAATCCCGATCCGATCACCGCCACCCGCACATGCCGCCGCCCGTCGTCGGCCATGCCGCCACCTCCCGTGTCGACGCTCCACCGTCCCCCAACCGCGCCAGCAATCACTGGCGCGATTGGCACGGTTGGAGCGTAAGGCAGTCCCGTACTGAGCGGTAGGGGTCGGGCGGCAGGAAGTTACCTCCGGTCACCCCCGGCCCTCGGGGGCGCCGCCCCGCTTAGGCTGGGCCCGTGGCAGACCAGGCGGCAGCACCTCCCCCCGAGCATGCGCACCCCCATGCCCGCAAGGACGACATACCTCCTGAGGAGCCCCAAAAGGCCCCGAAGGTGCGCGAGTTCCGCATGGCCGACCTGGCCAGGGAGGCCGGCATCACCGTCCGCACGCTGCGCTTCTACCGCGAGCGCAAGCTGCTGCCGCCGCCCCGCCGGGAGGGCCGGATCGCCTGGTACAGCGAGCACCACCTGGCCCGACTGCGCACCATCACCGCCCTGTTGGAGCGCGGCCACACCCTGGGCGGGATCGCCGAGCTGTTCACCGCCTTCGAGACCGGCCGCGACGTCGGCGAACTCCTCGGCCTGCCCAGCCCGTTGCTGACCCCCTGGTCCGAGGAGACCCCGGTCCGCCTCGCGCCGGAGGAGCTGGCCGACCACTTCAGCGGCGAGGTCACCGCGGAGAACCTCACCGCCTCACTGGCGATCGGCTATCTGGCCGTGGACGGCGACGAGTTCGTGCACATCAGCCGCCGCCTGCTGGACGCCTCCACCAGCCTGGTCGCCCAGGGCATCCCGCTCGGCGCCGTCCTGGAGGCCGGCCGCAAGGTCCGCGCGCACGCCGACGCGCTCGCCGACGTCTTCACCACCCTCATCCGCGCCCACGTCGTCACCACCCTGCAGGACCTCCCACGGGCCACCGAGACCGTGGAGAACCTCCGCCCGCTCGCCAAGGGCGTCGTCGAGGCCGAGGTCTCCATGGCCATGGACCGCCGCATCCGCGCGGAACTGGAGAGCCTCCTGGGCGGCGCGAAGGCGGACGCCGGGGGGGACGCGGCCCGGGAGGACGCACCCCAACGGGACGCGCCCCACAACGGGCAACCGCCCGGGCGGGATTGACCCCGCCCGGGCGGCACCCGGAAGACCGGCGCGCTACGCCCCGTAGACCACCGTCACCGGCGCATGGTCGCTCCACCGCCGGTCATAGCTCTCCGCCCGCTCCACGTACGCCTTGACGGCACGAGCGGCCAGCCCCGGCGTGCACATGTGGTAGTCGATGCGCCACCCCGCGTCGTTGTCGAACGCCCGCCCGCGGTAGGACCACCACGAGTACGGCCCCTCGACGCCCCGGTGCAGCGCCCGGACGGCGTCCACATAGCCGCCCTCGGCCGCGTCCAGCACGGTGGACAGCCAGGTCCGCTCCTCCGGCAGGAAGCCGGACTTCTTCTGGTTGGCCTTCCAGTTCTTCAGGTCGGCCTCCTGGTGCGCGATGTTCCAGTCGCCGCAGACGACCACCTCGCGGCCGTCCGCCGCGGCCCGCTCGCGCAGCCCGACGAGGTAGGGCAGGAACTCCGCCATGAAGCGTTCCTTCTCGTCCTGCCGCTCGGTGCCGACCTCGCCGGAGGGCAGGTAGAGGCTGGCCACCGTCACCCCGGGCAGATCGACCTCGACGTACCGCCCGCTGTCGTCGAACTCCGCCGACCCGAAGCCGATCCGCACCCGCTCCGGCTCCCGCCGGGTGTAGAGCGAGACCCCGGCCCGGCCCTTGGCGGCCGCCGGGGCGTGCACCACGTGCCAGCCCTCCGGCTCCCGCACCTCGGCCGGCAACTGGGCGGTCTCGGCCCGCACCTCCTGGAGGCACAGCACATCGGCGTCGGTCCCGGCCAGCCACGGCAGGAAGCCCTTCTTGGCCGCGGCCCGCAGCCCATTCACGTTCACACTGGTCACGGTCAGCATCCCGGCACCCTAACCCGCCGGCCCGCCGGCCCCGCCCCGGCCGCCTTCCGGTCCGCCCGCGCGCTTCCGTACGCTTCGGGGAATGGAGATACGCGCCGTCCGCTACGACCACCCCGACGCGGCCCGCCTCGACGAAGAGGTCCAGCAGGAGTACGCCCGGCGCTACGGGGACGGCGACCTGACGCCGCTGGCCCCGGAGATGTTCCTGCCGCCGCTCGGCCTGTACCTGATCGCCTACGAGGACGGCCGGCCGCTGGCCACCGGCGGCTGGCGGGTCCAGGAGGACACCGCGGAGGGGTACGCCCCCGGCGACGCCGAGATCAAGCGGATGTTCGTGGTGCCCGGGGCCCGCGGCCGCGGACTGGCCCGGCGCATCCTGGCCGCCCTCGAAGACGACGCCCGGACCGCCGGCCGCCTCCGGATGGTGCTGGAGACCGGCAGCGAACAGCCCGAGGCGCTCGCCCTCTACGCCTCCAGCGGCTACGCCCTGGTCGAGAAGTTCGGCTACTACCGGACCTACGAGTCCAGCCGCTGCATGGCAAAACCGCTGGTCACGGCCGAGTAGCGGCCCGGCCGCCACCCCTTTCCCGACCCGGCGGGACACCCGCGCTTTGACAGGCCCCTGACCGCTCTCCATACTCATTCCACTAATGAACTAGTTAAAGGGGGGATCTCGCATGCACGACCCGAGCCCGGGCCCCTGGGCGATCGAGGCCGACAACGTGGGCAAGCAGTACCGCCGTCGCTGGGCACTGCAGGAGTGCTCCTTCCGGCTCCCGACCGGGCGGGTGGCCGCCATGGTCGGCCCCAACGGCGCCGGCAAGAGCACCTTCCTCGGCCTCGCCGCCCGCCTGCTCCAGCCGACCACCGGCACCCTGCGGCTCGGCGGCGTCCCAGTCACCGACCCGACCGTGCTGACCCGCGTCGCCTTCCTCGCCCAGGACAAGCCGCTCTACCCGCGCTTCACGGTCGCCGACACGCTCCGCCTCGGCCGCGAGCTCAACCCGACCTGGGACCAGGCGCTCGCCGAGCGCATCGTCCGCTCCGGCGACATCCCGCTGACCGCCAAGGTCGGCGCGCTCTCCGGCGGCCAGCGCACCCGCGTCGCCTTCGCGCTCGCCTTCGGCAAGCGCCCCGCGCTGCTGCTGCTCGACGAGCCGATGTCCGACCTGGACCCGCTGGCCCGCGACGAGCTGTCCGGCCTGCTGATGGCCGAGGCCGCCGAGCACGGCACCACCGTCCTGATGTCCTCCCACCTGCTGTCCGAGGTGGAGGAGATGTGCGACTACCTCCTCGTCCTGGCCGGCGGCCGACTGCGGATGGCCGGCCCGACCGACGAACTGGTGCCCGCGCACGCCCTGGTGACCGGTCTGGCCGCCGACGGCCGGGTGCCCAAGGAGCTGACCGACCGGCACACCCTCGTCGACGCCCGCGTCAACGGGCGGCAGTTCAGCGCGCTGCTCCGCCCGACCGGCCCGCTCGCCACCACGCCCGCGTCCGACGGGGGCGCCGGCTGGGACGTCGTGACGCCGAGCCTGGAGGAGATCCTGCTGGCCTGCATGCGCGCCCCGGACGCCCCCACCCTGATCGTGGACGACGCCGAGAAGGAGACCGCGGCATGACCACCGCCACCACGCACCTCAAGACCGCCGCGTCGCCGAGCACCGGCACCGGCCCGCTGCGCGGCGTCCTGTGGCTGGTCTGGCGCCGGCACCGCGCCGCGCTGCTCGCCGGCATCCTGGTCACCCTCGCCGCCTGCGCGCTCTTCTCGTACCAGCGGATCGGGCTGGTGGAGTTCCTCGGCGGCCAGAACGTCACCCGGGAAGCCTTCCACGAGGACTTCCAGCGCGGCTACGCCTCGATGTTCAACGGCGACCTCCAGTTCCTCCAGCTCATTCCGGTGGCCGTCGCCGTCTTCCTGGGCGCCCCGCTGATCTCCTCCGAACTGGAGCGCGGCACCCTCCAGTTGGTGACCACCCAGTCCGTCAGCCGCGGCCGCTGGCTCGCCGCCACCCTGGCGCTGCCGTTGACCGTCGTGACCGTGTGCACCGCCCTGTTGGCGACGGTCTTCCAGTGGCTCTGGTCGCCCGCCCACACCCTGGTCGTCGGCGGCGACTGGCTGCACAGCGGCCCGTTCGACGTCACCGGCCCGATGCTGGCCGCCGAGACCCTCTTCCTCACCGCCTGCGGCATCGCCCTGGGCAAGCTGATCAAGCGGACGGTGCCGGCGATGCTGACGACCGCGGTCACCGCCATGGTGCTGAGCGTCGTCTGGAGCGAGAAGCTGATGCCGAAGCTGGGCACGCTCCGCAGCATCACCCACCCCGTCAACGGCGACGCCCCCGCCCTGCCGAACGGCTCGGTCCAGATGGACGACTGGGTCGCCACCGCCGACGGCCGCCTCTTCGGCTTCAGCACCTGCGTCCACGACGCCCACCCCGACGCCTGCCGGGCCGACAAGGGCATCGTCAACCACGTCACCCAGTACCTGTCCTTCGACCAGATGCCCGGCATGCAATGGCTCGGCGCGGGAATCCTGCTGGCGCTGACCGCGGCGGTGCTGGCGTTCGTGGTGTGGCGGGCCCGCCGGCGGCCGCTCTGAACGGGCGAGCGGGCCACCGCGGCGGGCGCTTTGACAGCCGCCGCGGACGGCCCGATCATCAAGCGGTCGACGGGCGCGGCGCCGGCAAACGAGCCGACCGCACCGCGCCGAGCACGGAGGAAGGAAGGGGGTGAGCGCCGTCGAGTTCCGGATCGACCGCCGCAGCGGCGTCGCCACCTACCTCCAGATCGTCCAGCAGGTCCAACAGGCGCTGCGGCTGGGCATCCTGGTGGAGGGCGACCGGCTGCCCACGGCCGCGCAGGTCGCCGCGACGACCAAGGTCAACCCCAACACCACGCTCAAGGCGTACCGCGAGCTGGAGCGCGAGGGCCTGGTCGAGCCGCGGCCCGGCCTGGGCACCTTCGTCAGCCGCACCCTGGCCCGCCCGGACTCGGCCGCGGACGCCGTGCTGCGCGAGGAGTTGCGCGCCTGGATGGACCGCGCCCGCGCCGAGGGCCTGGACCGCGAGGACGCCCGGGCGCTGCTGAACTCCGTCCTGGAGGACCGCTTCCCGGAGACGTGAGCGCCGACCGTCCTCCTACGGGAAGGACCAGCCATCCTGTAGGAGGACGGCCCCGGCATCACACCCCGTCGCCGCTCTCCCCGCTCCCGCTCCCGTCCCCGTCGGGGCACCGCGCCCCCCGCAGATCAACGGTGGCCTGCGCCCCGCCCCCGGGCGGATTGGCGAAGCCCAGCCCGGCGCCGAGCACCCGGGCCTGGCCGACCGCGATGGTCAGCCCGAGCCCCAGCCCCGTCCCACCCCGGCCGCCGCCGGTGCGGAACCGCTGCGGGCCGTGCGTCAGCAGCGACTCCGGGAAGCCCGGCCCGGTGTCCCGGACCCGTATCACCCCGTCGTCGACCTCGACGGTCACCGGCGCCGCCCCGTGCCGCCGGGCATTGCTGATCAGGTTGACCAGGATCCGCTCGACCCGCCGCGGATCGGTCTCCACCAGCCCGTCGGCCAGCACCCGCACCCGTATCCCGCCGTTCGCCCCCGCCCGGGCCGCGCCGGAGCCCGCGCCCCCGGACCCGCCGCCCCGGCCGGCCGCCGCCGCGACCGCCCGGTACGCCAGCTCCCCCAGCGGCCGCACCTCCCGGTCCGCCTCCTCGGTGCGGGCGTCCAGCCGCGCCACCTCCAGCACGTCCTCCATCAGCCCGCGCACCCGCTCGGCCCGGTCCCGGACCAGCTCGGCGGGCCGGGACGGCGGCAGCAGCCCGGCCGCGGTGACCAGCCCGGCGACCGGCGTGCGCAGCTCGTGGGCGATGTTCGCGGTGACGTCGCGCTCGGCCCGCAGCCGCCCGGAGAGCGCCTCGGCCATGGTGTTCACCGCCGCGGTGAGCTGCGCGATCTCGTCGTTCCCGGTGCGCGGCAGGCGCGCGCCCAGGTCGCCCTCGGCGATCCGCTGGGCGGTCGCCGCGGAGGCGGTCAGCCGCCGCCCAAGCCGGTGCGCGACCAGCAGCCCGACCACGCAGCCCAGCGCGGTCCCGGCCGCCCCGGCCCCCCACAGCATCCGGTCCAGCGCCTCGACGGTCTGCTGCTCCCGGTCGTAGGGGCGCTTGAGCGCGACGATGTCCGGCCCCAGCCTGGTGGCCGCCCACAGGTACGGCGTCCGGCCGCTGAGGTCCAGGTAGACGCCCCGCCGGCCGCCCTCGGCCAGCGCCTTCAGCGGGCGCGGCAGGTCAGGGGGGTTGATCAGCCCCCGCCCGGTGTCGATCCCGGCGGCCCGGTCCTGGGCGGTGGTCTGCAGCCGGCTGTCCAGGGTGTGCCCGGACAGGTCGAGCTGCGCGTTGACGGTGTGGTGGTGGACGAGCACGCCGACGAGGACCGCGACCACCGCCGCAGTGGCGGAGATCGCGATGCCGATCTTGGCGCGCAGGCCCATCCGTTCCCTTCTTCCGTTCCTCTCGGCCCCCGGCGCGTCCCCGCGCCCGCGGCCTCCCGGACGCCGCGCTACTCGACGTCGGGCAGGTGCAGGCTCACCCGTCCCAGCTCGGCGGCCTTCTCGCCGTGGAGCTCGGGCGCGACCACCCCGGCGCTGGAGTAGTACGCGAACCCCGGCAGCC
This sequence comes from Streptomyces sp. NPDC090442, assembly GCF_044769405.1. Taxonomy (NCBI): domain Bacteria; kingdom Bacillati; phylum Actinomycetota; class Actinomycetes; order Kitasatosporales; family Streptomycetaceae; genus Streptomyces; species Streptomyces sp. NPDC090442. The sequence continues at coordinate 100,374 of NZ_JBIVXW010000017.1, forward strand.
GCTGGAGGCCGCTCAGCGTCACCTTGACCCGGTACGGCTCACGGGTGCACTGCGGGGCGCACCAGTTCCCGCTCAGCCCGCCGGAGGCGACCGCGGTCGGGCCGCCCCAGGACTCCCAGTGCAGCCCGGTCAGGCGCGCGGAGTCCCCCAACGGGAGCGCGTCCGGGCGCTGCAACGGGCGCCCCAGCGTGTCCGCCGCGTAGACCGGTCCGATCCGCGCGGACGGGGCGACCGCCGGCCCCTCGTCCCGCAGCAGCGGCCGGGGCCCGCCGCATCCCGCGAGCGCGGCGGCGAGCAGCCCGGTGAGCAGCACGGCGCCCGCGGCCTTGGCGGTGACGGTCGCTGGTCTCACGGATTCCTCGGGCGGACGGACGGGCTGGGGCTGTGCACCAGGTTCACCCTGTGTGCACAGGGACGTACCGCCGTGCGCACACAAGAGCGAATACCTGTTTCCCGACAAATGTAACGGCGCTCCCCTCGAACCGACGCCCCGATCGTCTCGTCCGCCCCAACCCTCCCCCTACCCCTCCCTTGACCCTCACGCAACGTCAGGCCGCACCCTTGATCGACACCGCACCGCGACCGGCCGCTGACGGCCGCACGGCGCCACCACCCGCACGAAAGGCGCCCCATGCGATACCCGGTGGGCCAGGTCTCCGCCGTCGCCGGGGTCACCGTCCGCACCCTGCACCACTACGACCGCACCGGCCTGCTCCGCCCCAGCGACCGCAGCCCCGCCGGCTACCTCCTCTACAGCAACGCCGACCTCGCCCGGCTCCGACAGATCCTCTTCAACCGAGAGCTCGGCTTCCCGCTCGACGAGATCGCCACGATCCTCCAGGCCCCCCAGGCCAACGCCCTCGACCAGCTCCGCGCCCGGCACCGCCGACTCACCGAGGAGATCGCCCGGCTCCGGCGCCCGCCTGCGCACCGCCGGCCACGACGTCACCGTCGCCACCCACGACACCTACGCCCCACTCGTCCGCGCCGCCGGCCTCACCTTCCGCCCCCTCCCCACCGACCCGCGCGCCACCGCCGGCCCCCCCCCACCGCCCGCCGCGCCCTGCTGCGCCGGGCCGCCGCCTTCATCGAGCAGCTCGGCAACGGCATGGCCGACGCCGCCACCCCCGACACCGAACTGCTCCTGCTGTCCACCACCGCCCCGCTCGGCTGGCACCTCGCCGAGGCCCTGGGCATCCCCTCCGTCGGCGCCTACCTCCAACCCACCGCGCCCACCCGCGCGTTCGCCCCCGTTGTCGGCGGCGGCCGCTCGCTCGGCTGCTGGGGCAACCCTGCCGCCGGCCGCCTCTCCCTCCGCGTCCTCGACCGCCGCCACGCCGACGCAGTCCGCACCCTCCGCACCCTCCGCACCCTCCGCACCCGCCTGGACCTGCCCCCGGCCACCCCGCGCGCAACCCGCCGCCGCGCTGAGGCCGCCAACTGGCCGGTCCTGCACGGCTTCAGCGAACTCCTCGTCCCCCGCCCCGCCGACCGGCGCCCCGGTCTGACCTCACCGGCCACTGGTGGCCCCACCTCGCCCCCGACACCCAACTAGGACTTCCCCACCTCCGGCCCACCCCCGATCGCCGTCGGCTTCGACTCCATGCCCACCACCGACGCCGAACGCCTCAGCACCCTCGCCGTCCGCGCCCTCCACCGCGCCGGCACCCGCGGCATCCTCCCCGCCAGCAACGCCAACCTCACCACCCCCTCCCCCACCAACAACATCCTCACCGTCACCCCCCGTCCCCCACGCCCTCCTCTTCCCCCGCCTCGCCGCCACCGTCCACCACTGCGGCGCCGGCACCACCACCCCGACCCTCCGCGCCGGCACCCCTCCGTCCCCGTCCCCGTTCACCGGCGACCAGCCCTTCTGGGCCGCCCGCCTCGCCTCCCTGGGCGCCGCCACCCCCGCGCTCCCCTTCGCACCCTCACCGAGAAACTCCCCCTCGACGACGCCGCCACCCGCCTCGCCACCACCTTCACCGAGGCCACCACCCCGGTTGCTCCACACCCTCACCCACCACCTAGCCCCCTGACCTCACACCCCCTCAACACCCCACCAACGCAAAAGCCCCCACCGGTTTCCCGGTGGGGGCTTTCCTGTTGCAGTGGACCTGAGGGGACTCGAACCCCTGACCCCCTCGTTGCGAACTACGTGCAGTGAGGTCGCTGGGGCCATCCCGCCTGATCAGTCGGCTCGTGAGAGGCAACGACAGTCGCCGGAAGTCGTCACGGTTGCTGTACTTCGCTGCTGTACAGCGCAGCCGGGCTGCCCCGGGCGTTACGAAGCGGGCCCCTTTACCTCCTCGGGTAGGAAGGTCTCGTCATCCCCGAAGTCCGGGGCCTGGAAGGGGTTTGTCGTCGGAGCCGGCGATGCCGCAGTGGAACAGCGGGATTGCCCTTCCGGGGCGGAGAACAGCGACGTCACATCGATGAGAGAGCTCCCTTTCGTTACAGGTCCCTGAAGGGGCCTGGCGTGCCGTGACCGGGCACAGCGGTCCTACAGCTTGGTCATCTTGGCGTACGGGCTCAAGATCCGCATTTGCGCCGAGCCGAAGTCCACGAGCGCCGCGACTCCATCCTCGATGTCGACTACCCGACCAAGGCCGTAGATGTCGTGTGTGACCTGGTCGCCCTTGGCGAAGTGCTTGGGCGCCAGCGTGACCGGGGCCTTGAAGGGGCTGGTGGGCAAATGACGCTTCGGTGCATCGGGCTTTGTCATTGCCCCCAGTATGGGCCTACCTGCATCCCGCTGACTGCGGCCGTGCGTGGCCGATGCTCGGCGCCGACCCGGACGTCAACACCCCGCTGTTCCCCCTGGGATCTGGCACGGATGTGGCACGCGTTTCAAGGCGTCCAGCCGTCGCCTCACCACCATCTTTTACCCACCACCCACCCCCGCTTCCATCCCGTACGCCACGACGGACCCGCAGCAGGGAGCGGCGCCCCCTGCCCCCGGTGCCGGCCGGTCCCCCGCCGGAGGCACTGTTCTGACCGGGGCCGTGTGTACGGTGATCGACTCATAGCCGCTGACCTATCCGCGTGTGGGCGCGCGTCGGCGCAGCGCGGGCGGAGCGGGCCGGAGGCAGGAGCGGCGCCCGCAGCGGAGCCGGAAGCGCGCCCGGCGGAGCGGAGCGCAGCCGGGGCTTGATGAGGTAGAGAAACCTGTAACAGACCTCCCGGCGCTCGGGACGGCTAATTGGGCCTCTTGCGCGGTTCTACGTTCCGTGGTGACCTCACTACGGATGATCGGCTTCGGGGGGAGCGCCGTGGACGAACTGGTGGTCAAGCGTTGGCAGAAGAACGGCAAGGACCGGCTCTACGTGAATCGCGCCGGGGCGCGGGGGCAGGCTGTCGCCTGGTACGACCGCATCACGGACGAGATGCATGTCGTGGTCGAAGAGCTACGGGACGCGGCCACGGCGAAGATCGCAGAGTGGCGCCGCATCAACGACTCCCCAGCACCGAGCAAGAGCGAGCGGCCTACCACTCCAACAAGCCTTCAGACGAAGGCTGTGCCGCCGCTTCCCACCTTGACTCCAGACGATGACCTCGCTTCTAACCGCCCCGGCGCAGCGCTTCAGGAGATGGCACGCGCTAAGGAGTTGGAGCACAGTCGACTCGTCCGTCTGGCTTCCCGTCTGACACGGGGGACGCTTGTGCCCGAAAGCATCCGGAGCGGCCTAGCAGGTGAGTTAGCAGTCGGATCTGCACTTGAGCGGTTGGTTCCCGCCGGCTGGCACGTCCTTCACGGGATCCAGTGGCCGAGCGGTAGCGACATCGACCACCTGGTGATCGGTCCACCCGGAGTGTTCACCGTCAACGCCAAGCACCATGCAGGCGCAAGCGTGTGGGTTGGTGACGTGATGCTGCGCGTTAATGGCGGTAGTACCGATTACCTGCGGAACAGCCAGTTTGAAGCTGCGAGAACCGCGAAACTGCTTCGCCACTGGTGCGGTCGGGACATCCCCGTCCAACCAGTGATCGGGGTCGTAGGCGCGCAGTCGATCAAAATCGAGGGGCGTGACCCGACGGTGCTGGTACTCAACGCTGACAGCATTGACCAGGCCCTGGCTGCTCGGCCTCACGCGTTGTCCGCCAGCCAAGTGGCTTCGATCTATGCGGTTGCACGGCACAAGCAGGTGTGGCTGACGAAGCGCTCGAAGAAACGAACGCGGTGATCTCCCCCGTGCTACTGCCCCAGGGTTTACCCAAGAGCGTCGGCCCGCTCGGCAAGGGCACGTAGCTCGTCGGACGCTGCGCGGCCGGCCACGAGGATCAATTCTCTGATGACCTCCCGCGCAGCGATGTGCGTACCAATCATCTCGGGGGCCAGCTCTTCGGCCTTGAGCAGGCAATCCAGGGCATCACCGAAATGCCTCCTCTGGGCGTGGGCGCGCCCGAGGTCCATCAACAGCCTCGCTTGACGCTCGACGGACAGTTCACTGGCGTCGAGGTCTTCGGCAATGTCCAGGGCTTCACCAGCGTCGCCTAGATCTACGGCCGTTGATACGGCTTGGATCTCTACGTTGGTCGGGCCGAACTCCAGGTTGAAGTCATTGCGATCTTCGCCTAGTTGGCGCGCTACGACCCGGGCCTTCTCGATCTGGGTCCGAGCGGCCCCGCGTTCGCCGGCTCGTGCATGAACGAGGGCGAGCATTAGGTGCAGTGAGCCTAAGACCGACAGATGAGCGGGCGTCGGGTCGTGATCTTCTACGTAGCGCTGCAACGCATTCACGGCCACGGTGGTGGCGTGCCCGGCCTGGTCGAGGTGCTTCAGCCGCACGAAGGCGTGAGCGAGTCGAAAGATCCCGGCGAAGACTCCCAACGGATCGCCCGACAGTTCCGCTTCCCGGATGGCGCGGTCTGCGGATACCCACGCTGCATCTGGTTCGTTCTGCCGGACAAAGGCAGCTGCGAGCGCTTGGTAGGTGCGCGCGGTCAGCCCATGTAGCTCTGCCCGGTACTCCTCGGGTGCTGTCCGAGTCGCTCGTTCAAGCCTGGGCACCAACGGTCCGAGTGCAGCGCTGAGTTCGGCGAACCGGACTGTGTGAGTCAGGTCCCAGATCTTGTCGGCGGCTTCGCGCAGATCCTGCATGGTGCTCGGCCTGAAGTCCCCCGCGCGGCGTGAGGAGAACATCGACCGCGGGATGTCCGGAGAGAACAAGGCGCGCTTGATCGAGGTCGTTCGTCGCAGCTTCCGCGGCCGGCTCCGGCCCGGCGGCCGGCGGGGCGTCTGGCTGAAGAACTTGGAGCGGTACGCCCAATCCGTCAGCGAGCAGGCGCAGCACGTCCAGACGGTTGACCGGCTGAATCTCTCGCTCCACCTGGGAGAGCCAGCTCGCGGTCCGTCCAATCGCCGCTGCCAGCTCACTCTGGGTCAAGCCGCGCTGCTCGCGCAGGTCAGCCACTCGCGCGCCAAAGACGCGCTGCTCCTCGGAACTCACTGCCGGTCTGCCACCTTCCCCGCGTTCACGTCGAGGAAAGACACCTCGACACCGGAAAGGTACTGGTCACGCTCGGCCAGGAAGTTCTTCATGTGGGGCTGGGCCTCGTGCGCGTCGAACGCTGCGCGGTCGGCGTACAGCTCGTAGAACACCCGCACCGTGGTCTGTGGAAGAAGCGCGTACCTTCCTCGAAGCTGCACGCTCGGCCGCTGGTCCGCTCTACCCGGCCTACGTGCTCGTCCTGGTGATGGGCTTCCGCAGGGGCGAGGTGCTGGGCCTCACCTGGAACAGCGTGAACCTGGACGCCGGGGAGGTCACTGTGGAGCAGCAGTTGCAGCGCATCGCCCGCCGCCTCGTGCACGACGAGACCAAGACCGAAGCATCGACGGCCGTCCTGCCGCTCCCCGAGATCTGCGCGACGGCGCTCCAACTCCGGCGCAGGGCTCAGGAGTCGGCCGGCGAACTGTGGACGGACTCCGGCTTCGTGTTCACCACGCGCTACGGCACGCCGATCGAACCGCGGAACTTCAACCGGGAGTTCGTCGCCCGGGCGGACAAGGCCGGCGTCCGGCGAATCCGGCTGCACGACACCCGCCACACCTGCAGTTCGCTCCTCGCAGCCCTCGACGTGCACCCCCGGATCGCGAGGCAGATCCTCCGGCACAGCAAGATCGCGGTGACGATGGAGATCTACACGCACGTCCCGTCAGAATCGACGCGGAAGGCGCTGCGGAAGCTGGGCAAGCACCTGAGTAATCAGGGCGAGCCAACGTAGTTGCTGTACTTCGCTGCTGTACGACGAGAAAGAACCCCTGCCGGATCTCTCCGGCAGGGGCTCTGACGTCGGTGGACCTGAGGGGACTCGAACCCCTGACCCCCTCGTTGCGAACGAGGTGCGCTACCAGCTGCGCCACAGGCCCTTGCGACGAGTGAAACTCTAGCATCCTCCTCGCCGTGCTCGGAAATCGCTTCCGCCGCTGGTCAGTGCGAGGGCCTCACTCGTTTGCCGCGCGCGGGCGGTCCTCGTCCTCGTACTGGTCGAAGAGCGGGGTGCGGCCGCGGGCGCGGCGGCCCGGGTGGGTGGGGCGGTCCTGCGAACCGTTGGGGCGCGGGCGCTCGGTGACGGAGCTGGAGCGGGCGGAGCTCCAGGCGTCGTCGGCGTCCAGGTCGACGTGGCTGGTGGCGCGCGGGGCGACCGGGGCGGTGACGTAGGTGGGGAGCGGGACCGGGACGGGCTCCCAGCTACCGGCGGCCGGGCGCGGGCGCTCGCGCTGCTGGTCGACCCACTCGGCGTGGTCGGTCTGCTCGACGAGGGCGCGGGCGCCGGAGGCGTGCGGGGGCACCGCCGGGCGGGACGACTCCGGGGCGGGCTCGACGTCAGCGTGGGCGTCGGGCTGGTGGTCGGCGGCGGGCGGCTGGTCGGCCGCCTGGTGAGGGCGGGGCCGGCCCTCCCGCAGCCGCTGCGCTGCCGCCTCCGCCTTGCGCTGGTCCATGGTGAAGGTGAAGCGACGACGCTCCTGGGCGCGCAGATGAACGATGTACGCGGTCAGGAGCACGGCCGGCAGAGCGGGGGCCCAGAGGAAGGCCAGACCGCCGACGGCCGCGGCGATCGCGCCGCCGGTGAAGGCGAAGAACAGCACGGTGATGGTGCGTCGGCGACGGGCCAGGACCTTGGCGCGCTTGGTGCGGTCGGCGAGCGAGGGGCGCTGCGGGGCGGCCTGCGCGCGGGCGGGGGCGTCGCCGGGGAGGGCCGGGGCCGGTTCGGGGTCGCCGAAGGACCGGGCGCCGGCCGGTTCGTCCGTGGCGTCCGGGTCCCGCTCGTCGCCGGCATCGTCGGCGGGGCACGCCCCGTGCTCCTTGTCGTAGCGGCGCTGCATGGCCGCGCGCCCGGACAGGAGCCGGATGGCCGTGCTGAAGCGCTCGGTGGGACGGGCCTCGTTGAGCTCGTCCTGTCTACGGAGCCACATCGGCACCAAATAGGCGGCCCAGGCCCCGACGATGACTGCGTAGATGAGGCCGCTGCTTCTCACAACTCACACGGTAGAGGGGTTTGCACGGGGCCATCCGCCAATTGAGCCGGTGTGTCGCACGATCTGGCTGATATCTCGAACTTTTTTTGTGATTGTTGCGATGGAGTTGTGGTGAATGCGGTGAGCCCGACGACGCAATTCGAACAGGCTTTTCATTTGTGGGATGTGTCGGAGCGGTCGGGCGCGCCGGGTTTCCGACTGTGCCAGCGGTTGAGGAGCCCTTCGGGCGCTTCGTCGGCGGTGAGCGCGAAAACCGCGTGGTCGCGCCAGGCGCCGTCGATGTGGAGGTAGCGCGGGCGGATGCCTTCGGCGCGGAAGCCGAGTTTCTCCACGACGCGAAGGCTGGGGGCGTTTTCCGGCCGAATGCAGACCTCGATGCGGTGCAGTCCGACGGTGCCGAAACAGTGGTCGACGGCGAGCGCCACGGCGGTCGGCATCACGCCACGGCCGGCGACTTCCCGGTCGACCCAGTAACCGATATGGCCCGAGCACATCGAGCCCCACGTGATGCCGGCGACGGTGAGCTGACCGACGAGTCGGCCGCGGTATTCGATGACGAACGGCAGCATCCGGCCGGCGTGCGCCTCGGCCCGCAGATGACGGACCATCTGCCGGAAGGTGGGGCGGTGCGGCACGGGGATGCCGGGCGGGGCGGGCGGGACCGTCGCCTCCCAGGGGCGCAGCCAGTCGCGGTTGCGGCGGTTGACCTCGCGCCAGGGGCGTTGGTCGCGCAGCTTTATCGGGCGGAGGGAGACCTCTCCGTCCGTCAGGACCACCGGCCAGGGCGTGTTCAGCTCGGGCTCCCGGAAGGTCTGGGGTGGTCGCCGCCGCGGATCTGGTCGACCGCGTGCGGCAGCAGGTCGGCGAGGACGGCCAGGCCGTCGCGGACCCCGCCGGTCGAGCCGGGGAGGTTGACGATCAGGGTGCGGCCGGCGACGCCGGCCAGGCCGCGGGAGAGCGCGGCGGTGGGCACCTTGGCCCGGCCAGCGGCGCGGATCGCCTCGGGGATGCCGGGGACCTCGTGGTCCAGGACGCGGCGGGTGGCCTCGGGGGTGCGGTCGGTGGGCGAGATGCCGGTGCCGCCGGTGGTCAGGACGACGTCGTAGCCGGCGGCGACGGCGTCGCGCAGGGCGGCCTCGACGGGGTCGCCGTCGGGGACGACCCGGGGGCCGTCAACCGCGAAGCCCAGCGCGGCCAGCCCCTCGACGAGCAGCGGGCCGCCCTTGTCCTCGTAGACGCCGGCGGCGGCGCGGTTGGAGGCGGTGACGACCAGGGCGCGGGCGGAGGTCACGACCGGCTCCAGTCACCGGACTTGCCGCCGGTCTTCTCCTCGACGCGGATGTCGGAGATCACCGCGGCCTTGTCGACCGCCTTGACCATGTCGACGACGGTGAGCGCGGCGACCGAGACCGCGGTCAGGGCCTCCATCTCCACACCGGTGCGGTCGGTGGTCTTGACGGTGGCGGTGATCTCGACGGCCTCGTCGGTCACCGAGAGGTCCACCGTCACCCCGGAGACGGCCAGCGGGTGGCACAGCGGGATGAGGTCGGGGGTGCGCTTGGCGCCCAGGATGCCGGCGATGCGGGCGGTGGCCAGCGCGTCGCCCTTGGGGACGCCCTCGCCACGCAGCAGCTCAACGACGCTCGGCGCCACCAGGACGCGGCCGCGAGCGCGGGCGGTCCGGGCGGTGACGTCCTTGTCGGAGACGTCGACCATGCGGGCCGCACCGGCCGCGTCGAGGTGGGTGAGGTGTTGCTGACCGCTGCTCATCGTTCTCCCGGTCCATACTGCCGCCTTGTGGGACGACACCGTACCCCCGGGCCTGGTACGGGAAGCGCCACGGGCTGCCCGGAACGCGTGCTTCCGGGCGGGCGTCAGCAGGGGGCGAGCGGGATGACGTCGACGGTGGCGTCGGCGGGGACCTCGGTGACGTCCTCGGGGACGACGATCAGGGCGTCGGCTTGGGCCATGGCCCGGATGAGGTGGGAGCCGCTGCCACCGACGGGGGCGACCGTGCCGGCCACCGGGTCGTAGGAGCCGCGGAGGAACTGCCGCTTGCCGGCCGGCGAGGAGCCCAGCGGCGCGGTGACGCGGGCCCGGACGGTGCGGCGGTGCACCTCGGGGTGGCCCATCAGCGTCCGGATCACGGGGCGGACGAACAGTTCGAAGGAGACGTAGGAGCTGACGGGGTTGCCGGGGAGGGCGAGCAGCGGGATGCGGTCGGGGCCGATCAGGCCGAAGCCCTGGGGCTTGCCGGGCTGCATGGCCAGCCTGCGGAACTCCACCCGGCCGTGCTCCGCGGCGAGGTCGGTCAGGGTCTCCTTGACGACGTCGTAGGCGCCGACGCTGACGCCGCCGCTGGTGACCAGGACGTCGGCGCGGTCGTACTGGTCCTCCAGGGCGGCGCGCAGGGCCTCGGCGTCGTCCGCGACGGCACCGACGCGGTAGGTGAGCGCGCCGGCGGCGCGGGCGGCGGCGGTGAGCTGGAAGCTGTTGGAGTCGTGGATCTGACCGGGGCCCAACGGCTCGCCGGGCGGGACCAGTTCGCTGCCGGTGGAGAGCACCACGACCCGGGGGCGGCGGTGGACGGTGACGGTGTCCAGGCCGAGGGCGGCGAGCAGGCCGAGCTGGGTAGGGCCGAGGACGGTGCCGGCGGGCAGGGCCGGTTCGCCGGCGCGGGCGTCGCTGCCGGCCCGGCGGATGTGGGCGCCGGCGGTGGCCGGGCGGTGTACCCGCACCTCGCCGGCGGCGTCCTGCGGGGCGGCGCTGTGGGCGCGCATGGTGGCGGCCGGTCCACGGCCGCTGCCGCCGTCGGTCCACTCGACGGGGACCACCGCGTCGGCGCCGGGCGGCACCGGGGCGCCGGTCATGATGCGGGCGGCCTGTCCGGGGCCGACGGTGGGGAGCGCGTCGCTGCCGGCGGCGACGTCGCCGAGGACGGTGAGGGCGGTCGGGGCCCCCTCGGTGGCGGCCGCGACGTCGGCGGCGCGGACCGCGTAGCCGTCCATGGAGCTGTTGTCGAACGGCGGCAGCGGCAGCGGGACGGTGAGGTCCTCGGCGAGCACGCAGCCCTGGGCGTCGAGGAGTTGCCGCCTGACCGGGGCCGGCGGCTGGATCCGCGCGAGGATGTCGTCGAGGTGGGCGGCCACCGACCAGACGCGGTCCGGTTGGTGGGTCTGGTCGGTGGTGCCGTTCAACGTCCTACATCTCCTCGGTGACGTAACTGCGCAGCCAGGCCCGGAAGTCGGGGCCCAGGTCCTCACGTTCGCATGCCAGTCTGACAATGGCACGCAGATAGTCACCGCGGTCACCGGTGTCATAGCGGCGGCCCTTGAAGACCACGCCGTGCACGGGGCCGCCGAGTTCGGGGTGGGCGGCCAACTCCTGGAGGGCGTCGGTGAGCTGGATCTCGCCGCCGCGGCCGGGGGTGGTCTTGCGCAGCACCTCGAAGACGGCCGGGTCGAGGAGGTAGCGGCCGATGATGGCGAGGTTGCTGGGCGCCTCGGCCGGCTCGGGCTTCTCGACGAGGTCGGAGACGGCGACCACGTCGTCGTCGGCGGTGGGGGTCGCGGCCGCGCAGCCGTAGAGGTGGATGCTGCCCGGGTCGACCTCCATGAGGCCGATGACCGAACCGCCGTGCTCCTCGCGGACCTCTATCATCCGGCGCAGCAGGGGGTCGCGGGGGTCGATGAGGTCGTCGCCCAGGAGGACGGCGAAGGGCTCGTCGCCCACGTGGGGCGCGGCGCACAGCACGGCGTGCCCCAGGCCCTTGGGGTCGCCCTGGCGGACGTAGTGGATGGTCGCGAGGTCGCTGGATTCCTGGACCTTGGCGAGCCGGGAGCCGTCGCCCTTGCGACGCAGGGCCTCTTCGAGTTCGTAATTGCGGTCGAAGTGGTCTTCCAGGGGACGCTTGTTGCGACCGGTGACCATCAGGACGTCGGTCAGTCCGGCCGCGGACGCCTCCTCCACCACGTACTGGATGGCCGGCTTGTCGACGACCGGCAGCATCTCCTTGGGGGTGGCCTTGGTCGCCGGCAGGAACCGGGTGCCGAGCCCTGCTGCGGGGATGACAGCCTTGCTGATCCGTGCATGCGATGGGGTCATGCGCGACACCCTAACCGCCATGGCCGGCCCCATGATGAGGGACCGGTTAAGAGATCATGAGAGCCCAAGCGAGGCCCACGATGAGCGTTGAGCACGAGGAAAAGCGCAGGTTGCGGCGGGATCTCCTGGAGGTGAGGAGGGCGTTGCCGGCCGATGTCGTGGCGGCCCGGGGAGTTGCGTTGGCGACGCGGGTGCGGGAGTTGGACGAGCTGCGGGCGGCCCCCGCCGACGCCCCGCCGACCGTCGCGGCGTATGTGTCGATCGGTGGCGAACCGGACACCCTGGCCCTGTTGGACGCGCTGCGGGCGGCGGGGGTGCGGGTACTGCTGCCGGTGCTGCTGCCCGACAACGATCTGGACTGGGCCGTATACGAGGGCGCCGAGCATCTGGTGCCGGCGGGCTGGGGGTTGCGGGAGCCGGCCGGACCGCGGTTGACCCCGCAGGCCGTCACGGAGGCGGACGTGGTGCTGCTGCCGGGGCTGGCGGTGGACCGGACCGGGCTGCGGCTGGGCCGCGGCGGCGGCTCCTACGACCGGGTGCTGGCCCGCCTGGAACGGTCGGGCAGGCGGGCGTCGCTGGTGGTGCTGCTCTACGACGACGAGGTGGTGGAGCACGTCCCGGCCGAGCGCCACGACCGGCGGGTGCACGCCGCGGTGACGCCGTCGGGGGTGCACCGCTTCCGCCACTGACCGGCGGCACGGCGCGGCGGCCGCGGCGCCGGCGCCTTCAGTGGTTTCACGTGAAACGCCGTCGGGCGGACCGGAGTTGCTCCGGTCCGCCCGACGGCGTTGGCGCTTCTGGCGTTTTCGCCGCCCCTACGGCGACAGGGTCAGGGTGTCCTTGCCGGCCTTCTTCACGGCGTCCTCGCTGAACGCCCAGGGCAGCAGTTCGCCCTTGGCCCACTTGTCGGTCTGGTCGTAGTAATGGGCGTGGTAGGCGTGCCCGGAGGCGCCGGTGAGGTTTATCCAGCGGGACTTGTCGAGGTCGGCGAGGTTGACCACCATCCGCATGGACGGGACCCAGGTGACCTTGTAGCCGCCGGAGGCGTTCCAGCCGGTGGCGTCGACCGCGGCCTCACCGCCGCCGAGGTTCCAGGGCCCGCGGTTGAGCAGGTCCTTGAGGAAGCCCGGCCCGTCCTTGCCGAGGGTCTGGTTGGTGAGGTCCATCTGGTGCAGGCGGCCCCAGGTCCAGTGGTCGATGTTCTTGCCCAGCTTGGAGGTCAGCTCGTAGCGGGCGTCCTTCATGGCCTGGGCCAGGAGCTGGTCGCGGTTCTTCAGGCCGGGGTGGCCGGGCCGGTCCTCGGTCTTCCACCAGGCGTTGTTGGGGTCGTCGAGGATCTTCCGGACGACCTCGTACCAGCGGTCGCCGCCGTCGGGCTGGGCGGTGTCGCCGGCCCGCTCGCCGCACTCGCGGACCAGCTTGTTCTGGTCGTCGGCCGGGCCGGTGTCGCTGGCCGGGCGGACGTAGAGGCACTGGCCCTGGACGCGCAGTTCCTTGGGCATCTTGTTGCCGAAGGCCAGCTTGAGGGTGTTGCGCCAGACGGCGTTGAAGTAGGCCGCCGCGGCGGAGTCGGGCTCCTGGGTGAAGTCCCAGCCGTTGAGGAGCTGCTGGGCGTCGCGGACGTACTTGTCCTTGATGTCGATCTTCGTCAGATAGGGCGTCAACAGCCGGGCGATCTCGCTGCTGTTGTCCTTCTGGAAGGTCTGCATGTCGTCGGTGGAGACCTTGCCGCCGTCCTTGATCTTGGACTCGATCAGGTCGTTGATCCGCTGGCTACGGGCGCCGTAGCCCCAGTCCTTGGTGATCAGGTACGGGTACTTCTCGTTCGCGACGGCCTGGTTGGCGGTCACGATGAAGCCGCGCTTGGGGTTGTACTCGTACGGCAGCGCGCTCTGCGGGATGTAGCCCTTCCACTGGTAGGCGGGGTCCCAGCCGGGCGACGGGTAGGAGCCGTCGCCCTTGCCGCGGATCGGGATCTGGCCGGGGGCCTGGTAGCCGATGTTGCCCTTGGTGTCGGCGTAGATGAGGTTCTGCGAGGGGACCTCGAAGTCGGCGGCGGCCTTGCGGAAGCCGGCCCAGTCCTTGGCGCGGTTGAGCTCGAAGACGGCGTCCATGGACTTGCCGGGGTTCAGCGCGGTCCAGCGGAGCGAGACGGCGTAGCCGTCGCCGCGGTCGGGGGCGCCGTCGGCCACCGGGGCGTCCTTGCCGACGTTGGTCAGCTCGTCGTCGCGGTCGGAGACGATCGGGCCGTTCCTGGTGGACCGGACGGTGATCTTCTGGCTGTCGCCGCCGGCGACCTTGATGGTCTCCTGGCGGGTGATGAAGGGCTGCTGCTTGCCGTCGTAGAGGTAGCCGTCGGCGTTGATCTTCTCCAGGTACAGGTCGGTGACGTCGGCGCCCAGGTTGGTCATGCCCCAGGAGATGTCCTGGTTGTGGCCGATGACGACGCCGGGCATCCCGGAGAAGGTGAAGCCGGCGACGTCGTAGTTGCACTTGGGGCCGGTGGTGCGGCAGTGCAGGCCCATCTGGTACCAGAGCGAGGGCATCTGCGGGGCCAGGTGCGGGTCGTTGGCGAGCAGCGGCTTGCCGGTGGTGGTGTGCTCACCGGAGACGACCCAGGAGTTGGAGCCGATGCCGTTGCCGTTGGGGCCGAGCAGCGCCGGGACCTGCTCCAGGGTGCTGGACAGCGAGGAGAGCTGCGCCTGGACGCCGGCGGTGGCGCCGCGCACCGTGCCGCGGGGGGCGCCGGTGCCGCTCCCGGTGGACGGGCCGGTGCCCGTGCCGGTCCCGGTCCCGGTGCCCGTCCCGTTGCCCGTGCCCGTGCCGGTGCCGGTGCCGGTGCCGGTGCCGGCGGCCGTACCGCCGCTGGGGGGGCCCTTGGGGTCGAACTCCTTGGTGGCCGGGTCGACGCTGCCGCCGTCGACGATCGGCCGGTTCCGCTGGTACGGGTAGCCCGGGTAGAGCTCGTCGATCTGCTTCTGGGTGAAGCGGCTGGTCATCAGGGCCCGGTCGATCTCGTCCTGCATGTTGCCGCGCAGGTCCCAGGCCATCGCCTTGAGCCAGGCGACCGAGTCGACCGGGGTCCAGGCCTCGGGCTTGTAGTCGTTGGTGAAACCGAGGGCGGCGTACTCCAGGGAGAGCGCCGAGCCCTGATGGTCCTTGAGGTAGGCGTTGACACCGGCGGAGTACGCCTGGAGGTACTTCTTGGTGCTGGCCGAGAGCTGGGTGTCGTACTCCTTCTGCGCCACCTCGTGCCACCCGAGGGTGCGCAGGAACGCGTCGGTCTTCACCTGGCTCTTGCCGAACATCTCCGAGAGCCGGCCGGCCGTCATGTGGCGGCGGACGTCCATCTCCCAGAAGCGGTCCTGGGCTTGGACGTAGCCCTGGGCGCGGAAGAGGTCCTCGTCGGTGTCGGCGTAGATCTGCGGGATGCCGTTGGCGTCACGGACGACGTCCACCGGGTCGGTCAGGCCCGGGAGTTTGAGCGATCCGGTGGTCTCCGGGAACGAGGCGCGGACCGTGCTCACACCCCAGTACGCGCCGAAGCCGATGCCCGCCACGAGCAGCAGCACGACCGTGAGCGCGACGAGGCGGCCGCGCCGCCCCTTCTTCTTTTTGGGGGCTGGTCCGGACTTGTTGGCGGGCATCTCTGTCCTTCGAGGGGCAGGGTGGGAGTGCTGGAGCAACCATAGGCGCACCGGTTTGCCGACCCCTACGCGGAGTCACCGCCGAGCACATTAAACTTTCAAGCAATGGTAAATTGTTAGAGTCAGTAACTAGATACGGTAACGACAAGCGGCCCATCCCGGCCACGGCGCGAGGAAGGATCAGCTCCTGACTGTCGAACACCTCAATGAACTCCTGCTGATCAGCTCACTCGTACTGCTCGTTGCGGTGGCCGCAGTACGACTCTCCTCGCGCAGCGGGCTCCCCAGCCTGCTCATCTACTTGGGGATAGGCATCGCGATAGGGCAGGACGGCATCGGCGGCGTCATCTTCGACAACGCCGAACTGACCCAACTCCTCGGCTATGCCGCCCTGGTGGTGATCCTCGCCGAGGGCGGCCTGGGCACCAAGTGGAAGGAGATCAAACCGGCCTTGCCGCGGGCGGCCGTGCTCTCCACGTTCGGCGTCGCGGTGAGCGTGGGGGTCACCGCGGCCGGCGCCCACTACCTCGCCGGGCTCGGCTGGAAGCAGGCGCTGCTGATCGGCGCGGTGGTGTCGTCCACGGACGCCGCGGCCGTCTTCTCCGTGCTGCGCAGCGTCCCGCTGCCGTCCCGTCTGACGGGCATCCTGGAGGCCGAGTCCGGCTTCAACGACGCCCCGGTGGTCATCCTCGTCGTGGCCTTCTCCACCGCCGGACCGGTCGAGCACTGGTACGTCCTGCTCGGCGAGATCGCGCTGGAGCTGGCGATCGGTGCGGCCGTCGGCCTGGCCATCGGCTGGCTCGGCGCGTACGGCATGCGGCACGTCGCGCTGCCGGCCTCCGGCCTCTACCCGATCGCGGTGATGGCCATCGCGGTCTCCGCGTACGCGGCCGGCGCGCTGGCGCACGGCTCCGGCTTCCTCGCCGTCTACCTGGCCGCGGTCATCCTCGGCAACGCCAAGCTGCCGCACGCCCCGGCGACCCGCGGCTTCGCCGAGGGCGTCGGCTGGATAGGCCAGATCGGCATGTTCGTCCTGCTCGGCCTGCTGGTCACCCCGCACAACCTGCTCGACGACATCGTGCCGGCACTGCTCATCGGCATGATCCTCACGCTCGTCGCCCGCCCGCTGTCCGTCTTCGCCTCCCTGTTGCCCTTCCGGGTGCCGTGGCAGGAGAAGACCCTGCTGTCCTGGGCGGGACTGCGCGGCGCGGTGCCCATCGTGCTGGCCACCATCCCGATGGTGAGCGACGTCCCCGGCAGCGAGACGGTCTTCAACATCGTCTTCGTGCTGGTCGTGGTCTACACCCTCATCCAGGGCCCGACGCTGCCCTGGTTGGCCCGACGGCTGCGGCTGGGCGAGGACGAGGAGGCCGCCGACCTGGGCATCGAGTCGGCCCCGTTGGAGCGGTTGCGCGGCCATCTGCTGTCCACGTGCATAGGGCCCACGTCACGGATGCACGGCGTCGAGGTCGGCGAGCTGCGGATGCCGGCGGGCGCCGCGGTCACCCTCGTCGTCCGGGACGGTGCCAGCTTCGTGCCCTCCCCGACGACGGTGCTGCGGCACGGTGACGAGCTGCTGGTGGTCGCCACCGACCCGGTGCGGGACGCGGCCGAGCGCCGGCTCCAGGCGGTGTCGCAGGGCGGCAAGCTGGCCGGCTGGCTGGGCACCGGCACGGCGCGTCAGCCCCAGGAGGACGGGGCCGCCCGCACCCGGAAGCGCGAGGTCGGATGAGGCGACGGGCCCGGCCGCCCCTCCGGGTGGCCGGGCCCCGCACGGCATGACGCCCGGCTTGTCCGGCCGGGCGCCGCATGTGCGCTATCTCTCCACGGATGCCAAGGAAATCCCCGGGAAGCCTTGCTCAATCCCAGGGCTTCTCCCCCATATGACCTGTACTATCGAAACGGTATTTTGTACGGATCACGAACCAACTCTGCCTGACGCAGAGCTGGCGCGACCGCTCGGCGGCCGCGGTCCCCTGCCACACGCAGCCACCTCTCCGGTGCGGACCACGCGGTATCACTCGGTCCTGCGCGAGAGGACAGCTCTCGGCGCGCACCCGTGACGACCTCGCGGGGCGGCGCTACCAGGCGGCAGAAAGGCCCGGCCGTGGCATCCGCGGTCAAGGATTCCCGTCCCGGTTACGGACAACTGTTGCGCACGCCCGGAGCGTGGACCTTCCTGGTGCCCGGCTTCCTGGCCCGGCAGCCGTTCGCGATGCTGACCATCGGCATCGTCCTGCTCGTCCAGTCCACCACCGGCTCCTACGGCACCGCCGGCGCGGTCTCCGCCGCCACCGGCGTCTCGATGGCCCTGTTCGCCCCGCAGGGCGGCAAGTTGGCCGACCGGTTCGGCCAGCGGGCGGTGCTCGTCCCCGGCGTCCTGGTGCACGTCGCGGGCGTCTCGGCGCTGATCGCGCTCGCCCTGGCACACGCCCCCCTGTGGGCGCTGCTGGCCGTCGCCGTCCCCACGGGCGCCTCGACGCCGCAGGTCGGCCCGATGGTGCGGGCCCGTTGGGCGGCGAAGCTGGGCGGCACCCCGCTGATGCCGACGGCCGCCGCCTTCGAGTCGGTGACCGACGAGTTCACCTTCGTCGTCGGCCCGGTGCTGGCGACCGCGCTGTGCACCGGCGTCCACCCGGCCGCCGGCCTGGTCGCCGAGGCCGCGCTGACGCTCGCCGGCGGCCTGCTGTTCGCCTCGCAGCGGCGCACCCAGCCCCCGGTCCACCGGGAGGGCGCCTCGGACCAGGCCCGGGTCTCGGCGCTGTCCATCCCTGGTGTGCGCGTCCTGATCGTGGCGTTCCTGGGCATCGGCTCGGTCTTCGGCGGGATGCAGGTCTCGCTGACCGCGCTCACCGAGCACATCGGGCAGCCCGGCATCAACGGCGTCCTCTACGGGATCTTCGCCGGCGGCAACATGCTCGCCGGCATCGCCTGCGGCACGGTCGCCTGGAAGGTCGGCCCGCGCCGCCGCCTGCTGGTCGCCTACGGGCTGCTGGCGCTGGCCACCACCCCGCTGTGGGCGGTGACCGCGGTGCCGCTGCTGGGCGCCGTCGGCCTGGTCGTCGGCCTGTGCATCGCCCCCGCGCTGATCACCGGCTACACCCTGGTCGAGTCCCTGGTCCCGGCCTCCGCCCGGACCGAGGCGTTCACCTGGCTGACCGGCGCGGTGGCGCTGGGCCAGGCGGCCGCGGCCACCTCCGCCGGCCAGTTGGCGGACCGCTTCGGCCCCAGCTCCGGCTTCCTGGTGCCGCTGGTCGGCACAGCGCTGGCCCTGGTGGTGCTGCTGAGCCTGCGCGCCCACCTGGTGCCCCGCTCCTCGACGGTCGTCACCGGGTCGGCGGGCGCCGCCGGGGACGCCGCCGGCGAACCGGAACGGGAGCTGAGCCGCGCCTGAACGGGCCCGAACCCAGGGGCACGGGCGGGCGTGGAGTCGGTCACCGTGCGCCGTTCGCGGTGGACTGGGGCGCCGGAATACTGCAAGATGGAGCGTCGTTAGCACTCAATGAGTGAGAGTGCCAGGAGGAAGTCAAGTGCCGACCTACCAGTACCAGTGCACCGCGTGCGGCGAGGGCCTTGAGGCCGTGCAGAAGTTCACCGACGACGCGCTCACCGAGTGCCCAAGCTGCAACGGACGCCTCAAGAAGGTGTTCTCGGCGGTCGGCATCGTCTTCAAGGGCTCCGGCTTCTACCGCAACGACAGCCGCGGCTCGTCGTCCAGCAGCAGCCCGGCCAGCAGCTCCTCGTCGAGCGGCACATCGTCGAACGGCTCCTCGTCGTCCGATGCGTCCTCGTCGTCGTCCTCTTCGTCCGGCTCCACCTCGTCGTCCTCCGACAGCAAGTCGACGACCAAGGCCAGCACCGGCTCGGCCGCCTGACCAAGGCGCCGACGCCCGCGAGCGGACTTCCGGGCCCCGCCGCTCCCCACCAGGAGCGGCGGGGCCCGTCGCATTCCCGGGAGCCGGACGGTCCGAACCGCCCGCGAGCCGACGCGGGCGCCCGATAGTGTGACCGCATGGCTGATGCGGAGATTGGCGTTATCGGCGGGTCGGGGTTCTACTCCTTCCTGGATGACGTGACCGAGATCACGGTGGACACCCCCTACGGGCGGCCCAGCGACTCCTTGTTCCTCGGCGAGATCGCCGGGCGCTCGGTCGCCTTCCTGCCCCGGCACGGCCGCGGCCACCACCTCCCGCCGCACCGCATCAACTACCGCGCCAACCTCTGGGCGTTGCGCTCCCTCGGCGTGCGGCAGGTCCTCGGCCCGTGCGCGGTCGGCGGACTGCGCCCCGCATACGGGCCCGGCACGCTGCTCGTCCCCGACCAGCTCGTGGACCGCACCAAGTCCCGCACCCAGAGCTACTTCGACGGCGAACCGCTCCCCGACGGCAGCGTCCCCAACGTCGTCCACCTCACCTTCGCCGACCCGTACTGCCCCACCGGCCGGCAGGCGTCCCTCGACGCCGCGCGCGGCCGCGACTGGGAGCCGGTCGACGGCGGCACCCTCGTGGTGATCGAGGGGCCGCGCTTCTCCACCCGCGCAGAGTCGCACTGGCACGCCGCCCAGGGCTGGTCGGTGGTGGGCATGACCGGCCACCCCGAGGCCGTCCTGGCCCGCGAACTGAGCCTGTGCTACACCTCGTTGACCCTGGTCACCGACCTGGACGCGGGCGCCGAGACCGGCGACGGCGTCTCCCACGAGGAGGTCCTCCGGGTCTTCGGCGAGAACATCGGCCGGCTCCGCGAGGTCCTCTTCGACACCGTCGCCGCGCTCCCCACCACCGCGGACCGCAACTGCCTGTGCACGGACGCGCACCAAGGCTGGGATCTGGGGATCGAGCTGCCGTAACGGGGCGGCCGGGGCGCGCCCCAGCTCAACTCCCCTGTCGGGTGACGGAGTTGTCCACAGGCTCGGGGTGAGGCCGGGGCCGTCCACAGGCCGCCGCGGGCGTGGGCGAAGTACGGCACGGTGGTGATCGCGGGCCCGAACGCGGGGCCCGCCTCCGACCGTGTCCGTTGCACACCCGCACCCCAGGCGGTGATCACCATGCCCACCCCGTCCCCGGCCCTGCCCGCGCCCCCGCGGTGTGAAGTGCCCCACTTTGCCCCCGTTCTCGCGGGCGGCCTCCGCTCCCGATGGCGCGGGCCCGCCCGCCGCCGGTTACTCGCCGCCGGCCTCGCAACGGCCGCCGCAGCGCTGGCAACCGGCCTGTCGCACGGCCCCCAGGACTCCTCGCCCGCACCCGCCGCCTGCCCCTCGGCGGCGACCGACGGGGGGCGGTGACCATGGCGCGCCCACGACAAGATCGAGTGGCGTCCGCCGCCCGGGCACGCGAGACTTCTGCGAGTGGCGGGGCACCTGCCGCGCGCCCCGGAGGGCGCGCCCGCACCACCGATACCGATGCCGCTATCGGCACCGCCGCACCAATCACCGCCGCGAGGGCCCTGCCGAGCGGCCGGAACCGCCGCTCCCCGGCGGGCACCGGACCCCGCACGGCCGCCTCTTCGCCCCATACGAACCACCCCCGATTCGACCCGGTCCGCCGGATCCGCCCTGCCCGGGCGGTTATCCGCACTGGTGCGCTGGTCGATCGCCGGTTCGGGTTGGGTGATTGGACAGCTCCGCCCCGCCCTGTCGTAAGTTGCGGTGCTGATTGTCGGTGCACCGTCCAGAGCGAGCGTGGAAAGAGGCTGTTAGGTGAGCGAGAAGAAGAGCGTCCTCCAGGGATTCAAGGAATTCCTGATGCGCGGCAACGTCATCGAACTGGCGGTGGCGGTCGTCGTCGGTGCGGCGTTCACCAACATCGTCAACGCGGTGGTCAAGGGCGTCATCAACCCGATCGTCGGTGCCTTCGGCTCGCAGAACCTCGACAACTACCAGACCTGCATCAGCGCCGCGTGCACGGTGGACAAGAAGACCGGCCACTACGCGGACGGCATCTACGTCCTGTGGGGTTCGGTGCTCAGCGCGGCACTGACGTTCCTGATCACCGCAGCGGTCGTCTACTTCCTCATGATCCTGCCGATGAACAAGTGGAAGGCCCGCCAGGACGCCAAGAAGGCGACCGAGGAGAAGTCGGCGGCCCCGACCGAGATCGAACTGCTCACCGAGATCCGCGACGCGCTGATCGCCCAGCGCAACGGCGGCTCCGCCGACCCGGCTGCGGCCTCCGCGGCCGCAGCGGCCATCATCACGCAGAAGTCCCCGCAGTAGCGGGCGCGCCGGCCGGCTCACGCCGCCCCATCGCCTCGCTCAGAGGTGGTGGGGCGGCTTTTCGTCGAGGAAGCGGGCGAGATCCGCGGCGCCGCCCGTGGCGGTGGGGCGCTCGCCCCAGCCGCGGTCCGTGTCGTCCGAGGGCCGCTGGCTCAACGGGTCGTCGAAGATCAGCGCGGCGGCGCTGCGGGGGTCGGGACGGCGACGGGCGGCGGTGGGCTCAGGGGCGGGCTCGGAGGTGGCCTCCGGGGTTGCCTCCGTCGCCGCTGCCGTGGCGTTCGGCGCGGGAGAGGCGGGGGTCGAGGGCTCGGCGGGCGCCGGGGTGTGGGGCTGGGGCGCCGCGGATGCGTCTCGGGGTTCTCGGGTGGCCCCGGCGGTCGAGTCGGTCTCGGGACCGGGCTCGGACGGGGGCTCGGGCTTGGTGCTCACCTCTTCAGGGTACGGGCGGGTTCGGCTCTTCAGGGTACGGGCGGGTTCGGCGGCCGCCCGGCGCGCTAGCTGCTCCAGCTCCCGTTCTCGTGGGTGGGTATCGGGTGCGGGCGTTGGGCGTCCTGCGGTCGCGTGGGCGGTCCGTGCTCGGCACGCCCCTGCCCGAGCGGCCACCCACGATCGGAACCGGGGAGGGGGCGGGGGTGGGGGTGGTGATCGCGGGCTCTGCGCTTCGGCATGGCGACCTGGCCTCCGTACGGGGTCGGGAAGGCCCACGCTAGGAGCGCCCGGGGTCACGAGCCCGTTGTGCGGGGCATCGGGGTGTGCGGGCGCGGGGTGGTCCGGTGGTGCTGTCCCGAGGGGTGCGATGGCCCTTGTTCCCGAAGGGGTGGTGGTGCCGTACCGGAGTGCGGTGACCCTGTTCCCCGGGTTACGGCGGTCCTCTTCCTCTCCGCGCGGTGGCGGTGCGCGCCGGGAGGGGGCGGGGTGGGACGAGGTGGGCTGGGGTGAGTCGCGGTGTGATCGTGATCGTCGTCCGATGTCTGTCGCCGTCGCCGTCACGTGGTGGTCGCCGTCGCCGTCCAGTGCTGGTCGTCGTCCCGTCTGGGGAGACGCGTCCAGGGGCGTCGGGTCCAGTGGTGTCGCGCCCGAGCGTGGTCGGGTGGGTCAGTCGGTGGCGAGGGCCTCGTGCCACCACTTGTCGCGGCCGGGCTTCCAGGAGATCGGGCGGGAGCAGCGGTTGACCACCAGGACGGTGTGCGGCAGTTTGCCGCCGGCGGCGGCGCCCCGTGCCAGCGCGTGGTCCAGTACCGGCTTCACCGGGCGTACGGAGCCGTCCCAGAACGCCGCGTCCGCCGTGATCAGCACCCGGATCTCCGACTCCCGCAGGCGCGCGGCGAGTTCGGGGACGGTCAGCGAGACCGGGAGCGTGGTGCGTATCGCGTCCAGCCGGCCGCAGGCCAGGGTGGCGATCACCGACTCCGGTACCAGGGGCAGGTGGACCGCGACGCGGTCGCCGGCCCGTACCCCGCAGCGGGTGAGCGCGGCGGCCGCCCGTTCGGCCTGTTCCAGGAGCATGCCGTGCGTCAGCTCCTCCAGACGGCCCGGCTCCCCGCTCCAGGTGAGGGCGACCTGCGACGCATCCGGCTCTTGCACTTCTCGGGCGTCTTCTGCATGCTCTGAGATCACACGGCGCAACATGCGCATCAGCATGGGGTTCAGCGATCAACGAATGCTGAACGACCGCTGTACGGGCCCGCGGTGGCCGTGATCGTACGGCGGTTCTACGGGGCCGGCGCCGGCCCCTTCCTCGCACCCCGCGACGGCCAGCGCGGCGGGTTCCCGCCTCTTCCTGCCCCGGTCCGGTGCGCTTCATCCCTCCCTCTCCAGCTTTCTTTCTCCTCCTTTTCCTTCATTCATTTCCGATTTCGCCAGTTTGCCCGCTTGTTGGCTTGGGGTTGCTTGCCATGGCGGGCGCGTGAGAGGTGGTGGCCGGGATCATGTCCGTGGCTGCAGGGAACGTGCCTTCTGGGCCCGGGAGTTGGGCGCAGCGCGCGTGGGGAGTGGGGGCCTTCTGTGTGCAGTTGGACTCGTTTGCGCTGAATCCGGCATTGCCGGTGGTGCGGGCCGAGTTGCCGGGGAACGCGGCCGCGGCGCCGTGGGTGGTCAGCGGGTATCTGCTCGCCGCCGGGGCGCTGATGCCGCTGGCCGGGCGGCTGGCCGACCTGTACGGGCGGCGGCGGGTACTGGCCCTCGGGGCGGCGTTGTTCGGGGTGGGCTCCGCGCTGTGCGGGCTGGCGCCGTCGCTGTCGTTCCTGGTGGCGGCGCGGGTGGTGCAGGGCGCGGGCGGCGCGTTGATCATGCCCGCCGGGCTGGCGTTGCTCACCAACGCCGGTCCGCCAGAGCGGGCGCAGCGGGCGACCGGGCGGGCCCTGGGGCTGGCCGGTCTGGCCACGGTGTGCGGCCCGTTCCTCGGTGGCACGCTGGCCCAATCGGCGTCCTGGCGGGCGGTGTTCTGGCTGACGGTGCCGCTGGCCGGGGTCACGGTGTGGTGTGCGCGCCAAGCGGACGAGTCGCGGGACGCGGCCGCCGCGGGGCAGCCGCTCGACGTGACCGGGGCGGTGACGGGGACGGGTGCCCTGGTGTGCCTGGCACGTGGGCTGGAACATGCCGCAGGGGTCGGGTGGTTGGTGGGCGCGGTGCTGGTGGGCGGGCTGTTCGTCCGGGCCGAGCGGCGGGCTCCGGCGCCGCTGGTGGATCTCGCACTGTTCCGCAACCTGCCCTACGTGACGCTGACCGCCGCCGGGGCGGTCGCCAACGCGGCCACGGTGGCGCTGCTGTACGTACTGCCGTGGACGTTGCAACAGGGGCACGGGTGGCCGGTGTTGGCGGCGGGGGCGGCGTTTCTGGCACCGGCGATGGCGCTGGCCGTCGGGGGGCCGGTGGCCGGGCGGGTGCGGTCCGGGGCGGCCGTGGCAGTGATGGCGGTGTGCCTGGCCGTTGCCGGGGGTGCGTTGTGGGCCACCGGGGTCGTTGCGGGGGCGCCGGGCCTGCTGGTGACGTCGACGGGGGCCGCGGCGGCGTTGGGCGTGGCGGGCGGGCTGGCGCTCACCGGGACCCAGGCGGTGGTCCGGCGCGAACGTGCCGGGGAGGCCTCGGGGTTGACCAAGTCCGTGCTGACGATGACGGCGGGGTTGGGGTTGGGGTTTGCCCTTACGGGGGCGGGGGCTGGCCCTGCCCCGTCGGCCACGGCCGGGGCGAGCGGTGGAGGGCTGCCGTCGCTGGTGGTGCCGGCGGTGGGGTGCGTGGTGGGGGCGGGGTTGACGGTGATGGTGGCGGGGTGGGGGTGGTTTCGGCGTAGGCGTAGGCGTAGGTGTGGGGGTGGAGGGTGACACGAAGGAGGGCTGGCTGGCGAGGCTGGTGTGACGGATTGCGCGTGCGGGGTTGCCAGCCCTCCCCCGGTGTCAGCCGGCCGTCGCCAGTTCCGCGTAGCCGCCGGAGACGTCGCTGACCTGGTCGAAGCCGTGTGCCTCCAGGAGGGCCGCGGCGATCATCGAGCGGTTGCCGCTGCGGCAGTAGAGGATGACCGGGCGGGCCGGGTCGAGTTCGTCGATCCGGTCGGCGAGCGCGGCCAGCGGGATGTTGCGGGCGCCGGGGAGGGCGCCCGCGGCGAACTCGGCCGGGTTGCGGACGTCGATCAACTGGCCGCCGTCGACGGGGTCGTGGGGGTCCAGGGGCAGCCGCGGGAGCAGGTCGGGCAGGCTCAGCCGCTGGCTGCGGCGAGCGAGTTCCGGGGCGGCGGCCAGCGCCGCGGCCGGATCCGGCAGGTGGCCGAGGACCTGGTCGTAGCCGATGCGGGCGAGGCGCAGACGGGCCTCGTGCTCCGTGCCCGGGTCGGCGAGCAGGACGATCGGGGTGCCGGGGGCCACCACGCTGCCGGCGTACTCCGCGAACCGGGTGTCCAGGCTGGTGTGCAGGGAGCCGGCGAGGTGGGCGCGGGCGTAGGCGTCGACCGGGCGGCAGTCGAGCAGGGCGGCGCCCCGTTCGTCGCGGGCGGTCAGGGCCTCGTCCAGGGTGAGCGGGGCGGACGGCGCCGTGTCCCGTAGGGGGTGACCGTCCCGGTTGAGGGCCGCGTCGTGGGCGAAGTAGCCGGGGGCGACGGGCTGTTCGGCGGTGACGAGCCGGACGAAGGCGTCCTCGGTCATGGGCTGCAGCGCGTAGTTGAGGCGGCGCTGGTCGCCGATGGTGGAGCTGGTCTCGGTGGAGATGCTGCGGCCGCAGGCCGAACCGGCGCCGTGCGCGGGAAAGATCCGGGTCGCGTCCGGGAGGGTGAGCAGTTGGGTGTGCAGGGAGCGGTGGAGACGGGCGGCCATGTCCTGGGGGGAGTGGCCGGCCGCGGAGAGCAGATCGGGGCGGCCGACGTCGCCGACGAAGAGGGTGTCGCCGGTCAGGACGCCGAACGGGACGTCGTCGTCGGGGTTTTCCCGGATGGCCAGACAGATGGATTCCAGGGTGTGGCCGGGGGTGGCGAGGACCGTGAGGGTCACTCCGGAGGTGGGGGTCGGGGTGTCCGTCCCCGGGGAACGCCCGGCGGGCGGCGTGCCCAACGGGACGTCGTCGGCGTCCGGTTCGGCGCCCAGGAAGAGGCGTTCGCCATCGTGTAACCGGCGGATGGGGAAGCCGGTTTCGGCGGCCGCGCCGAAGGCGATCTCGGCGCCGGTGGCCCGGGCCACCTCCAGATGCCCGGAGAGGAAGTCGGCGTGGATGTGCGTCTCGATGACGAGTTCGATGCGCAGGCCGGCCGCCTCGGCGTCGGCCAGGTACTCGTCGATGTCGCGGCGCGGGTCGACGAGGACGGCGCGTCCGGAGTTCTGATCGCCGATCAGGTACGACGCCTGCGAGAGGCAGTCGAGGTAGTACTGCGCGAAGTGCACGGTCGGGCCTCCAGGGGTGCGCGGCGCCCGGGCGGGGTCGGTCCGCTCGGGCCGGAGCGTGGGCAGCTGAATGCCCCGCGCAACCCGCTCTGTTGTGCGGATGCACGGATGTACGTACATTAAGGAGCCGGCTGGCGGGGGAACAAGCCGGCCCCCTCTACAGGCCGGACGAGGACCGGGTACCGGCCGCGGGACCAGAGGGACGCGAAGGATGCGAGGACTGACATGACGCCGCCTCAGCCGGAGCCGCCGGGCGTGCGCGGCCGCGAGACGCCACACGGCGCGGACGACGCGGACGGCGGCCGGGGTGGCCCCGGCCCCCGTGATCCCGGTCACCGCGGCCATGGGTCCCCACCGGGGCACGGGCCGCGCCCGTTGGACCGCGGCTCCCCGCTGCCCCTGTGGGCACAGCTCCTGGACGACCTGCGCCGCCGGGTGGAAGCCGGCGCGTTCACCGAGGAGTTCCCGGCCGAGCACCGGCTGACGGTCGAGTACGAGGTCAGCCGGCACACCGTGCGGGAGGCGCTGCGCAAGCTGCGCGCCGACGGCCTGGTGATCGCCGAACGCGGCCGCGCCAGCCGCCTCGACACCCGCCGCATACAGCAGCCGCTCGGCTCCCTCTACAGCCTCTTCCGCGACCTGGAGGCGCAGGGCGTGGAGCAGCGCAGCGAGGTGCTGCGGCTGGAGCGGACCGCGGACGCGACGGTCGCCGGCCACCTGGGGCTGGTCCCGGACGCGCCGCTGGTCGTCCTGGAGCGGCTGCGGCTCGCGGACGGCGAACCGCTCGCCCACGACACCGCGTACCTCCCGGCCGACCTCGCCGGACCGCTGCTGGACGCGGACTTCGGGCACACCTCCCTCTACGCCGAACTGGCACGGCGCTGCGCGGTGAAGGTCTCCGGCGGGCGGGAGCGGATCGCTCCGTTCCTGCCGGACATCCGGCAGGCGTGGCTGCTCGGACTGGCCGACCGCGAGGCGGCGTTCGCCATCGAACGGATCGGGCGGGCCGGGCAGCGGTCGGTGGAGTGGCGCGAGACGGTGGTCCGGGGCGACCGCTTCGCGTTCGTCGCCGAGTGGTCCGACGCCAGCCGGGCCGTCGCCCTCGCGCCGCGGGCCGCGGCGCCGACCGCCTAACGGGCCGCCATGACCGTCCTCTTAGCAGCGACGGCGCTGCCCTGCGGGCTGGTGATCGGCCTCCTGCTGGGCGCGCTCGGCGGCGGCGGTTCGATACTCGCGGTGCCGGCGCTGGTCTACCTGATGGGGCAGTCCCCCCACGGGGCGACCGCGGGCGCCCTGGTGGTGGTCGCGGTCGGCGCCGTCGGCGGCCTCCTCTGCCACGCCCGCGCGGGCCGGGTCCGTTGGGTCGCCGGTGCGACGTTCGGCGCCCTGGGGACGGCCGGCAGCTACCTCGGCTCCCGTTGGAGCGCCACCCTGAACGCCGACGTCCTGATGGCGGCGTTCTCGGGGCTGATGCTGGTGGTGGCTGCGGGGATGCTGTGGCGGGATGGTGCGGGCCTGCGCCGGCCTCGGAGAGGGGCGGAGGCGAGGACGGGGGCGATGGGCTCGGTGGAGCCGGTGCCTCCGGCACACCAGGGGGAGCATGCGGTGCCTGATGGCGGCGCCGCCCCCGAGATCGTCACGGGGGCGCCCAACTCCCCGCCCCGCGCGCCCTCATGGCCGCCCCGGGCACGGTCCGACCCGCCCCCGGCGCGCCGCGCACGGCCGCTGCGGACCGTCGTGACCGCCTCGTCCGTGGGGCTGCTCACCGGGTTCTTCGGGGTGGGCGGGGGCTTCGTCGTCGTACCGGCCCTCACCCTCGTCCTCGGCCTGGAGATGCCGGTCGCCGTCGGCACCTCGCTCCTGGTGATACTGCTCAACTCCGCGGCCGCGCTGGCCACTCGGGCCGGCACCGGCTCCCTGGACTGGCCCCTGCTCGCCACCCTGGCGGCCTGCGCCGCGGTCGGCAGCCAACTCGGCAACCGCCTCGCCGGCCGCCTGCGCCCGCGGACCCTCACCGTCTCCTTCGCCGCCCTCGTCACCGTCCTGGCCCTGGCGATGGCGGCCACCACACTGCCCGATCTCTAGCGCCCCGGCGCCCGTATGCCCGGGCCCGGGCACCGCCCCCACCGGGAGCCCACAACTCAACAACGGACAGACCGACAGTCGACGGGACAGCAGACAAGGGCCCAACAGCCCACGCACCAACGGCCAATGGCCCGTAGTGCGCCAGGCCGGCCCCCGTCTACACCTTGACCGCCCCCGTAAACCCCCAACCGACAGGAGACACGCATGACCCGGCCCGCAGCCGACGCGGACCCCGCGCCCGCCACCGCCCCCGTACACCACCAGGTCCTGATCGTCGGCGGAGGCACCGCGGGTATCACCGTCGCCGCCCGGTTGCGCCGCGCCGGCGTCCGGGACGTGGCACTGCTGGAGCCCGCGGAGACGCACTGGTACCAGCCGCTGTGGACCCTGGTCGGCGGCGGTCAGGCGCCGCTGCGGGCCGCGCTGCGCCCCGAGGCCGAGGTCATCCCGCCCGGCGTGCGCTGGCTGCGGGAGCGGGCCACCGCCGTCGACCCCGTGGCCCGTACGGTCACCACCGCCACCGGCCGGGTGTTCTCCTACCGACGGTTGGTGCTGGCGCCCGGTCTGAGCCTGGACTGGGACGGCGTGCCGGGGCTGGCGTCGGCCGTCGGCCACGACGGGGTGAGCAGCAACTACCGGGCCGATCTCGCCCCGTACACCTGGGACCTGATCCGGCGGATGCGGCGCGGCACGGCCGTGTTCACCATGCCGTCGGGGCCGGTCAAGTGCGGTGGCGCGCCGCAGAAGATCGCGTACCTGGCGGCCGACCACTGGCGCAAGCGCGGCGTGCTGGGCGCCATCCGGACCGTTCTCGTCCTCCCGGAGCCGACGCTCTTCAAGGTGCCGGTCTTCGCCCGGACCCTGGAGCAGACCGCCCGCCGCTACGGCATAGAGGTACGGCTGCAGTCCGAACTGACCCGTCTGGACGGCCCGGAGCGCACGGCCGTCCTCACCGACCACACCACCGGCAACACCGAGACGCTCCGCTACGACATGCTCCACGCGGTACCGCCGCAACGCGCCCCGCAGTGGCTCGCCGACGGCCCGCTGGCCGCCCCCGACTCCCCCTACGGGTACGTCAAGGCGGACCCGCACACCCTCCAGAACCCCGATTTTCCGGGGGTGTTCGCCCTAGGGGACGTGGCGCACCTCCCCACGTCCAAGACGGGCGCCGCGGTCCGCAAGCAGGCCCCGGTGGTCGTCGCCAACCTTCTCGCCGGTCTCCGCGGCCGCCCCGCCGCGGCCCGCTACGACGGCTACACCTCCTGCCCGTTGGTGACCGCCCGGCACAAGATGCTGCTGGCCGAGTTCGACTACGACCTCCGGCCCACCCCCTCGTTCCCCTTCCTCGACACCACGAAGGAACGCACCGACATGTGGTTCCTCAAGCGCTACGGCCTGCCGCAGATGTACTTCCAGGGGATGCTGAAGGGGCGGGCGTAGGGGGCTTACGCGGGTGCGGACGGGCTCAGGCGGGCTGAGGCGGGCAGAAGCCGGCCGAGGCGGGCGGAGCCGTTGGCCGGTGGATCCCTTGCGTCTGCTGGTCGTTGGCCGTTGCCCGTTGTGGCCGTTGGCCGTTCGCCTCTGCCGGCTGCCGGCTGCCGCTGGCCGTAAGCGGTGAGCCGTCGGCAGCGAACCCCCGCAGCGACGCGGCCGGCCACGCACCCGACGTGGCCGGCCGCTCCCTACACACCTGGCCCGGTGTCCCGCACCGCCCCGCGGGGAAGGGATCCGCAAGGGGCACCCACACCCCCTAAGGGCCACCCGTAGGGCCCGGCCCCACCCGGCCCCGGCCCCTCCCCCCGCCTACACCCCTTCATCCCCCTCCGCCACGTTCACCACGTCCGCCACCACGCACCCCACGTTGTCCGGCGCCCCCGCCTCGTGGGCGTGGGATATCAGGGCCGCGACGGCCTGTTGGGGGGTGTCCGCGCCGGCGAGCGCCTCCTGGATCGCCTCGGGTGGGACGACGCCGGTGAGCCCGTCGGTGCAGAGCAGATAGCGCTCCCCGGGCCGGGCGTCGAGCAGTTCGAGGTCCGGGGCGAAGTCCTCGGCGGCGTCCAACGAGCGCAGTAGTAGGGCGCGTTGCGGATGCGTCGTCGCCTCCTCGGGGGTGAGCCGGCCCTCGTCGACGAGGGACTGCACCACGCTGTGGTCGTGGGTGATCCGGAACAGCCCGGAGTCCCTGAGGACGTAGGCCCGCGAGTCCCCGATGTGCAGCAGCGCCAACCGGGACCCCGCGCGCAGCAGCGCGGTGAGGGTGCTGCCGGTCGACGCGTCGCCCGTCGGCGCGTCCCGGTGGGCGCGCAGCGCCGCCTCCTCCAGTACGGCCAACAGGTCGGCCGCGAAAGGTTCCTGGTCCTCCAGGGGCTTCAGCGCCTCGATGGCGGCGAGCGCGGCCGGGCCGCCCTGGGGGCCGCAGCCGTCGGCGACCGCCAACAGGTGACGGCCGGCGAAGGCCGCGTCCTGGTTGACGGGGCGCACCAGGCCCCGGTCCGTCAGGGCGGCGCAGCGCAGTGTCAACGGCCCGGCGCCGTCGTGGTGTTCGGTCATCGTGGGGTCCTTCCGCTCCAACTGGTCCACGAGGAAGGCGGCCAGCTCCCTACGGGCGGCGACCTCGACCTCGACCTGCGCCCAGTACGCCGCGACCGCCCCGGCCGCGGCGCCCGGCGCCAACTCGCACACCTCGCGGATGCGGGCCAGCGGCATCCCGAGCCGGCGCAGCCAGGCGACCAGCCGGGCCCGCTCCAACTGGGCCGGGGCGTAGCGCCGGTAGCCACTGTGCGGGTCGACGCGCGCGGGCCTCAGCAGCCCCAGCTCGTCGTAGAGGCGCAGCGCCTTGGGCGAGAGCCGGGACGCCCGTGCGAACGCCCCGATCGTCAGCAACTCCCCGCCCATCGGCGCCCCTTAGCACTCCGGCCTTCCGACCTCCTCGTACCGGGCCCCTCGCCCGGCCCCACCGATGCTGGGCCTTCCCCCAGGGACAAGGTCAACGCACCGGAGACACCCACCCAACGGGCCGGAGGGGCCGCCCCCACTACCGCCCCTCAACCCCGCCCAGCCGGCTCAGCGCCCCCACCGTCATCGCCTGCACGCCCGTGGTGAGCGTCGGCCGGACGACCGGCACGAAGTGGGGCGAGTGGTTGGAGGGGATGTCCTGGGCCAGCCGCCCGGCGGCCAGCGCCGTGCGGAACTCCTCCGGGTCCCAGCCGCCCAGCCACCAGTAGTACAGCGGCGCCCGCGCGGCCGTCGCCAGCAGCCCCGCGTCCTCGCTGCCCGTCGCCGGCTCGTACCGGAACACCCGCTCCGCGCCGAAGAACCGCCTGAAGTCCCCGTTGACGCCCTCCAGTACCGCCGCGTCGTTGACGGTCACCGGGAAGGCGTCGAGGACCTTCGTCTCCGGTTCCCGCGGTGCGCCGGACGCGGCCGCCTCGGCCCGGGCGATCCGGTCGATGGCGGCCAGCACGGCGGTGCGCACGTTCGGGTCGAAGCTGCGGACGCTGACCCGTAGGACGGCGCGGTCCGGGATGACGTTGGCGCTGCTCCCGGCGTGGAACGAGCCGACCGTGACCACCACCTGGTCCTTCGCCGCGGTCTCCCGCGCGACCACCGACTGCACCCGCTGCACGAACGCCGAGGCCATCAGGACCGGGTCCACCGTCGTCTCCGGCCGCGACCCGTGGCCGCCCGACCCGTGGAAGGTGATCTCCAGGCTGTCCGCGGCGGCCATGCACGCGCCCGGACAGTAGGCGATCAACCCCGCGCCGAACGGGGCGACATGCTGCGCCAGCACCACATCGGGCGTGGGCACCAGGCCCCTGCTGTAGAGGCCGTCGTCGAGCATGGCGCGGGCACCGCTGCCGGCCTCCTCGGCCGGCTGGAACAGCACCACCAGCGTTCCCGACCAGCGGTCCCGCCCCGCCGCGAGCAGGTCGGCGGCGCCCAGCAGGCAGGTCACATGGACGTCGTGCCCGCAGGCGTGCATCCGCCCCGGGACGGTGGACGCGTACGGCACGTCCGCGCTCTCGTTCACCGGCAGCGCGTCCATGTCGGCACGCAGCAGCACCACGGGGCTGGGGCCGTTGCGCAGCACCCCGGTGACGCCGGTGCCGCCGATGCCGGTGGTCACGTCGTAGCCGTGCACGGTCAGCCGGCGGGCCACCTCGGCGGCCGTGCGGGTCTCCTGGAACGCGAGTTCGGGGTGGCGGTGGAGGTCTTCGTAGAGCGCCACGAGGTCCGCGAGGCGGGCGTCGAGCGGTTCCAGGACGGACGCGGGGAAGGAGTTGTCGCTGTCGCTCATGGGCGCATTCGACCATGCGCGGCGGCCGCCGTCTGCCCCCTGGCGCCCCCGCGCCGGCCCGCCCGTTCGGCGGCCCGGCGAGAGGCCGCCCACCACGGGAACTCCGCCCCGCGCTGGCCGGTACGCACCGGTCCGGTGCCCCTCCCCCCGTGACACCACCACCCCGCGACTGCAACCGTGGATCACCGTGAACCGTGCCGCGCCTGCGACGTGGCGCGGGCGCCCAAGCCGACGACCGGAGGCTGACGTTGGCCACTTCTCCCACCCGACCGGCGGACGAGCCCGGCGACCTCGCGACCCACCTCATGGACCAGGCCATGGGGCACCTCTTCTCCGCCGCGCTGCGCGCCGCCGCCCACTACCGCATCGCCGACCAGCTCGCCGCCGGCCCGCGCACCCCCGAGCAACTGGCCGTCGCCACCGACACCCACGCCCCGCACCTGCGCCGCGTGCTGCGCTACCTCGCCGCCCGCGGCCTCTTCCGCGAGGACACCTCCGGCGCCTACCAACTGACACCGGCCGCCCAGCAGCTCCGCACCGACGTGCCGGACTCTCTCCACCCGGCCGTCATGATGCTCACCGACGAGCTGTTCCTGCGGACCTCCGCCGGCCTGACCGAGGCGGTGCGGCACGGCGGCGCCGCATTCGAGCGCCTCTTCGGCGCGCCGCTCTTCGCCCACCTGGAGTCGGATCCGGCCAAGCGGGAGCTCTTCGACGACGGGATGGCCTCGCTGGCCGCCCCGGTGGACGACGCGGTGGCCGCCGCCTACCCCTTCCCCGCGACCGGCACCGTCGTCGACGTCGGCGGCGGCCGCGGCGGGCTGCTGCGCGCCGTGCTCCGCCGCCACCCCGCCCTCACCGGCGTCCTCTTCGACCTGGCCCCGCCGCTGGTCCACCACCTGTTGGAGACCGACGACCTGAAGGGCCGCTGGCGCGTCCAGGAGGGCGACTTTTTCGCGGCGGTCCCGGAGGGCGGCGACGTCTACGTCCTCAAACACGTCCTGCACCACTGGCCGGACGACGCCTGCCGCCGCATCCTGCGCACCTGCCGCGCGGCGATGGCCGACGGCCGCCGCCTCCTGGTCGTCGACTGCGTACTGCCGCCCGGCAACGCGCCGCACTTCGGCAAGACGATGGACGTCGCCATGCTGGCCGTCCTCGACGGGCAGGAGCGCAACGCCGACGAGTTCGCCGCGCTGCTGTCGGCCGGCGGCTTCCGCCTGACGCGGGTGCTGCCGACGCCGAGCATCCCCTCCATCATGGAGGCCGTCGCCGACTAGCCGCACGGGCCGTCGAGTTGACCGCCCCGCACCGTCTCCCCGCACCCCACGCTCCACCCCAGGCCGCGCGACACGCCGCACGGGCAGTGCCCCCGGCGCCCCTGCCCTCGCGCTCTACTGAGGGCCCATCCCCAGTGGCCGACGAGAGGGGCGCACGCCACCGTGCCGGTTCTGATGCACGCGCGCAGCCGTGAGGAGGCGCACCGCGCCGCCACCCCGCTGGAGCTGTTCTTCGACCTCTGTTTCGTCGTGGCCGTCGCCCAGGCCGGCCGCCAACTGGTGCACGCCCTGGCCGAGGGCCACCCGGGGCACGGCATCACC
Organism: Streptomyces sp. NPDC090442; assembly: GCF_044769405.1. Classification (NCBI taxonomy): domain Bacteria; kingdom Bacillati; phylum Actinomycetota; class Actinomycetes; order Kitasatosporales; family Streptomycetaceae; genus Streptomyces; species Streptomyces sp. NPDC090442. Next base: position 134,664 of record NZ_JBIVXW010000017.1, read on the forward strand.
GGCTATCTGATGCTGTTCTTCGCCGTGTGGTGGGCCTGGGTCAACTTCAGTTGGTTCTCGTCGGCGTACGACACGGACGACTGGCTGTACCGCGTGGTGACGCTCGTTCAGATCGCCGGGGTGCTGATCCTGGCCGCGGGCGTGCCCCGGGCCTTCACTGCCGGCGACTTCCGCATCGTGTGGTTCGGGTACCTGGTGATGCGGCTGGCCATGGTCAGCCAGTGGCTGCGGGCCGCGCACGACACGCGGGGCACCGAGCGCCGCACCGCCCTGCGTTACGCCCTCGGTGTGACCCTCTGCCAGGTCGGTTGGCTGGCCCTGGTGTTCCTGCCGTCGGTCGACGCCCCGTGGGTGTTCATCGTGATGGGGCTGCTGGAGCTGTCGGTCCCGGCGGCCGCCGAGCGCGAGCGCCAGACGAGCTGGCATCCGCACCACATCGCCGAGCGCTACGGCCTGTTCACCATCATCGTGCTGGGCGAGACGGTCTCCGCGGCGACCGTGGCGGTGCAGTCGGCGCTCGACGAGCACCACGACCTCGGCACCCTGCTGCCGATCGCGGCCGGCGGCCTGCTGCTGGTCTTCGCCGCGTACTGGATCTACTTCGCGGTCCCCATCCACCTCCACCTCCGCTCCAACCGGCAGGCGTTCCTGTGGGGCTACGGCCACTACCTGGTCTTCGGCTCGGCCGCGGCGGTCGGCGCGGGGATCGAGATCGCGGTGGAGCAGTCGGCCGGGCGGGCGCACCTCTCGACGTACGCGGCGGCGGCCTGCTTCACGGTGCCGGGCGCGCTCTACATGTTCACGGTGTGGCTGATCCACTCCCGCCACCAGAAGCGCGGCCTGGCCCAGCAACTGGTGCTGCCGGTCTCCGCCGCGCTCGTCCTGCTGTGCACGTTCGCGGGGGACGCGGCGGTCCCGGCGGCGGGCGTGGCGGCGGCGTTGACGGTCGCGGTGGGCGTCACCCTGACGGCCCGCCAGGGCACCGCTCTGGAGGAGGAGTAGCAACCGCCGGTCGGCCCATCCCGGTTACGGACACGGGGAGTGCGCGGACCACGCCCCGTCCCCCGTAAGCGTGCCGAACGACCGTACGCGCACCCGCCCCGACCACCCGAAAGAACGGCGACGGGGAGCGGCCGACTCCGGCCCCACCACCGATGGCGTCCCACCCAACTCCACTCACCCACACTGGACTTGGGGCACATTCCGGCCAACTTTGCCCGACAACACCAGCCTCTCCACGCCACCCACTACCCCCGCCCGCACGGCCAATCCCCGCATTCCCCTACCAAAGGTCACCCCGGTGTGCGGCGCCATCCCCATGCCCTCTACCGTTCACCACAGTCCGCGGAAGCGGCCTCGCGGGAACGAGGTAGGGTGCAGATTGCCCTTTTTATGCCTGGAGGCTCTGCGGACCCCGCAGTTGCTCACGGGCCGTCCATCCGTCCGTACCTGAGGAGACGCCAGACATGGCAGCCCGCCACGCTCAGTCCCGTGCGCGCAGGAGACTGTCCCGGCGCAGCAAGGCCGTCAGCGGTCTCGCCCTCTCCACGCTCGTCGGCACCGCCCTGTGGGCATGGCCGGCTTCGGGCGACGACCACAGCGGCCGACCGGACGCCAAGAGCGGCACGCCCCGGACGGTGTCCGGCCCGAACACCCCCGGGCCGCACCAGGCCGCGCAGGAGGCCGCCCGCGGCCTGCGCGCCATCCCGGACCTCAGCGACGCCGCCCGCAAGCGCATACCGGCCAACGCCCGCCAGGTCCTGGTCGTCACCGGCAAGAACCCCGACTCGTACGACTCCCGCGTCGTCCTCTACACCCGCGAGGACGGCTCGGACCTGTGGGAGCCCGGCCCCACCTGGGCCGCGCACAACGCCGCCCACGGGTGGACCACCCGCCACCACTACGGCGACCTGCGCTCCCCCCAGGGCGTCTACACCCTCACCGACGCCGGCGGCCGGCTGCCCGCCCCGGAGGGCACCAAGCTGCCCTACGACCACAACAGCAGCTTCGTCGCCCATGGCACCGGCGTCGAGGGCGAGCCGCTGGCCGGCGCCTTCGACTACGTCATCGCCATCAACTACAACCGCGTCCCGGGCACCTCCCCGTTGGACGGCCAGCGTCCCCTCGGCGACGACAAGGGCGGCGGCGTCTGGCTGCACGTCGACCACGACGGCCCCACGCAGGGCTGCGTCAGCCTCAAGCCCGAGGTGATGCGCGAACTGCTGCGCACCCTCGACCCGGCGCTGCACCCGGTCGTCGTGATGGGCCCGGCCGGCCACTGAACGGGGCCGGCGTGGTACGCATGGCCCCATGAGTGACGCGCGGCACCACCAGCGGTCCCCGGGGGACGAGGGCTCCCCTCACCCCCCGGGCCCGCACGACGCCCTGACCGACGTCCCCGGCCTGCGGGTCGGTCACGCCCAGCGCACCGAGGGCGGTTGGCTCACCGGCACCACCGTGGTCCTCGCCCCCGAGGGCGGCGCCGTCGCGGCGGTCGACGTGCGCGGCGGTGGCCCGGGCACCCGGGAGACCGACGCCCTCGACCCCCGCAACCTCGTCCAGCGCATCGAGGCCGTGGTGCTGACCGGCGGCTCCGCGTACGGTCTTGACGCCGCGTCCGGTGTCACCGCCTGGCTGGAGGAGCAGGGCCGCGGCTTCCGCGTCGGCCCCGATCCGGCCCAGGTCGTCCCCGTCGTGCCCGCCGCCGCCCTCTTCGACCTGGGCCGCGGCGGCGACTGGCGGGCCCGCCCGGACGCCGCGTTGGGCCGCGCGGCAGTCGAGGACGCCGCCCGCACGCGCCCCGGATCGCCCGTCCCCCAGGGCAACGTGGGCGCCGGCACCGGCGCGGTCTCGGGCGGCTTCAAGGGCGCCATCGGCACGGCCAGCGCCGTCCTGCCCTCCGGGATAGCGGTCGCCGCGCTGGCCGCCGTCAACGCCGCGGGCTCGTTCGCCGACCCACACACCGGCGCCCTCTACGGCGCACCCGGCGCCCTCCCTGCGCCCGAGGTGCACGCGGCCGCCCGACGCCACCTCGCGGAGGCCCGGGCGACATCCGCCGCCCGCTCCGCCGCCTCGGTGCGCCCGCCCCTCAACACCACCCTCGCGGTGGTGGCCACGGACGCCGTCCTGACCCGCGCCCAGGCCCACAAGTTGGCGGGCACCGCCCACGACGGCCTGGCCCGTGCCCTGCGGCCCGCGCACCTCCTCAACGACGGGGACACGGTCTTCGCCCTCGCCACCGGTGCCCGCCCGCTCGCCGACCTGGAGGCCCTGGCCGACCCGGCGTTCGGCGTGCACCTGGAGGCCGGCGCCCTCAACGACATCCTCGCGACCGGTGCCGACGTCCTGGCGCGCGCCATCGTCAAGGGTGCGCTCTCGGCGACCTCGGTGGACGGTCCCGGGGGCGTCTTCCCCTCTTACACCGAGTTGTACGGCGCGTGACGGTTGGTTAGTTCGTCTCTCGCCTTCGCGGTCGTTTCGCTGCTCGCTGCCTTTCTCCTGCCTTGTGCGCCGCCGCCTCCTCTTATCCGGCAACGAACGTGGGGTGGTGGGGAGTTCCGGATTCCGTTACGGATTGTAGTTGTACGGGTGGGCACCGTGACAGGGGTGGGGATGGAGTGGGGATGATGGGGATGGAGATGGGGGCAGTGGGGGGTCGGAGTCAGGCGCCGGTGGCGCCTAGGAGGGTGCCGGCCACGTAGGTGACGGCCATGGCCAGGGCGCCGCCGGCGACGTTGCGGAGGACCGCCGGGGTCACGGGTGCGGAGCCCAGGCGGGCGCTGCTCCACCCGCACAGGGTCAGCGCCGCCAGGACCGCGACCACCGTGATCCACAGCCGCTGTCCGGCTCCCGGCAGCACGATGGCCAGCAGCGGCAGCAGGGCGCCCACCGTGAAGGCGAGGAAGCTGGCGCCCGCCGCGTGCCAGGGGTTGGTGAGGTCGTCGGGGTCGATGCCGAGTTCGACCTCGGCGTGCGCGCGCAGGGCGTCGTGCTCGGTGAGTTCGGCGGCGACCTCGCGGGCGAGTTCGGGGCGCAGGCCCTTGCCCTCCAAGAGCTCGGTCAGTTCGGCGAGTTCGGCCTGGGGTTCGGTGGCCAGTTCGCGCTTCTCCAGGGCCAGTGCGGCCTTCTCGGAGTCGCGTTGGGTGGAGACCGAGACGTACTCGCCGGCCGCCATCGACATCGATCCGGCCAGCAGGCCGGCGAGTCCGGCGGTGAGGAGGGCGGAGCGCGAGTCGGTGGCGCCGGCGACGCCGACGACCAGGCCCGCCGTGGAGACCACCCCGTCGTTGGCGCCGAGGACCGCTGCCCGCAGCCAGTTGAGGCGGCTGCCGAGCCCGCCGCCGTGCGCCTCGTCGTGCTCGGGTGTCTGTAGGGTCACCGGCCGAGCGTCTCATCCGGGTGTCGGCGTCGGGGTGAGCTGCCATCCGGAGCCCGCGCGTCGTGCCGGCGCGGCCGGTGGTAGAAACGGCCGTATGTCCGCATCGCCTCCCCCCACACCACCGCCGTCGAGGCCCCGTCGGCGTTCCGCTCCGCCGTCGGGTGCCAAGTCGCCGCCCCCGCCACCCACGTTGGTGCAGCCGGCGCCGCCCGAACCCGGGCCCGTGCCCCCGCCCGCCCGCATGGAGCCCGTGCGGCGGCAGCGGTTGTGGTGGCACCGGTTGATATTCGGGCTCTGGTACCGGCCGGTGGACATCTTCGACGAGGCGCGGGACCGCAGCGCGTGGAGCGCGGCGGTGCTGCTGTGTCTGGTCAGCGGCGGGATCGGGATCATCTCGGTGGCGCCGTTCCGGGCGCAGTGGACGGCGGACCGTTCGGCGGCGCTCCAGTTGGTGGGGATGGCCGAGGCGGGGGTGCTGTTCGCCAGTTTGGGGCTGGGGGCGGTGACCCACGCGATAGCGCGGACCCTCGGGGGCAACGGGCGGTTCGCGCCGACCGCGAGCATGTTCGTGGTGGTCTTCTGGGTGACGGATCTGCCGCGGTTGGGGATCGCGGCCTGGCTGCCGGCGCATTCGACGTTCGTCCAGGCCGCGACGTGGACGACCTGGGGGTTCGGCTACTTCCTGGCGGTGTTGCTGATACGTGGTCAGCATCATCTGCCGACGCACAAGTCGGCGGCCGCGGTGTCGGTGCAGATGTTGGCGGCGTTGGCGCTGTTGAAGTTGGGGCCGGTGCGCTGAGTTGGGGCGTGGTTGTGCTGAAGGGGGGCGCTCGGGAGGGGGTGCCCCCCGAGCGCGTTTCCGGGCGCCGACGCCGGCGCGGTGCCCGGGGGACCGTCGGTCCGTCAGTGGGTCAGCTGCGGCTGGTGAGTTGCCGGACGAGGTCGTCGAAGGCCCGGCGTTCGTCGGGGGTGAGCTCGACGTTCTCCGCGGGCGGTCCGCCGGGGCCGGTCTGGCGGGGTACCGCGTCGAGCCGGGCCCGGGACCGTCGCGAGCGCGGGCGGCCCGGAGCGGCGGCGGGGTGGTGCCCGGGCCGGGCCAGTCTGATCAGGCCGACTGCCCAGAGGACGACGACGACCAGCAGAACGCCTAGGCCGATCTGCTGGAGAATCGATACGGAGGGGAGCATGCTGTTCCTCCCGAACAAGTGGGCGCTGGGCAAGGCCCAGTAGACACCACGCGTCACGGCTTCCGACAGGGGATCTTGGGTCGTAAATCCCGAAGTGGCGTATCTCCCGTGATATTTCCCGGTTTTTCCGGCTGCACACGCGGGACGTGGGTCGATATGCGTCGGCACGCATGGCGCACGGCCCGCGTGCGTTCCCTTTCGACGCCACCGGCCGCACCGGCCACTCGGGCAACTCCCGTTAGACACCGCGGCCCCTTCCCCGGCGGCGGACGGTCGCGAACGATGGCGGCGTCCCGTCCGCGACGCGAGGAGTGCGCCCGTGCCCCAGTCCGAGCCCAAGCCGTTCCGCCGGACCCCCGCCCCGCGCGCCCTGGAGGGCGTGCTGGTGGCCGACTTCAGCCGGGTGCTGGCCGGTCCGCTCGCCGCGGCGACGCTCGCCGATCTCGGTGCCGAGGTCATCAAGGTCGAGCGGCCGGGCGCCGGTGACGACACGCGTTCCTGGGGTCCGCCGTTCGTCGCGGGCACCGCCGCGTACTTCGATGCCGCGAACCGCTCCAAGCGCGGCCTGGCGCTCGATCTGGGCGATCCGGCGGACGCGGCCGCGGCCCGGGAGTTGGCGCGGCGGGCGGACGTGGTGATCGAGAACTTCCGGCCGGGGTCGCTCGCCAAGTACGGGCTGGATCCGGCGGCCACGTTGGCGGCGCATCCGGGGCTGGTGCACTGCACGATCACCGGGTTCGGTTCGGGTGCGGGTGCGGCGCTGCCCGGTTACGACTTCGTGGTGCAGGCGGTGGGCGGGTTGATGAGCATCACCGGGGAGTCGGGTGGGACGCCGGTGAAGGCGGGGGTGGCGCTGGTGGACGTGTTGACCGCCAAGGACGCGGCGACCGGGATCCTGGCGGCGCTGCGGCACCGGGAGCGGACCGGCCAGGGGCAGGCGGTGGAGGTCAATCTGTTGTCGTCGCTGCTGGGGTCGCTGGTGAATCAGGCGTCCGGCCATCTGGCGACGGGGCGCGACCCGGTCCCGATGGGCAATCGGCATCCGAGCATCGCCCCGTACGAGACGTTGGCCGCGCGGGGCGGGTTGTTGGCCGTGGCGGTGGGCAACGACCGTCAGTTCCGGGCGTTGGTGGAGGAGCTGGGGGTGCCGGAGCTGGCGGACGACGTGCGGTTCCGGCGGAATCGGGACCGGGTGCGGCACCGTACGGACCTGGTCGAGGCGCTGGAGGAGCGGCTGGCCGCGGACACCCCGCGGGGGTGGACGGAGCGGTTGGCGGCGGTGTCGGTGCCGTGCGGGCCGGTCAACAGCCTGTCGGAGGCGCTGGAGTTGGCGGGGCGGTTGGGGCTGGATCCGGTGGTCCCGGTCGGGGAGGGGCGCGTTCCCCAAGTCGCCAGCCCCTTGCGCCTGTCGGTGACTCCGGTGACCCAACCCACGGCGCCGCCCCGCCTGGACGAGGACGGCGTGGCGCTGCGAACCTGGCTGTCGGGGCCGAATGACCGACCCCTGCCGCCAAGAGTGTGACCTTCGCCACAAGAAGGTCGTTCTCGCAACCAAATCCACCCGTAGGTGCTGTTTACCAGCACGGAATCACAACACCCCTGTATGGAGCAGCTCGTGACATCGCCGGACAACCCCGCGCCCGCCCAGTCCCGCACCGCCCACCAGCCGCTCCAGTCCGAGCTGCGGGACGCCGCCGCACCGCGTCGCACCCGCCGGATGCGCCGCACCCTCGCCGTCACCGCCCTGCTCGCGGCGGGTGCGTTGTCCCTGTCCGCCTGCGGTGGCAGCGCCGAGGCGGGCGGCCAGGGCGACGGCAAGAACGGGCAGGCCGGCGCGGACGCCGCGGCCGCCAAGGACGCCTCGGACGCCAAGATCCAGGTCTCGTCGAAGGACGGCGCCACCGACGCCAGCATCAACGACACGGGAGTGAAGGTCACCGGCGGCAAGTTGACGGACGTGAAGCTCACGGCCGTCGACACCGGCAAGGACGTCGCCGGCGCCATATCGCAGGACGGCACGTCCTGGAAGCCGAGCGCGCAGCTCGACCGCGGCGCCAAGTACAAGATCGTGGCCAACGCCAAGGACGCCAAGGGTCGTCCGGCGACCGAGAACGCGACGTTCACCACGGTCTCGTCGGCCCACAGCTTCATCGGCTCGTTCACGCCCGACAACGGCAAGACGGTCGGCGTCGGCATGCCGGTGTCGTTCAACTTCGACAAGTCGATCAGCAACCGCAAGGAGGTCCAGTCCCACATCACGGTGACCTCCAGCAGCGGCCAGCAGGTCGTCGGCCACTGGTTCGGCGACCGGCGGCTGGACTTCCGTCCCGAGGACTACTGGAAGGCCGGCTCCAAGGTCACCATGAAGATCGACCTGGACGGGGTGAAGGGCGGCCAGGGCATCACGGGCGTGCAGTCCAAGACGGTGTCGTTCACCATCGGGCGCTCGCAGGTCTCCACGGTGGACATGAACACCCAGATGATGACCATCAAGCAGGACGGCAAGGTCGTCAAGACCATCCCGATCTCCGGCGGTAGCGCGGACCACCCGACGTACAACGGCCAGATGGTGATCTCGGAGAAGTACGAGCAGACCCGGATGGACGGTTCGACGGTCGGCTTCGGCGGCGAGTACGACATCAAGGACGTCCCGCACGCCATGCGGCTGTCCTCGTCGGGCACGTTCATACACGGCAACTACTGGGGCAGCCCGTCGATCTTCGGCCACTCCGGGACGAGCCACGGCTGCGTCGGCCTCCAGGACAACAAGGGCGGCGGCGGCAGCACCCCGGCCAAGTGGTTCTACGAGAACTCCCTGGTCGGCGACGTGGTGATCGTGCAGAACTCCAAGGACAAGACCGTCCAGCCGGACAACGGCCTCAACGGCTGGAACATGTCCTGGTCGCAGTGGACGGCGGGCAGCGCCTCCTGACGGCCGTCCGGGACCGCTGACGACGCACCGAGGCGGTGACCGTTCCCCAACCGGGGGCGGTCACCGCCTCGTCGGCTATACGGGCGCCGACGGGGGCCGCTGCCCCCTGGGGTGCACCAGTTCCAGCACTCCCCCGATGCTCTCCTCGCCGTGGCCGTCCGCGACCCGCCGCCTCATCAACTCCCAGAGCGGGGCGAACAGTTCGGTGGACACGCCCTGGGCCCGGCTGACCCCGCCGATGGCGTCGTGCGACACCTGCATGGCGAGGTTCGATCCGGTGGCACCGTAATTCCCCGCGTCCGCCTGTTCCGCCATCGCCGGCAATTGACTGTCGGCCATCGCCCGCAGCCACGGCACCAGCAACTCCCGGGTGAATTCCGCGACGTTTCCGCCGGCCGATCGCACCAACCCGGCGGCGTGCAGAAAACCGCCGAACATGCCGTGAGCCTTTTTCACGTGTAGATCATGAGGGTGAGGATGGCTGCGGCGACTGACGTGAGCTTGTTCGGGCTGATGCGGGCGTGGCGGAAGATCCGCC
>NZ_JBIVXW010000018.1:0-141911 GCF_044769405.1 Streptomyces sp. NPDC090442
TCCTTGCCACCGGAGAACAGAATCACCGGCCGCTCGAACTCCCCCGCCACCTCACGGAAGATGTGCACCGCCTCCGACTCCAACGCATCCAGGTGCGTCCAACGGTCGAAGTCCGGCCGGGTGGGTGCGTGGGACGGGGCCGGCCTGCGTGTCTCGGTCGCCGTGCAGGATCCCGCCGTCGTACCGGAGGGGTCCGCCGGCGTGCGGCCCTCGGTGGTCGTGGACGACCGGGACGGTTCCGCCGTCATGCGAGACCACGCTCGGCGAGGGCCAGCAGCAGGCTGTCCACGGATTCGTCGATGTTCAGGCGGTGTGTCTCGATGCGTAACTCCGGGGTGAGCGGCGGCTCGTAGGGGTCGTCGACGCCGGTCAGGCCCGAGAGTCGGCCCGCGGCTTGGCGGGCGTACAGTCCCTTGACGTCTCGCTCGCGGCACACTTCGAGTGGGGCGTCCACGTGGACCTCCAGGAAGGCGGTATCGCTGGCGGTGTGGCGTTCGCGGACCTCGGCCCTCGCCACCGCGTAGGGGGCGATCACCGGTACGAGGACCAGGATCCCGTTTCTCGCGAGGACTTCGGACATCAGACCGACCCGGCGCACATTCGTGAGCCGGTCCTCCTTTCCGAATCCCAGTCCCGCGGACAGCAACTTCCGGTTCTCGTCGCCGTCGAGTATTTCCGTGCGCCGTCCGCGGGCGTGCAGTTCCTGTGCCACTCCACGGGAGATGGTGGTCTTTCCGGAACTGGGGAGGCCGGTCAGCCAGACGGTGGCTCCTGGCCAACATCGACAAAATTCGGGAGTAGTCCACGGTTCGGCGACCCGATGTTGCCAGGCGCCACACTCATCCTCATCGAATGTGCTCGACCGGTCCATGCAGTCAGGATCCACATCCGTCGCCGACGTGGTCAATGGCGACCCGGTTGGCTGCTTCTTCAGCTTGGCTGAAACCCCGGGGGAATGGGCTCGTTGGGCCCGGACCGCGAGGCGGCACGCCACCTCGTTGCGGCAGGTCCCGCGTGTGTGTGCCGTGCCCGGCGGTGGAGCTGCGAAAGGGGCCGTTGACCCGGCGGTTTACGTCCGTTGCACGGTGCGCCACGGCCGCTTTACATTCCGGGGGCGCGTCGAGCCTATTCTGTCCGGATCACATCGCTGCACGCTCGTTGGCCGCTTGTCGGCGTCTGGAACCGTGTGCTTCGCTTTTCGCCGAAGAGCTCGGGGGTGTTTTGTGGTCGTCATGAACGAGTCGCAAACTTCGGGCTTTTCACACCCCCCTAGGACCCCCCTAAGACCCCCCTACTCCATTCTGCATCTGTGTCTCCCCCTTGCCCTCGATCATTTCCCTGGTATTGGTCGGACTTTGTCGGTCCCCTGACTTGAGTTCTTGTGCGCTTCGGGCCATGGCCCCCGTGGGTCGGGTCCGTGATTGTTCTGCCAGTCAGCCACGAAGGAGGCGCCGCGTGGGCGCGTTGCCGGAGGAACTGTTACCGCTGCCGAAGGACCGTTGGGATCCCGTGGCGGCGCGGGGTCTGTCAGGGCGCGACGAGGCGATATTCCGCTCGCACCTGGTGGGTTCCGAGTCGGCGTTGTCCAAGGAGGGGGGCGGCAACTTCTCGGTCAAGGGGACGGTGACGGACCATTGCGGGCGCTCGACCCGGGTGTTGTGGATGAGTGCCTGGGGCTGTGACGGGGCCACCACGACCGACGAGGACTTTCCGGCGCTGCGGCTGGATGAGTTGCTGGCGCTGCGCGAGCGGGACCGGCTGGACGTGCAGGAGATGGTGACGCATCTGGTCGCCTGCGGTGTCACGGGTGAGCAGCGGCGTCCGGGGATCGAGACGTTGACGCACGCGTTCATCCCGGCGGCGCACGTCGACCACAGTCACCCCGACGCGGTCATCGCGCTGACCTCTTTCCCTGAGGGTCGCAAGCTGGCCGAGGAGGAGTTCGGGGACGAGGCGATCTGGTTCGACTACCGGCAGTTCGACATCGGCGTGGCGCGTGAGCTGGCGGACCGGATCGCCGCGAACCCGCGCTGCCGTTTCGTGCTGTTGGCCAATCACGGCCTGTTCACCTGGGCCGACACCAGTGAGCAGTGCTATCGCAACTCGTTGGAGGCGGTGGCTCGTTCGGTCGCGGCTTTGGGCAGGGTTCCGCGCGGCCCGTTGGACCTCGGTGGGCGTGCCGTGCCGGCGCTGTCGGACGAGCGGGCGGAGGCGGTGCTCGCGGAGGTGTTGCCGGCGTTGCGCGGTGCCTGCTTCGAGGGTGGGCGCGGTCCGGTGTTGCAGGTGGACCGCAGTGCGGCGACCGAGGAGTTCGTCTCGTCGGTGCAGGGGCCGGGGGCCAGTCTGCGCGGGCCGGGTTGCCCCGATCACCTGGTGACCGTCGGCTACCGTCCGCTGGTTCTGGGCGCGTTGACCGATCCGGGGCGGGCGACGGTGGAGGCCCTGGCGGACGGGGTGGAGCGGCATCGGGCCTGGTACCGGTCGTACTACGAGGAGAACATCACGGAGGACGGCCGGGTTGGTGGTCGGCGCAGTGACGCTCCCCGTGCCCTTGTGCTGCCCGGGATCGGGGTGGTCACCCAGGGTGCGGACGCCGCGGCGGCGCGGCTGCGTCGGGACCACTATCGGCAGACGATGACGGTGGTCCGGGTGACGGAGGCGGTGGGCGGCTATGTGTCGTTGACCGAGGCTCAGGGCGTTGCGGACGAGTACTGGCCGTTGATGCGGCTCAAGCCGCAGCTCAAGGTGGCGGACGGGTTGTTGGCGGGCAAGGTGGTGCTCGTGTTGGGGGCCGGTGAGGCGGGTCCTGATGCGGCGGCGGTCGCCGAGTTGCTCGCGGCCCAGGAGGCGCATGTGGCGCTGGCGGCCGGGGACGGTGCCGCGGCGGAGCGGATCTGCGGGAAGTACGGCGAGCGTCGTGTGGTCGCGCTGCCGGGTGGGGGTGCCGATCCGGTGCAGGAGGCGGTGCTCGCCTATGGCGGGTTTGACATCGTGATCGATCTGGCGGGCGGTGGTCGGCCGGGTCGTTCGGGGGCCGCGTTGGACGTGATGGCTCGGCAGGGCCACGGCGGAACGTTCCTGCTGGTGGCGGGGACGTCGTCCGCCGCGTTGCGCGGGGCCGCCGCGGAGCTCGACGGGCGGGGCGCGGAGCACGACGTGTCCGCGCATGCCGTGGCGAGCGCCGACCCGGCGGCGCTGGCCGAGACGGCGGTGTTCCTGGGCGGGGCGCGGCGCGCCCGGTGGCAGAGCATCTCCCTTGAGGCGGCGGGCCGATGACGACGGGAGCGGGAATGGGAACCGAGAACGCCGCGGCCCCGAGCGCCGCCGAGGGCGACCTGCCCTCTTTCGTCCCCGAGGGGCAGACCCTGCTGGTGTCGTGTTTCGACGCCCATCACACCATCGGTGGTGGGCTGTTCGCGATCGGGCGGGGCACACAGGGTGCCGAGGTGGTGGACCGGGTCTCCAGCAGTGGGATGGTGCTGGGCGATGACGGGTTGCTCCACCGGTGCCTGTGGAGCGCCGACGGCAGTCCGGCGGAGCTCGTCACCTACGACACCACCGGGGTGCGCCGCTATCACCGGCTGGACAACGTCTCCACCCCGCACGATCTGCTGCCGGTCGGGCGCAATGTGCTGGTTGCCGCGACCATGCAGAACGAGGTGCGGTGTGTGGGGCCGGACGGCGAGGCGGTGTGGAGTTGGCACGCGCCGGGTGAGCCGGACAGTTGGCACGTCAACAGCCTGGCGCTGTACCGCGGGCAGCCGGTGGTGTGTGGGTTCGGGCAGTACCTGCGGCGCCGGGGTTGGGACGAGAACGGTAAGCCGGCCAGTGGGCGGGTGGTCCGGCTCGACACGGGTGAGCCGGTTCTGGAGGGGCTGCGGGCCCCGCACAACCCCTGGTACGAGGACGGGACCTGGCTGATCTGCGACTCGGCCGCGGGCGAGTTGGTGGAGTTCGACGACGCGACCCGGCGTCCCACCCGGGCCCTGACGGTGCCGGGTTGGCCGCGGGGGCTGGTCGTCACCGACCGGTACGTCTTCGTGGGGCTGAGTCCGCACCGGCATGCCGCGTCGTCCGTGGCCACGGCTGCGGTCGCGGTCGTCGACCGGCATCGGTGGAGTCTGGCCGGGCTGTTGGACCTGTCCGCGCGCGAGGTGTATGCGCTGGCGCTGGTGCCCGATGCGGTGGCGGCCGGTGTCCGGACCGGGTTCGGTACCAATGCCACGCGGGTGCACGAGCAGGGCCAGCGGCAGCTCTTCGACCAACTCGGTGTGCAGCCGCGGCGGTTGTGGGCGATCGGCGATCGGCTCACCCCGCACGAGAGCCGGGCCCGTCTGACGCTCACCGGGCCGCAGGGCACCCGTCATGAGCCGCGGGGCACCGCGCACCAGGCTGCGGAGGCCCTGGTCTCGGGCGCGGACGTCGCGGTCGTCGAGGCCGAGCCCGAGAGTCTGGTCACTTTCACCTGTACCGTCCGCAACATCGGTAGCGCTCTGCTGACGCCCGCGCCGCCGTATCCCGTGCGGGTCACCCACCGTTGGTTCGACGCCGAGGGCAAGGAGGTGACCACGCAGTCGCTGCGGTCGGCGCTGACCCGGTCCATTCCTCCGGGGGACGACGAGCGGGTGCCGATGCGGGCGCGGGTGCCCTCGGTGCCCGGCCGGTACCGGTTGCGGGTGACGCTCACGCAGGACGACGGTGAGCCGTTCGATCTGCAGGACGAGCTCAGCGGTACCGACGTCGTGGTGGATGCGGTGGTGCGGGAGGCGCGGTACGTCCAACTGCGCGCGTTCGGTATCGCGCCGGTCGATGCCGCGGCGGCCCGTACCGCGGGTCCGCTCGCCGACGACATGGTGCGTGCCCTGCTCCACCGCCCGACCGGGGAGCCGGACGGGTTGGTCCTGGGGCGGATCGAGGACCTTGGGCGTTCGGCGTTCACGACCGCCGTGGCCCAGGCGCTGGACTGCACGGATGCCGCGCTGGACGACACGGTCGCCAAGCTGTTGCCCGAGCCGTCGCAGGCCCTGCTGACCGGTGCCGAGGCGGTGGCGCTGGCGGCTCTGCGGAGCAGCGATGCGCTCGGGGCGGGGCGTGCGTTCGCCACTATCGAGGACGGTGCCCTTGCCGCGGCGTTCGCCCGGTTGGGCACTCTGGCCGGGGCGAGGGACGCGCAGGACGCGTTGGCTCAGGCGGCGGGGGCGAGCCAGGCGAAGCATGGGGCGGCCGTCGCCGTCCTGACCTCGGATGCCGAACTGCTGGGCGCCTCGGTGGCGTTGGCCGCCTCGCACGGCAGTGGTACCGCCCCGCTGGTGCTGGCCGCCCCGGCGTCCGACGGGCCCGCGCTCGCCCTGTTGCGGGCCACTCCCCAGCCGGCCCGGTCCTGGTACGACTGCGGGTCGGCGTCCGAGCGGGATGCCGACGCCTCGGCCGCCGACTTCGCCGCGTCGGTGCGGCAGGCGTTGCGGACCGCCGCCGATGCGCCGTCAGGGCCGGTGTTGTTGACCCTCTCCCCCGAGGCTGCCGTGCGGCCGTGGGTCCCGTTGTCCGTGCTGGGGCAGGAGGTGGTGGAGCCCCGGGGCTCGGAGGCTGTCCCCGTCGCGCCGGCCGTCGACGGTCCGCTGGGTCGGGCGCTGCGCGAGGCAGTCGCCCGGCCGTATCCCCGCGGTGTGTTCGTGGCCGGCGGTCGGCACGCGACCGGCGGGGACGCTCCGCCGTACCGTGCGGTGCCCTTCGCCCTCGGTCGGGCACTGGCGGAGCCTGAGGCGCGGGTGCTCTGTCTGGTGGACGGTGCCGCCTTCGCCGAGGGGTTGCCCGCGTTGGCCGTGGCCCGGCGTGAGTTGGCTCGGCTCGTCCTGGTGGTGGCCGAGGCCGAGGGGGTGGCGGAGACGGGGGTCCGCTCTGGTGGGGAGGTGCCGTCTCCGGTGCGGATGGCGGAGGCGTTGGGGGTGTCGGCGCGCCGGGTCTCCCCCACCGCGTTGGCCTTGACCCTGGCGGAGCTCGCCGACCATTCGGGGCCGGTCGTGATCGAGCTGCTGCCGCGGGAGGTCTGCGATGCGTGAGGTCGATCTTCCCCCGGTGCGCCTGGAGCCCTACGAGGAGGCGTTCGGCGCGGCCCGTAGTGCCGAGTTGGCCTCCGTGGCGGAGCGGGTGGGCAAGCGGTTGGCCGGGCGGGTGGTCTGGCAGCTCAACTCCACCGCGGCCGGTGGTGGGGTGGCCGAGCTGTTGTACGGTCTCGGTCCGTTGGCCGGGGCGCTCGGGGTGGGCACGCGGTGGTTGGTGATCGACGGTGATGCCGAGTTCTTCGCCATCACCAAGCGCCTGTGTCTGCGGCTGTACGGCATCCAGGGTGATTCGGGCGCGTTGGGCCCGGCCGAGCTGGCGCACTTCCGTGCGGTCACCGAGGCCAACGCCGTGGAGTTGGCGCGTCGGGTGCGGCCGGGCGATGTGGTGGTCGTGCACGATCCGCAGCCGGTCGGGTTGGTGCGGGTGGCCCGGGAGTGCGGTGCGAGCGTGGTGTGGCGCTGTCACATCGGCAGCGACCGGCCCAATCAACACACCGCGGAGGGTTGGGCGTTCCTGCGGCACTTCCTGGAGCCGGAGGACCGGATGGTGTTCTCCACGCCGCGCCATGTGCCCGGGTGGGCGGAGCGGCCGACGGTGATCCCGCCGTCGATCGACCCGTGCGCGCCGCGCAACACCGATCTCACCGACACCACGGCCACGACGGTGCTGGGTGCCGTCGGGATCCTGGCCAACGGGGGCCCGCTGCCGGTGACCGTTCCGGTGCCGGTGGGCGAGCCCGTCACCGTGCGGCGGCCGGTGACCGCGGTGCGGGAGGGCGATCCGCCGTCGGCTCGGGTGCCGATGGTGGTGCAGGTGTCGCGCTGGGACCGGCTCAAGGACATGGGCGGGGTGCTGCGGGCGTTCGGCGAGGCCGGGGTGGAGGACGCGTACCTCACGCTCGCGGGGCCGGATGTCGGCGGGGCCGTTGCCGACGATCCCGAGGCCGCCGCCCTGTTCGAGGAGTGCCGGCAGCAGTGGCGGGAGCTGCCCGACGCGCTGCGGCGCCGCAGCCAGTTGCTGTGCCTGCCGATGACCGACCTGCGGGAGAACGCCCTGGTCGTCAACGCGTTGCAGCGGCACGCGACGGTGGTGGTGCAGAAGAGCCTGGCCGAGGGGTTCGGGCTGACCGCGACCGAGGCGATGTGGAAGCGCCGGCCTCTGGTGGCGAGCGCGGTCGGTGGGCTGCGGGACCAACTCGACGACGACCGGCACGGGTTGTTGCTCGATGACCCGAAGGACGTTCCGGCGGCCGCCGCGGCGATCCGGCGCCTGTTGACCGACCCCGTCCTGGCGGCCCGGCTCGGTGCGGGCGCGCGGGAGCGGGTGGCGGAGCGGTTCCTGCCCGACCGGCACCTGACGCAGTGGGCGCAACTGATCGAGGACGCCCTCAAGGACATCCCCGGGCCGGCGGCCGGCGGGCCGGGGTCCGGACAACGACGCAGCGGCACGAAGGAGCACTGATGCGCAAGCTCGGAAAGAACGCGTTGGGGGACGTGCTGGTGACGTCCGAACAGGGCCTGGGCTGCATGGGGATGTCGCAGTTCTACGGTGCCTGGGACGACGCGGAGTCGATCCGCACCATTCACCGGGCGTTGGACCTCGGGGTGAACGTGCTGGACACCGCGGACATGTACGGCCCGTACACCAACGAGGAGCTCATCGGGCGGGCGGTGCGTGGCAACCGTGACCGGGTGGTCCTGATGACCAAGTTCGGCAACGTCAAGGGTCCGGACGGTCGGGTGATCGGCGTCAACGGGACGCCCGAGTATGTGAAGGCGTCCTGCGAGGGTTCGTTGCGCCGGTTGGGCGTGGAGACCATCGACGTCTACTGCCAGCACCGGGTGGATCCGGACACGCCGGTCGAGGAGACCTTCGGTGCGCTGGCGGAGCTGGTGCAGGAGGGCAAGGTGCGCCACCTGGCGGTGTCGGAGGCGTCCGCCGCGACCGTGCGCCGGGCCCACGCGGTGACCCCGGTGACCGCCGTGCAGACCGAGTACTCGTTGGTCAGTCGCGATCCCGAGCGTGAACTGCTGGGTACTTTACGGGAGTTGGGTATCGGGTTCATCGCCTACGCGCCGCTGGGCCGGGGCATGCTCACCGGTCGCATCCGTTCCTTCGGCGACCTCGGTACGGACGACTTCCGGCGTTCGCTCCCCCGCTTCCAGCCGGCGAACCTGTCCCAGAACACCGCGCTGGTGCGGGAGATCGCCGCGGTCGCCGAGGCCCGTGGGGTGAGCGTGGGGCAGTTGGCGCTGGCCTGGGTGCTCGCGCAGGGTGAGGACGTCCTCGCCATTCCCGGGACGAAGACCGTGGCGCGGTTGGAGGAGAACGTGGCGGCGGGGCAACTACGGCTGACGGCCGAGGAGTTGGAGCGGTTGTCCAAGGCGGCCCCGCTCGGTGCTGCCGCCGGCGACCGCTACCCCGACATGTCCGGTGTCGACCGATAGGCGGGCCCGCATGACCACGCACCCTCAGATACCGCCGCAGGACACCGACGGGCCCGGCCCGTGGTGGCGTGAGGCGGTCCTGTACCAGATCTATCCGCGCAGCTTCGCCGACTCGAACGGTGACGGCATCGGGGACCTGCGGGGCATCATCTCCCGACTCGACCACCTCCGGGACGGCACGTCGTCCTCGCTGGGCGTCGACGCGATCTGGCTCTCGCCCTTCTACCCCTCTCCGCAGGCCGACTTCGGCTATGACATCAGCGACTACCAGGGCGTCGACCCGGTGTACGGCACGCTGGCCGACTTCGACGAGTTGGTCGTCGAGGCGCACCGGCGGGGGCTGCGGGTCGTGGTGGACCTGGTGATGAACCACACCTCCACCGAGCATGCCTGGTTCGCCGAGTCCCGTTCCGGTCGCACCAACCCCAAGCGGAACTGGTACATCTGGGCCGATCCGGCGCCGGACGGCGGTCCGCCCAACAACTGGCTGAGCGCCTTCGAGAAGTGCGGGCCCGCCTGGACCCTCGATCCGGCCACCGGCCAGTACTACCTGCACAGCTTCACCCCGGGGCAGCCGGACCTGAACTGGCGCGAGCCCGCGGTGCGGGAGGCGATGCGCAAGGTGTGGCGGTTCTGGCTGGACCGCGGGGTGGACGGGTTCCGCGCCGATGTGGCGCACCGGCTGCTCAAGGACGAGCGGTTGCGGGACAACCCGCCGGAGTTGGCGCTCGCCCGTCGTCACGTGAGCGTGCCCGGTTTCCGACAGCGCCAGTTGGACCTGCCGGAGGTGCACGACGTGCTGCGGGAGCTGCGCGAGGTGCTGGACTCCTATCCCGGTCTCGACGGGTCCGAGGTCGAGGGCCGGTTCGTGCTGGGCGAGGTGCCGATCAGCGACGACTCCCGGCTCGCCGACTACTTCGGCGGCGAGGGGATGCACACGGTCTTCCACATCGCCTTCTGGGAGCAGCCGTGGGAGGGCGCGGCGTTCCGGCGTACGGTCGACGGTCTGCTGGCGGCGATGCGGCCCGGTTCCTGGCCGACGTACGCGCTGGCCACCCACGACATCTCGCGGGCGGTCAGCCGGTTCGGCAGTCGGGGTCCGGCGCGGGCGGCGGCGGTCATGATGCTGACGCTGCCGGGGACGCCGTGCGTCTATTACGGCGAGGAGATCGGCATGGCGGACGCGCCTCCGCCGGTCGGCCTGGAGCGGGACGTGGACGGCCGGGACGGTCAGCGCACCCCGATGCAGTGGGACGCCTCCGGCAAGGGGTTCGGCAGCGGGACGCCGTGGTTGGCGCCGGGGCCGGACGCCGGGCGGGCCAACGTCGAGGCGCAACGGGACGATCCCGCGTCGATGTGGGGGCTCTATCGGCGGCTGATCCGGTACCGCGGCGGCTCGGCGGCGCTGCGGCGCGGCGGCTACCGCTCGCTGGACAGCTCCGGCGACTCCTATGTCTATCTGCGCCATACAGCCGACGAACGCCTGTTGGTCGCGGTGAACTTCCGGCATGTCCCGGCCCGGGTGGAGGTCACCGGTGTGGACCTGCCGGCCGCCGGCCGCATCGAGTTGTCGACCCATGAAGGCCGGGCCGGGGCGACGGTCCCGCTGGGCCCGTTGGCGCTCGGCCCGTTGGAGGCGGTGGTGGTCCGGCTCGACGGTGTCCCGACGGACCTCGGCGCCGCCGCAGCACCGTCGAAGGGACCGGCCGCGTGAGCGCGACACAGCCCCGTACCGTGACCAA
The DNA here is from genome assembly GCF_044769405.1 of Streptomyces sp. NPDC090442. NCBI lineage: Bacteria > Bacillati > Actinomycetota > Actinomycetes > Kitasatosporales > Streptomycetaceae > Streptomyces > Streptomyces sp. NPDC090442. The sequence continues at coordinate 10,253 of NZ_JBIVXW010000018.1, forward strand.
CTGGTCCGGCAATGTCACCTTCGGCGCGCGGGAGTTCGCCGCTCCCGCCTCGGTGTCCGAGCTGCAAGGTGTGGTCGCCCGCGGCCGGCAGGTGCGGGCCCTGGGCACGGCGCACTCCTTCAACGACATCGCCGACACCCCGGGGACGCTGGTCTCGGTCACGAAGCTGCCGCCGGTCGTCGAGGTGGACTCCGCGGCCGCGACGGTCAGGGTGGCCGCCGGCCTGCCGTACTCGGACGTCGTGGGCCCGGTGGAGCGTGCGGGGTTCGCGCTGCCCAACCTCGCCTCGCTGCCGCACGTTTCGGTCGGTGGCTCCGTGGTGACCGGGACACACGGTTCGGGGGTGCGCAACGGCTGTCTGTCGACCTCCGTCGCGGCCCTGGACCTGGTGACCGCCGACGGCGACCTGGTGACCCTCGCCCGCGAGACCCATCCGCGGGAGTTCGAGGGCGCGGTGGTCAACCTGGGGGCGCTGGGTGTGGTGACGTCCGTGACACTGGATCTGGTGCCGACGTTCGCCATGCGGCAACGGGTCTACGAGGGGCTGCCGTTGGAGGTGCTGGACGCGCACTTCGCGGAGCTGGTCGCCGGCGCCTACAGCGTGTGCCTGTTCACCGACTGGCGTGGCCCCCGCCTCACCCAGGTGTGGGTCAACCAGCGGATCGGCGACCCCGATCCGACGGTGGTGCACGAGCCGTGGTTCACCGCGGTGCCCGCGGACGGCCCCCGGCACCCGGTCGACGGCCTGGACGCCACCTGCTGCACCCAGCAGTTGGGCGTCATCGGCCGCTGGCACGAGCGGCTGTCGCACTTCCGGCCGGACGCGGTGCCCAGCGCGGGCGACGAGTTGCAGTCGGAGTACCTGCTGGCCACCCAGGACGCCCCCGCGGCGCTGCGCGCGCTGGACCTGGTGCGTGAGCGGCTCGCGCCGGTGCTGCACATCTGCGAGGTCCGCACGGTGGCCGCCGACCGGCTGTGGCTCAGCCCCGCCCAGGGCCGTGACAGCGTCAGCATCCACTTCACCTGGACCTCCGACCTCGACGCGGTGCTGCCGGTGGTGCGGCTGGTCGAGGACGTCCTCACCCCGTTCGCCGCCCGACCACACTGGGCGAAGGTCTACACCACCGCGCCCGACGTGGTGCGCTCCCACTATCCGAAGCTGCCCGACTTCGTGGACCTCGTCCACGCCTACGACCCCCACGGCAAGTTCACCAACGAGCACCTCCGACGCTGCATCGATGCCGACCGATCCACCCACTGCTGAAAGAGGCTCCATGTCTGTCACCCCCTTGCCCGTTACCGAACACCCCGCGCTGCGGAACCTGCCGACCGCCGAGCCCGGCGCGCCCGAGGCCGTCGCCGACCGGCTGCTGGAACTGGCGGGTCCCGACGCGGCCCGTCTGGTGGGTCAACTCCTGGCCGGTGGCCGGCGGGCGGCCGAGGCCACCCTCGCCGGGGTGCTCAAGCGGCCCGTGACCGAGACCGCCGCCGTGGTGGACTGTCTGCTGACCCGCACTCCGTTACTCACCGGGGCCGAGGCGGTGGCCGTGATCCTGGCGCAGAGCGGCACCCGGACCGTCTTCGGCTATCCCGGAACCAGTGAACTCTCCCTGTGCGACGCCGTGGACCGGACCCAGGGCGTCGCCATGGTCAACGGGCGCGGCGACAAGGAGTCGGCGTTCATGGCGGGCGGCGGCAGCTTCCTCGCCCCCGGTCGGGCCGCCGCGATCCTGCACGGCGCCCGCGGCCTGACCAACGGCGCGGGCGCGGTGGCCGACGTGCGGCGCAACGAGGCCGGCACGGTGTTCCTGGTCGGGCTGCCCAGCAGCGGTTCCGCCCGGTTCCTGCCGCCGCACGGCGAGGACAACCTGCTGGCCGCCATTGGTGAGTTCACCAGTTGGTGGTGGCAGGCCCCGGCGGTGCCGGCCGGGGACGCGGCCGGAGCGGCGGCCGTCGCGTTCGTGGCCAGGCTGCGCGAGGCGTGCCGGGTCGTGCGCCAGGCACCGTACCGTCCGGCGCTCTTCGGCATACCGCAGGACGTCGCGGAGCAGCGGTGGATCCCGGCGGAGGCGCTCGCGGAGGCGCCGACGCCGCCGGCGCCGGGGCTGCCGGAGACCGAAGTCGTCGCCGCGGCAACGGGGTTGCTGGCCACGGCCGAGCGCCCGGTGATCCTGGTCGACGACTACGCGCTGCGTCACGACGGGGTGCGCGAGGGGCTGGACCGGGTGAGCCGGGCGCTGGGTGCCGCGGTGCTCCAGGTCCGCTACCGCCGCGGCCCGATGCTGTTCGAGCGGCTGCGCAGCGAGGAGGTGCACGGTTTCGCGGGCTGGCTCAACCCCTACAGCCCGGCCCACCTCGAACTGCTGGACCGTTGCGACCTGTTGGTCACCGTCGAGGACCGCAACATCTACCCCCGTGTGGTCGGTCCGCTGCCGGAGTGCCGCAAGATCGCGCTGAACACCGACCCGGCCAAGGTCGAGAAGAACGAGTACATGGCCCCCGACGACCTGCTGGTCCCGGGTGACCCGGGTGCGGCGCTGCTGGGCATCGCCTCGCGGCTGGAGCAGAGGGGCACCGCGCGGGAGCAGTGGTTCGGTCCCGAGGTGGCCGCCACGGCGATGCACACCCCGGAGCCGGCCCGCGAGCCGGTCGTCGCGGCCCGTCAGCGGATCGTCGACGCCGTCGCCGGGCTGCTCTCCTGCTGGCGCAACCCGGTGTTGGTGGACGACAGCCAGATGTTCGGCGGTCTGCTCTCCGAGGGCTACGACGGGTTCCCGCCCGGCCTGCGGGTCTTCGGCGGGCACGGCGGTTTCGTGGGCGGCGGCATCCCGCTGGCCACCGGCGTCGCCATCGCCAACCCCGATGCGGACGTGCTGTGCACGCTCGGGGACCAGGCGTTCACCAACTCCTTCCAGGGGCTGGTGGCCGCGGTCCAAGAGCGGCCCCGCATCACCTACCTGGTGTGCAACAACGGCCGGTCGGTCTCGCTGACCAAGCAGTCGGCGGCCTCCGGTCCGGAGTGGTTCGGGGAGGGCACCCGGCCGTTCCTGCACAATGTCGACGACTTCGACTACTGCGCGCTGGCCAGCTCGTTCGGCATCCCGGCGGCCGCCGTGGAGGTTCCCGTCGGCGGTGACCCCGCGGCCGTCGAGGAGGCCGTCGAGCGGCTGTCGGCCGAACTCGACAAGGCCGCGGCCGTGGACGGTCCGGCACTGATCGAACTGCGACTGCCCTCCGACCCGGACGCCTGGCGCGGTATCTGGGTCACCCAGGGCTTCGAGACCCAGCGGAAGGTGGAGGCATGAGCATGCTGCTGATCGACAGCGCGGACCCCGACGACGTCAAGGAGGCCGTGGCCTCGGGACTGGTCACCAGTGTGACGACCAACCCGAAGCTGATGCGAGCGGTCACCGACAAGCCCCTCGAACACCTCGCCACGCTGCTGGCGTTGGTGCCCGGGGAGGTGTGCTACCAGCCCTCCGGGGCCTACGGCGACGACCTGGTGGCCGAGGCCCGTCGCGCGTTCGACCTGGACCCCGAGCGCGTGGCGATCAAGGCCATGGCGACCGCGTCCGGTACGGCCGTGGCCCATGCCGCGCGGCAGTTCGGTGCCCGCGTGGCGCTGACGGCGGCCCAGGCGCCCCGGGCGATGATCACCGCCCTCGCCCTCGGCTGCCAGGCCGTGATCCCCTACCACGACCGCGGTCTGAAGGACCCTCAGGTCTCCGACCCGCTGGTGGCCGGTCTGGTGGCGGTGCGCGGCAACCGTCCCGCCCCGCTCGTGGTGGCCGCGTCCGTGAAGACTCCGGAGCAGGTGGCCGAGGTGCTGCGGCAGGGTGCCGACGGGGTGACCGTGCCGCTCACCGTGCTGCGCGCGCTGGTCTCGCACCCCTCCTCGGTCGCCGCCGAGGACGACTTCCTCGCGCAGTACCGCGGCGGCGCGGGGGCCGCGTCGTGACTCCCGCCGCGGCCACGGCCACCGTGCTGCGCCCCGCCACCGTCGGTCGGGACTACGCGGCGGTGCTCTTCGACCTGGACGGCACCCTGGTCGAATCGGGTGATTCGGTGGACCGGGCCTGGAATCTGTGGTGTGCGCGGTACGACGTGGCCCCGGAGGAGTTGGAGGGGCTGCTGCACGGTCACACGGCCGTCGACCTGATCCGGACCGTGCGGCCCTACTGGCCCGCGGACAAGGTGACGCGGGCGGCCCGCTACCAGCTGCAGATCCAGGAGGAGGACCCCACGCCCGGCACGGCGATGCCGGGCGCGGCCGAGCTCCTCGCGTCGCTGACCGCGCGGGGCCAGCGTTGGGCCGTCGTCACGGCGTGCTCCGCCGCGCTGGCCCGGCACCGCCTGGCCGCGTCGGGGCTGCCGGTCCCGGAGGTCCTGGTCACGGCGGACGACTGCCCGCGCGGCAAGCCGGACCCGGCCCCGTACCTGCTCGGGGCCGAGGCCCTCGGGGTCTCCCCCACCGACTGTCTGGTGGTGGAGGACGCCCCGTCGGGAATCCGGTCCGGACGGGCCGCCGACTGCACGGTCGTGGCCATCACCACCACACATCAGGCAGACGCACTGGTCGAGGCCGACGCCGTACTCCCCGGTCTCGCCCACCTGGAGTTCGCCCACGACTCCGTGGCGAGCACCGGGCGCGACTGACCCACACCAGTGACCGCGGGGACGCCCGAAAGGGGCGCCCCCGCGGCGCTGTCTCCGCACACAGCCACTGCGGCCGCCTGTGGTTGGCTGTGGCCGTCGACCACACCGGTCTGCGCGGACGCGGACCGGGACGAACGGAGGATTCCGGTGACCTTCGACGGCTACGGGCAATACGAGCAACTCGCCTTCTCCCGCCGCCCGAACGGCGTTCTGCTCATCACCCTCGACCGGCCCGAGAAGTACAACGCCGCCGACGAGCAGATGCACACCGAGCTCGCCGGGGTCTGGAACGACGTCTCCGCCGACCCCGAGACCCGGGTCGCGGTCATCACCGGCGCGGGCCGGGCGTTCTCCGCCGGCGGGGACCTCGCGATGGTCGAGCGGATGGCCGGTGACTACGACCGGGTCTCGCACATGCTCAGCGAGATGAGCGCCCTCGTCTACAACATCATCAACTGCGAGAAGCCGATCGTTTCGGCGATCAACGGCGTTGCGGTGGGCGCCGGTACGGTCGCCGCGTTGCTCGCCGACGTCGCCATCGCGGCCGAGGACGCGAAGATCGGCGACGGACACGTCAAGCTCGGCGTCGCCGCGGGCGACCACGCAGCCATCATCTGGCCGCTCCTGGCCGGCATGGCCAAGGCCCGCTACTACCTGCTGACCGGCGAGATGCTCACCGGCGCCGAAGCCGAGCGCCTCGGCATGGTCGCCAAGGCCCTCCCCCGCGACCAGGTCCTCGACGAGGCCCTCAGAATCGCCGACACCCTGGCCACCGGCCCCCAACAAGCCATCCGCCTCACAAAGCGGACGCTCAACAACTGGCTGCGCACCTTCGGCCCCACCTTCGACCAGTCCGCCGCCTACGAAATGCTCACCTTCCTCGGCCCGGACGTCGTCGAGGGCTACACGGCCCTACGCGAGAAGCGCCCGCCTCGTTTCCCTTCGGCACAGTCGTGATCCGGGCCGCGACAGCGGTTCGAGGACCGGCGCGATGGCAATGGGGCGCCCCCGAACGGTGCCTACGTGACCCGGAGTTGACACTCAGCCACAAGCCAGCCCCCTGCGGAACGGGGCCGCGCCTTCGACCAGGCGCCCACTGACGTCAGGGCGCGCCTCAGGGGGCTTCACGACGGGATCGCGTTTCGCACTGCGCGCAACGCACGGCGTCGTACGGCGAGATGTCCACGAATCCGCCCGGCGGGCCTGGGCGGGGTCTTCCGTGACCGGATCGCCGTCGGGAGAAACGCTCGCCGCAGTCCGGGGCGCCGCCGGTTGGGGCCGGCCGGGTCGCGGGGGTGGCGGGCAGCACCGACGATGAGCCGAGAACAGCCCCCACACCGAAGGAAGACCGATGCCTACCTCCCACCCCGCCCGCCGTCGGAAGGTGAGGCTGCTGGCCCCGATGACGGCCGCCCTCACGTGCACCCTCACAGCCGGCGCGCTGGCTGGATGCGGCAGCCACGGCGGCACGGGCGCCGGGTCCGCGTCCAGAACGACCTCCTCGCCGGTAACGGCCACGCCGTCCGGTACGCCGCCCTCCGTATCCGCGAGCGCCTCGGAGTTCGAAGCCTCGGTGTCGGCGGAGACCGCACGTGCCGCCGCGGCGTCCCAGAAGGCACTCAAGAACGTTTCGGGGCGCGGGAACGCCCTCAACGAGGTCGGCATGACCGGCATCGCCCGGGCCAAGACCGGCGGCGTACTCGCTGTTCACGTCCCCATCGTCAACAAGACCGACCATGTCGCTTCGTACGCCGCGCAAATCGACTTCGTGGACGCCAAGGGGCACGTGGTCGAGACCCGATATGTCGGCGCCGAGGACCTCAAGCCGGGCCAGCGTGTACAGCCCATCGCGTTCAGCCGCCAGCCTCCGGAGCCCAAACTCACCGCCCGGCTGGCCAAGGCACAACGTTACTGACCGTCGATACACATGGTTCCCGGGGCCGCGAAGGAAAGTAGCCGTGCCCGGTGGGCCAGTCGAGCGCGCCAGGCGCGCAGGAGCTCCGCCGTCGGGACCGGAGGAGCGCTACCGCCGGAGCCGGACGTCCGAACGGCCCATGTGCACTGGCCTCGTTCGGGAAGTCTGGGCAACGGTGGATCGAAAAGACGCAGGGCTCCGACTGCGTAACCGAAGGATGGATATGACCGACACCGCCGTACCCGCCCATGCCTACGGCGTGCATTCCGAGGTCGGCCGACTGCGCAAGGTCCTGGTCTGCGCGCCCGGGCTGGCCCATCGCCGCCTGACGCCCACCAACGCGGACGACCTGTTGTTCGACGATGTCATGTGGGTGGAGAACGCCCAGCGCGACCATGCAGACTTCGTCAACAAGCTCACCCAGCGCGGGGTGGAAGTCGTCGAGCTTCACGATCTGCTGGCGCAGACCGTGGCGCTTCCCGAGGCCCGCTCATGGCTGCTGGACCGCAAGATCACCGCGAACCAGGTCGGTCTCGGGTTGATCGAGGGCACCCGTGCATACCTGGAGTCCCTGCAGCCGCACGCACTTGCCGAGTTCCTCATCGGAGGACTCGCCACCTCCGATCTCCCCGAGGACCACCGCACCGGCTACCTCGCCCTGGCCCGAGAGGCGACCGGCACACGCGAGTACCTGATGCCGCCTCTGCCCAACACCCTCTACACCCGCGACACCACCTGCTGGCTCTACGGCGGCCTCACTCTCAACCCGCTCTACTGGCCCGCCCGTCATGACGAGACCCTGCTGATGAAGGCGGTCTACACCTTCCATCCCGACTACGCGGGGTCCACGGTCTGGTGGGGCGACCCCGAACTGGACTGGGCCCAGGCCACCTTCGAAGGCGGCGACATCATGCCCGTCGGGAACGGCGTGGTGTTGATGGGCATGAGCGAGCGAACCTCCCGCCAGGCCATCACCCAGGTCGCCGCTTCCCTGTTCCGCCATGGTGCAGCTCAGCACGTCATCGTCGCCGGCATGCCCAAGCTGCGCTCAGCGATGCACCTGGACACCGTTTTCACCTTCGCGGACCGCGACATCGTCACCCTCTACCCCACGATCACCGACAGCATCCATGCCTTCTCGCTGCGCCCTTCCGACGGTGCCTCCGGCGTCGAGATCACCGACGAGGGCTCACGCTCCTTCACCACGGTGGTCGCCAAGGCGCTGGGCCTCGGGAAGCTGCACGTGATCGCCACAGGTGGCGACGTCTACGCCTCCGAACGCCAGCAGTGGGACAGCGGGAACAACGCCGTTGCCCTGGAGCCGGGCGTGGTCTTCACCTACGACCGCAACACCACCACCAACACCCTGCTGCGCAAAGCCGGCGTCGAGGTCATCACCATCGTCGGTGCCGAACTCGGCCGTGGCCGAGGCGGGGGCCACTGCATGACCTGCCCCATCATCCGTGAACCGGTGGCCTACTGACCAGCCGTCGACAGGCGCGTGAGGACGCGATGCCATCAGGGTTGACGGCAGACGTGCGAAGAGCGTCCCCTGCGGCGTCACCGGATTCGAGATCGAAAGAGCTTCCGCGCCCATCACGGGTCCGGCCGACACCAACGGAGAGGCGACATGACCGAGGCGCATGCTGGTGGGGGCGCGCAGAGCGCCGACGGTGCGTCACCGGCTCCTGCCAAGCTGAGCTTGACGACGATGACGGCAATGGTCGTCGGCTCGATGGTGGGAGCCGGAGTGTTCTCACTGCCGAACCGGTTCGCCCAAGCGACCGGTGTCATCGGATCACTGATCGCCTGGACGATCGCCGGCCTGGGCATGCTGATGCTCGCCTTCGTCTTCCAGACACTGGCCGTCCGCAGGCCGCAGCTGGATGCCGGCATGTACGCCTACGCCAAGGCCGGCTTCGGCGAATACCTCGGCTTCTTCTCGGCGTTCGGCTACTGGGCCAGCGCATGCGTGGGGAACGTCACCTACTGGGTGCTGATCATGTCCACCGTCGGGGCCGTCGCGCCGGCGCTCGGAAACGGTGAGACGCTGCTCGCCGCAGCGCTCTCCTCGATCGGCCTCTGGGGGTTCTTTTTCCTGATCAGACGCGGGGTCAGGGAAGCCACGGCAATCAACCGGATCGTCACCGTCGCCAAACTCGTCCCCATCCTGGTCTTCATCGTCCTGGCACTGTTCTGTCTCAGACCCGGTGTCTTCGCCGAGAACCTCTTCGGCGCCGACTACGCGGGTTCGCTCTTCCACCAGGTGCGCAGCACGATGCTGGTCACGGTCTTCGTCTTCATCGGTGTCGAGGGCGCCAGCGTCTATTCCCGCCACGCCAAGCGCCGCGAAGACATCGGCCGGGCCACCATCCTGGGTTTCCTAAGCGTCTTGGCGGTCTTCGCCTCGGTGACCATCGTCTCCTACGGCATCCTGCCCATGCGCGAGATCGCGACGCTGCGTCAGCCCTCGATGGGGCAGGTGCTGCAGGCTGCCGTCGGCCCTTGGGGCAACGTGTTCGTGAGCGTGGGCCTGATCGTCTCCGTGCTCGGCGCCTACCTCGCCTGGAGCCTGATGGCGGCAGAGGTGCTGTTCGTCGCCGCGAAGGACGACGACATGCCCCGTTTCCTGCGACGCTCGTCCGCCGCCGACGTGCCGGTGCCCGCCCTGTTGATGACCACCTGCCTGTCGCAGCTCGTCCTCGTCATCACGCTGTTCTCCAACGACGCCTTCGACTTCACCCTCGACCTGACCAGCGCGCTGTCACTCATCCCCTACCTCCTGGCCGCCGGCTACGCGCTGAAGATCGCCCTCTACCGCGGTCCCGGCGCCACCCGACGGGAAGGCACCACCCGCGAACTGGTCACCGCCGCACTGGCCACCGCGTACACGGCGTTCCTGCTGTACGCAGCCGGGCTGAAGTTCGTGCTGGTCTCGTTCATCGTCTACGCGCCCGCCACCGTGCTGTTCGTCATGGCCCGCCGCGAGCAAGGCCGGATCCTCTTCACCTCACGCGAACTCGTCATCTTCGCAGTCTCCGTGGTCGGTGCCGTCGTCGGCATCCTGGCGATCGCCGCCGGCTGGATCGAACTGTGACACCACGAACCGGATCCACCGTCGTGTCCAGCAGACGGATTCACAGGAGCCCGTGACCACCTGCTGGCCCAAGCACGAACGCCCCGTGCAAGGACGAAGTAGTACGGCGGGCAGTGACGGGCTCACCGGGTCCCGGCGATCGTCTCCAGGATGCCGGAGTCCGCAGAGCCGTCAGCTGAGTCCGGAGAATGCCTCCACCGCGTGGGTCTTTCCGGTGACGATGATGATGTCGCCCTCTTCGACGACCGTTTCGGCGGTGGCGTAGGTGAAGTCCTGGCCTGACCGTTTGATGCCGACCACGGTTACGCCGTACTGGCTGCGCACGACGGACTGTCCCAGTGGGGTGCCGGTGACGACCGCGGGCGCGACGGTCTTGATGAGTGCGTAGTCGTCGTCGAACTCGATGAAGTCGAGCATTCCTCCAGTCACCAGGTGAGCTACCCGCTCACCCATCTCGTGTTCGGGGAGGACAACGTGGTGGGCGCCGATTCGTTCCAGGATCCGGCCGTGCTGGTGACTGACCGCTTTGGCCCAGATGTTGGGCACGCCGACATCCAACAGGTTGGAGGTGATCAGCATGCTGGCCTCGATGTCGGTTCCGATGCCGACGACCGCGACGGTGAACTCGTGCACTCCCAGCTGCCGGAGGACTTCGGGGTCGGTGCAATCGGCGACGACGGAATGGGTCAGCGCCTCTCTGTGCCGTTGGACAAGGGCCGCGTCGGTGTCGATACCAAGGACGTCCCAACCGCAGCGCGTCAGTTCGTGGGCCAGCGAGCTGCCGAAACGGCCCAGGCCGATCACGGCGAGCCGTTCGTCACTCGGCTCCAGGTGCTGCTTGGCGAGCCATTCGCGGCGGCGACGGCGCAGGGCGTGCAGGTAGTTACCCAATGACGGGTCGCTCCTCGGGTAGTTGGTAGCGGCGGGTGCGATTGCGCAGCGCGAGCGCCGAGGCCAGGGTGATCGGTCCAAGTCGGCCGACGAACATGAGCAGAATGAGGACCAGCCGGCCGGACGTGGGCAAGTCTGCCGTGATCCCTGGGGACAGTCCGACCGTGCCGAAGGCGGACACGACTTCGAAGAGCACGTCTTCAAAAGGCGCGTTGACGACGGTGAGCAGCGAGATCGTGGCTGCTGTCACGAGTCCCATACCGAGCAGTGCCACGGACAGCGCTTGGCGCAGGACGTGCGGTTCCAGGCGTCGGTCCATGACGGTGGAGTCCGGTTCGCCACGCACCTCGGCCAGGATCGCCGCGGCGAGCACGGCGAAGGTGGTGACCTTGATGCCGCCGGCGGTGCCCGCGCTGCCGCCGCCGATGAACATCAGCATGCACGTCATCAGCAACGTCGAGGCTTGCATCTCGCTGATGTCGAGGGCGTTGAATCCGGCGGTACGGCTCATCGCCGAGTGGAAGAAGCCGTTCAGCAGCTTCTCGTCCCAGTCGAAGCGTCCCAGCGTGGCTGGGTTGGTCCACTCCAGCAGACAGGTCAACACCGTGCCGGTGACCAGCAGGACGACCGTGGTGACCAGTGTCAGCTTGGTGTGCAGTGACCATCGCCGGCGTCCGCCCGTGCGCCGTTGCAGGCGGTGGTGCAACAGCTCCAGCACTACGGGGAACCCGATGCCTCCCAGGACGACCGCAACCGCGACGGGGAGCGTCACCCAGGGGTCCTGGGCGTAGCGGGTGAGGCTGTTCGCGTGCAGTCCGAAGCCAGCGTTGTTGAAGGCCGAAACCGCATGGAAGAGACCCATGTATGCCGCTCGGTCGACCGGCTCACCGTACTTGTAGCGAAAACGTAGGGCGAGGATGACGCCGGCGGCGATTTCGACGGTGGCGGTGGTGGCCGCGACCCCGCGCAGGACACGGCGCACGTCCCCGATGCCCAGGCTTTTGGTCTCCGCCTGGGCGCTCAACTGCATCCGAAGCCCCAGCTTTCCGGTTACCAGCAGTGCGAGCAACGAGGCCAGCGCCATGATGCCGAAGCCGCCAACCTGGATGAGCGCGAGGATGACGCCGGCGCCGAAGCCACTCCAGTACGTGCCGGTGTCGACCACCACGAGCCCGGTGACGCAGACAGCCGAGGTCGAGGTGAACAACGAGGTGATGAGGTCGGTCGCACTGTTCTCTCGGGACGACACGGGCAGCGCCAGTAACGCGGTGCCGATCACGATCACTGCAGCGAACGCCATGACGACCGTGCGGGCCGGATGGGCGGTGGTCAGCGAGTGCCACAGCCGTGCCATGCGTCCGGGCACTACGTCTGACCTTCCTTGCGGCAGTCCTTCAGCTGGTTTTACGACAAAGCCTGTCTGAGATATAGACGGGCTTGCCGCAGATTTCACTTCATTCCGCGATAAGCACTCCCCGACGTATGCGGCTGGCGCCCGACTGTCGGAGTCGTGCCGTCAAAAAGTGGGGACAGGCTGCCGCACAGGACGACTTGCCCAGCTCTCCCGCCTCTTGCCGGTCACGAGCACCGTCGGCCGAGCCGCCCCGGGGGCTGGTCCTGCTGTTGCCTTCTGTCGTCCACGGACCACGGCTCGACTGTCAGGGGCTCTGCCCGCCGACTTTCCGTGTAGACAGCCGTAGTGGCCCGATTGCGGGCCACGTCGGCAGATCGAACACTGGGGTCTGTGCCAAGACCGCCAGGAGCTGGTCGCTGAACTGGCCACGGTCTGGGAGTGGTTGGCGAAGCGCTGGGCCCGGCAGACGCGCCAGGTACACGACCTCAGTTGTCGATGGAGCCGTTTTCAGGAGGGTGCCGGCGGGCGGTGTGGCGGGGCGGACGGCGCGGAGGAGCTACGTTCCGCGGTCCGGCGCTTCGCGCCCTCTGCGGACGACGACGACCGGACACGGCGCATGCTGAGTGCAGTGTTGGCTGACCGATCCCAGGAGAGCGCGCGTGAACCCGCTGCGGCCGTGGCTGCCGACCACCAACAGGTCAGCGCCCTTGGCTTGGTCCACCAACGCCGCTGCGGGGGTGCCGTACGCCAAGCTACGGCGGACGCGGGCCGCCTGCTCCGGCGGTACGACCTCCTCAACGGCATCGTCGAGTACCCGGCTCGCCTCGGCTTTCAGATCGTCGGCGAGTTCCGCGTGCACGCCCATCCGACCGACCGAGCCGAACAATGGCGTGTGCTCCCACGCGGTCACCGCGCACACGACACCGTCGGTCAACTCGGCCTGGCGCACCGCCCAACGCAGGGCATCCTTCGAGGAGTCCGAGCCGTCGACGCCCACGACGATGCGGTCCTTCCCTGGTGTTCCGCTCATGGTGACCTCCGTGATCCGCCGCTCCGCAGGAGCGGCATCGGCTCCTGGGCACCTTCCCGTCGTCAGGTTCCGGCGCAGCGGGTCGGGGCGCTTGGGCCCACAGGTCCACACCGTCGGGGCCACCCGGCCCCAGCACGGCCGTCCGGCCTCCGGCCGGCCCGGTGGTGCGGCGCGCTGCACCGCGTCTGCTCCGGTCGTGCCGACGGGGTGGCGGGGGCCCGCGTGCGCCGTTGGTCGTCGGTGTCGACGCCTCGGACGACGCTGGGCGCGCGATGGACCGAGCCGCGGGCGAGGCGGCTCTCCGTGGCTGTCGTGAGCGGCGTTGCTGAGCAGGTGGTTCGGTCCGTCGTCGGTCAGCGCTGGTTCCACAGCGTCGTGCATCCTTCGGCGATCAGCACGATGCCGATCGCGGTGATCACCAGGGTCATGACCGTGGCGTTGTGGACTTCGAGCCAGCCTTTCGCACGGCGCAGCGGGGCGACGATCCGCTCGCCGAGGAGCGCGTGGAGCAGCACGGGTAGGGCGACGGTGCAGGCCGCGATGGCGGTGAAAACGACGACGGCGGTGACGGTGCGGGGTGCTGGTAGGTCGGCGGCGCCGATGCTGAGTCCGCCTGCCATGGCCAGTAGAAGGATCTTGGGGTTGGCTGCCGACAGCAGCAGCCCCAGTCGCAGAGCCGGTGCGGGGGTTGATTCCTCAAGGGAGCGCATCCACTGCGGCGCCGTCTTCTGCTGTCGCGAGCTGAACCAGCGTTGGATACCGACGGCGAGCAGGATTGTGCCCAGGACAATCCTGGCCCAAGAGGCCCAGGTGGGCGTCTCCTCATGCTGTTCGATGACCGAGGCCAGCGTGGTGAAGACGCCGGTGGGTACGGCGATCCCGATCGTCCAGCCGGTCAGGAACACGTTGCTGGTCGCCCGTGGCCTGCGGGTGAACAACAACAAGATCGCCGGGATGACGGGGAACGGTGACAGCGCGATTCCCAGCGCAGGTGGTGCGACCTCGCCGATCACGGAACTCATCGGCTGCCTCCAACCTTGCAACGCACTGTGATCGTCTCACGCGGGCCCATCCTGGGGTTGGCGCGCAGTGAGCTGGGGGCCGATCACTGGAAATACGATTCGAGCGTGCCGCGGCGCCGGATATCGAGCGTCGCGCAGTGGAACGAGCCGCCGAACGGCGCGTAGTGCAGTAGGTCGCACGGGATCGGCTCGAATCCCCATTCTTCGAGGGCGCGCAGCATGGTGGTGTGGTGTCGCTCAGCGATCACCCGGTTTTCGTCGATCATCAGAAGGTTCATGTTGAGCCATGCACCGCACATCGAGGTGATCCTCAGCAGGCGGTCGTCGATCGGGTCGGGCTCGGGCGCGATCAGGATGTCCCATGACTTCAGGACGTCGGGCAGGTGGTCGACGTTGATGTATTCGGGATTGACCAGTGCCTTGCCGGGCGAGAGCAGGGTCAACGTCGTGTCGATGTGCATGGGCGTGCGGCAGCGGCTCTCGATCTCGTGGAGGCGATAGCCGGGTCCGAGGTGGCGACGCAACCAGTCGATTCCCATGCGGTTGGTGACGTTGCTTCGCGTCACGAACAGATCGCGTCCGGCGCGCAGGAAATCCGCCGCGTCGAAAACCGGCTCGAACTCGGTGAGGATGTACCGCATCGGCTCCCCGGGCTCGGGGACAGTGAAATCCGCGTCGAACAGTGCGTCAGTGAGCTGCGGTTTTGGTGCCGCCGTCCAGCGCGCGCCGCGCCGGAAGTAGTCCTTGAGGATCTCGCGGTAGGAGTGGGTCTCGAAATACCGGCACGGCCATGCCATCGGGGTCTCGATGATCTCGTCGCCGATCACGAGCATGCTGTCCCGCGGACAGGTGTTGCAAAAGCCGCGCGACGACCAGTCGGGGGTGCCGAAGCGTCGCCCGTGGTCGACTGCGTCCGGGCGTCTGACCGTGATGTCGAGCGACTGGAGGAGAGCGATGAACTGATCGAGCTCATGCTGTGCCGGCTCGATCAGCATGCGCGGATATCTGTGTCCGGCGGCAAACGCCTGCAACCGCGTCGCCCAGGGCGGGATGTTGCAGGCCACGACCGGATGGTCGGACGGGATCCTCGCGCCATCGAGGCGCCCGACGATGACCTCTTCCAGCGGGTCCCATTCGTTGTGCGAACCGACCGGCGGGGCGGACGATTCCGCAGCGTCGTCAGTCATGGCCGATAGTGCTGACATCACGCGTGGTCCAGAGCCTGTAGTGAGGGACCGTCGTGGGCAAAATACTGAGCCACTGCACTACCTCCATGTCCGGCAAACGGGATGAGTGTCCGAAAGGTGCGGAGCGCGGGACATGATCGCCTGATCGAGCGCCATCCTGCCGAAGTCGACCTTGGCTTCGTCTCTGAGTCTGCTGCTGTCGGCCGCCATACCGAAATCCTGCTGTGGCCATGTCGGGCGGTCTGAACAGTGGCGCTGCCGATCTGTATGCCATCGGCACTGTTGGAGCTGTTATGGCCTTCACCGCGATCGCAGCCTGCGGTGACCGTAGCTCTTCTGAACAGCTTGTTCGACAAGGTCGACCCTGACGTCCGGCGCGGCCGGGGAGACCGATGGCGGGCAGGTCCCTTCGAGCGCACCCTGGAAGGGAGTGGATAGCGAATGGCGCAGAAGGGCAGGGTTCTGCGGTCATGGCACAGCGGACGGCAAAGCAATCATCGAACCGCACGGGCGGATGGCGTCACAGCAGCTGGCTCGTCCCAGTTCTGCTCTGCGTGCTCGCTCTGGTCTTCATCTTCGAGAACAGAGCGGAAGCTCAGATCAGGCTGATCATCCCCATCATCACGATGCCGTTGTGGGTGGCCTTGCTGATCGTGTGGGTCATCGGTTTGATCTCCGGCCTGTGGTTCGCGAGCCGGCGCGGACGGCAACACTGAGCGCGATGCCGCTCGCGTGCCCGTAGCCGCGTCGTCAGAGTCGAGGGTCCACCAGGGCTGCTGGCGCCCGTCAGGCACGGGCATCGCCGCATGCGGCGGGTGGACGGGTGACGATGGCGAAGTTCGGGTCCGGGGAGTCGAGTGTGGCCAGCAGCCGGTCGAGCACTGACGGGTCGCCGTCCATCTCTACGCCGAGGTCACTGAGGGCCTCTGGTGTCGCTTCTCCGGCTGTCAGCTTCGGCAGTGCCGTTCTCGTCACCCTCAGCGTGGCATCAGCCGGTGTGTGCTGCTGGGCTGCGCTGTGGGTGAGGACTCCGTTGGCCAGCCGCAGCCGGTAGCGCTGGCCGGTGTCGGTCAACTCCACGTCCACAGCGAGGTGTTCGTGCCAGGCGCGGGGGCCGTTGATCCGGATGGCCAGGGCGTCAAAGAGCTGCTCCGGGGCGAGCTGGGCGATCAAGTCCGGCGACACTCCTGAGACGGGGGTGCCGAAGATACCGTGGCGCAGCTCGTGGGCCCCGGAAAGGTAGGCGCAGCGCCAAGTGCCGTTCTCGGAGCCGTAGCCGAGTTGTTCGTAGGCGTCGGCGAGGAGGGTACGAGCGTCGGCGTGGTCGGGGTGGGCGGCAACGACGTGGCCCATGACTTCGGCGACCCAGCGGTAGTCGCCCGCCTCGTAGGAGCGCCGGGCTTTGGCCACGGTGGCGTCGGCGCCTCCCATGAAGTCGAGGTAGCGGGTGGCGGCTTCGGCGGGCGGGTACTGCCACAGGTGAGCGGGGTTGCCGTCGTACCAGCCCATGTAGCGCTGGTAGATGGCTTTGACGTTGTGGCTGACGGACCCGTAGTAGCCGCGGGTGTGCCAGGTGTTCTCCAGCGCGGGCGGGAGCTGGAGGTGTTCGGCGATCTCGGAGCCGACCAGTCCTTGGTTGAGCATCCGCAGTGTCTGGTCGTGGAGGTAGGCGTACAGGTCACGTTGGAGGGAGAGGAACTCCACCACGCGGTCCTTGCCCCAGGTCGGCCAGTGGTGTGGGGCGAACGCAACCTCTGTCTCGTTGGCGAACAGGTCGATCGCCTCGGTGAGGTAGCCGGCCCATGCATGGGGGTCGCGCACGCGCGCCCCGCGGATGGTCAGGATGTTGTGCAGGGTGTGGGTGGCGTTCTCCGCAATGCACAGTGCCCGGTGGTCGGGGAAGTGGATGTGCATCTCCGCGGGGGCTTCGGAGTGCGGAGCCAGTTGGAAGCGCATCCTGATGCCGTCAACGACTTCCTCCTGGCCCGTCTCCGTGACGTGCACGGTGGGGCGGATCAGCGTGAAGGTTCCGGTCGAGGTGGTCTGGCCAAGCCCCGCTCCCACCTGCCCGCGCGGGCCGCGTTCGAGTGCGGCGCCGTACATGTATCCGGCTCGGCGGGCCATGGCGGTGCCCGCGAAGACGTTCTCGGCCACCGCGTGTTCTTCGAAGCCCACAGGTGCCAGGACGCAAACCTGGCCCGCGTCGACATCCTGCTGGTTGGTCACGCCCTTGACCCCGCCGAAGTGGTCGCACGACCCGCGTTGTCGAAGTCCGCGGTGTCCGCGAAGGGCAGTGCTCCCCTCAACCGTTGCTGCTGTTCCACCAGTACCGAGGCGGCAGGTTTCTGGCTCATTGCCCCAGTACAACAGCCCGACTCTCAACCGGTTGACTACGACGCTCGATGGGATGGGACATCAGTCTTGTGGAGGCTCGCCGCTGAGCCGGTGTGCCCGCTCGATCGCGACCTGCAAGGACTCTCCCACCTCGGCCGTGGCAGAAACGACGTTGTCGGGTCCGAGCTGCGCCAGCGCTCCGGTGCGCTCCAGTTGACTGCGCACCCGGTCTCCCACTCCTGCCAGGACGAGGTGACTCCCCACCTCGTCGAGTTCCCGCTCGTATCGGGTGACGGCCTGGATGAAGGTGCTGCCCAGATCCTCCTTGCCACGCAGCCTGAGCACCACCACCGATCCCACCGACTCCCTTGTGACGTCGGGGAGTTGTGCCTCGACGGTCCGTGCCGAGGCGAAGAACAGGCTCCCGTACACCGCGAGCACCACGACCTCGTGCGCCGGCAGCGCCTGCGGGGGTTCGTCCTCCCGCGGGCGGATCGCCCCTTCCGGGAATCTCCAACGGACGACTGTCACCTTGTTGGACTGCCGCGCCACGAACAGCACCACGGAGATCCCCACCCCGGAGAGCACGGCGTACTGCAGTGGGATCAACAGCGTGAGGAAGAACGTCACCGTCATCACCATCGCCTGGGTCCCCCCAGTGCGCCATACCATCCGAACCCGGTCGATGTTGAAGGTGCGCAATCCCACCAACATCAGCAGTGCGGCGAGCGCAGGCATGGCGATGCGTCCGGCGAGGCCGGCGAGGCCGGCGAAGAACAGGATGACAGCGGCCATCACGGCGGCTGCCGTGATGTTGGCCAGCCGACTGCGCACGTCCGCTGTGCGCAGCAGGGAGGTCGCCGACATGGACCCACCGACCGGCACGCCGCCGAAGAGTCCGGCGGCGAGATTGGCGACCCCCTGCCCTCGGAAGTCCCCCGAGACGTTGGGGTACTTACCGTCGGGGTTCGGCACCGACTGGCTGATCGCCGCGCCCTGCACCAGGCCGACGAATGCCAGCGAGACGGCCGGGACGAGCAACGGGGCCACGGTCGACAGCGACGGGAGCTGCGGCGACGGAAGATGCGGGGGGATGGCGGCCACTTCTTGCACCTGTACGACGCCTTTCCAACCCGTCACCACCGTCAGCGCCGATGTGACCACCACTCCAACTACCATGCCCAGGGCGCCCAGTGGCGTCCGCTCCAGCCCCACGACCAGTACCAGGGTTGCGACGGCCACCACCACTGTCTGCCAGCGGAAGGACTCCACGTGCAGGGCGGTGACCACCGCGCTGGCGATACGGTTGGGACTCGCGCTCTTGTACCCGGTGACGTGGGCCAGTTGCGACAGAACGATGTTCACCGCGACCGCGTTGACGAAGCCCGTGAGCACCGCGTTGGGCACGAAGCGCACCAGCGACCCAAGCCGCAGCACGCCGAAGACGAGCATGGTCACACCGCTCAACACGGCGAGCGTGGCCAGGGCCCCGGCTGCCTGTGGTCCGCCCCTCACCTGGGGCACGTTGACGATGAGCACTGCCATCGCTCCGGTGCCCTGCACGGACATCAGCACCGAACTGGTGGACAGTGCGCCCGCGATAGTCCCCACGAGGTACCCGTACAGACCCGCAACGGGGCTCACCGCGGCGAGTAGCCCCGAAGCAAGACCTTCGGCCCGGCGCACTGCCGCGGTCCGCGAACACGGCGACCGGGAGAGGGACGGGCATGGCCGCGCACGGATACGTCACGCTGGACACTTCGGCCCGATGGCGGTTCCTGACACCCGATGGGAATCCGTTCTCGTCCATCGGCATCGTCCACGCGGACGACACGAATCTGCGGTACCCGCACAACGTCGGCCTGTGGCACGAGCGCACCGGGCTGCCGATCCTCCTGGCGGATACCGGCAATTGGTGTCCGACAGCCATGAGCCCTTCGCGCGTCGGGTCGGCACGCGACCAGGCCGAGCGCGGCGAGGGCTACCGGATGATCGCCGACACGTTCGCGGCCCGGTCGTGGCGTCTGGGCTGGCACTGGTGCAGCTGGTTGGAGAACCCACACCGCGGCTTCGGGCTCAAGGACCCGTGGGACGAGCCGTATACCGACCTGGTGAAGGGCCAAGCGCGGCGGGGCGCCGGCGTTCGGCTCTGCCCGTCGCGCGATTCAGACCTGGTTGTTCCACATGCGGAACATGGCGCATGTGACGTTCTTGTCGAATGTCATGGTCCAGAGGTTGGCGAAGGTGCCCAGTTCTTTGTACCGGCCGGTGCCCTCGATCGCGGCGGTGTCGCCGTTGATGGTGAGAAGGGTCCACTCGAATTCCCAGCCGCCCTCCTGCCATGGTGCGCGGTCGCGCCAGCCGTCGACGATCGCCTCGCGGCCGAACCAGGCGGTCTCGTAAGGCCATTCGTGATATTCGGCGTGTGGGGTGAACAGTGCGGCGATGTCCTTCCTGCTGTTGGTGGTCCAGGCTCGCACGTAGCCTTCGACCCAGTCGTGTACCTGCTGTTCGCTCACCATCGGTGCTGCCGTTCCGTGACTCGGGTGCGGGTTTTCATTCTTGGGCCGTGGGTCGGACGACGAGTTCGTTGACGTCTACGTCGGCGGGCTGGTCGATGGCGTAGCGGACCGCTGCACCGATCGCGGTGGCGGGGATCGCGATGCCCATTTGGTCCCGCACCGCGTCCTTGACCCCGCTGTCGCCGATGGATTCGGTCAGCTCGCTTCGGGTCAGGCCCGGACTGACGACGGTGACTCGTAGTTCCCGGCTCTCCTGGCGCAGGCCCTCCGAGAGGGCGCGTACGGCGTGCTTGGTGGCGCTGTAGACGGCTGCGGTCGGGTCGACCCGCAGTCCCGAGACGGAGGAGATGTTCACGATGTGCCCGCGGCGCTGGGCTTGCATGATCGGCAGGACGGCGGCGATGCCGTGCAGGACCCCGCGCAGGTTCACGTCGATCATGTGGTTCCACTCGTCGATCCTCAGCGAGTCCAGGCGCGAGAGGGGCATGACGCCGGCGTTGTTGACCAGGACGTCGATGCGCCCGTACCGGTCGTGGGCGGCTGCGACGAAGGACCGCGCGGCGGCCGGGTCGGTCACGTCCAGGCTGAGCGGAAGGGCACTTCCTCCTCGGGCTTCGATGTCCGTGGCGAGGGCAGTCAGGCGGTCGGTGCGCCGGGCCCCGAGAACCACGTGGTGGCCCGCGGCGGCGAGTGTTCGGGCGGTGGCCTCGCCGATACCGCTGCTGGCTCCGGTGATGAGGACCACCTTCGACGTGACCGTGGTGGACGGGTTGGACATGGGTTTCCCTTCGGGGTGACGACGGCCACGGGGTGCGATGACCGGTGCCTCCAGGATGTGTCCGATCCCGCGCAGGTGGCAGGACGGGGCTTCCTGGGTGTGCCACTCCCAGGAAGCGGCGGCGTACGATCCGGGGGTGAGCGGCAATGAGCTGGGGGAATTCCTGCTGGCGCGTCGTTCCCGGCTCAGCCCGGGCGACGTGGGCCTCCCCCTTTCCCGAGGGCGCCGCGTCAGCGGACTGCGGCGCGAGGAGGTCGCGGTCCTGGCCGGGGTCAGCGCCGACTACTACACCCGTCTGGAACAGGGCCGCGAACGGCATCCCTCCGGCCAGGTCGTCGACGCCCTCGCGCGGGCCCTGCGACTGGGAGTCGATGCCTGCTGGCACGCCTACCGCTTGGCCGGGCTCGTGCCCGAGCACCAGGCGCCCTCCTCTCCGGCCGAGGAGCAGGTCGCGGCGGAACTGCTGCAGTTGATGGACGCCTTCCCCGCGGCGGTGGCCTACGTGGTCAACCGGCGCCTGGACGTCCTCGCCTCGAACGCACTCGCCGACGCCCTGCTCTCTCCGCTCACGGACCCTCGACACATGGCCCGATCCCTGTTCTGCGACCCCGCGGCCCGCGAACTGTTCGCCGACTGGCACACCGTGGCCCGTGACACCGTCGCCACGCTGCGGCTGGCCCACGGCCACGAGCGCAACGACCCGCTTATGCGCGCCCTGATCGACGAACTCCGCACGGAGAGCGCGGAGTTCGCGGAACTCTGGAGCCGGCAGGACGTCAGCCGCCTGACCAACAAGTCCAAGACCTTCCACCACCCGCGGGCCGGACGGCTGACGCTCGCCTACCAGACGTTCGAGGTCCAGAACGCTCCCGGCCAGTACCTCCTGGTCGGCACCGCCGAGCCCGCAAGCCCCGACGCCCGCCGCTTGGCCTCGCTCGATGCCCACCGCTCCGCAGGCGACCGGAGCGGCCCGGCCGACCGGCGGTGACGGCGACCACCGAGGTCTCTCGCTCCTCCCGAACGGGGTCTCCACCCGGGAGGTCAGCTCAGGCACTCGCCGAGGACAGTCATAACTGTTATAGTTACAACACGAAGGGAGGTCACAGACCAGATGAGTGCCAACAGCAGGCTGACCGTCGCCGCACACGCCCTGACCTGGATCGGGCTGTATCAGCGCCGCGGCCATGACGTCGCCACCTCCGAGCAGATCGCGACAAGCGTCAACACCAACCCCGTAGTGATCCGGCGCCTGTTGGCCCAGCTGCGCAAGGCGGCACTGGTCGACTCCCGAAGAGGCGCCGGCGCCGGCTGGACGCTCTCGCGGGACCTGTCGACGATCACTCTGCTCGACGTCTACGAGGCAGTGGAGCCAGGGCCGATCTTCGCCCTGCACCCGGCCACACCCGACCCCGAGTGCGTCGTGGGCCACGGCATCGCACCGGTGCTGGGCGTCGCCTACGACGGAGTCGAGACCGCCCTCCGCGCGGAGCTGGCAAGAACCACCCTGGAAGACGTGCTGCGCGACGTACTCAAAGCCGCCTAGTTTCGACCGCCGGCCCCACCGGGCCGCGACAGTCGGGCGCTTTTCGCGCCCCTAAATGTAACCACAACAGTTACATCAACCATTGGGAGAATGTCATGGGACAGCTCGACAACAAGACCGCCCTCGTGACCGGGGCGTCCACCGGCATCGGCCTGGCCATCGCCCGCCGGTTCGCCGCCGAGGGAGCCACCGTCTACCTCACCGGCCGCCGCAAGGCCGAACTGGACAGCGCCGTCCAGCAGATCGGCAGCCGCGCCATCGGCATCCAAAGCGACGTATCGAAGCTCGACGACCTCGACCGGATCTTCGCCGAGATCACCGAGCGCAGTGGTCAACTCGACATCGTCGTGGCCAACGCCGGCGTCGGCGACTCCGGCCCGCTCGGCACCATCACCGAGGAGGACTACGAACGCACCACCTCCATCAACCTCAAGGGCACGGTCTTCACCGTCCAAAAGGCACTTCCCCTGCTGCCGGCCGGCGCCTCGGTGATCCTGCTCTCCTCCAGCGCCGCCCTGCGCGCTGTCCCGGGCCTGGGCATCTACGCCGCCACCAAGGCCGCGATCCGTAGCCTGGCCCGCACCTGGGCCGCCGAACTCGCCGACCGCGGCATCCGAGTCAACGCCGTCACCCCCGGCCCCGTCACCACCCCCGGCGCCGACGAACTGCGCGCCGCACTCCCCCAAGACGGCCAGGCCGCCGAGCCCGCCGCACCGACCCCACTCGGCCGAGCCGGCCGTCCCGACGAGGTCGCCGCCACCGCCCTCTACCTGGCTGGGGACCAGAGCTCCTTCACCACCGGCGCGGAACTGTTCGTCGACGGCGGTGCCACCCAGCTCTAGTCACACAGATCGCCCTCGGCGCAATCCCGCGCCGAGGGCGACTCCCTGACACCGACTCGGCGCCGCACCGACATCTCCTCCGCGCGCCACGCGACCTCGCACCGGTCAACATGCAACCTGGTCTGACGTGTTGCCTCCCGAGGAACAGACAGATTCGGGAAGGGCCCCATATGGCAGATGTTCCCGCCAGGGAGAGAAGTCAGCGCGACCCAATTCCCGCGGCGGGGCGTAGTCCCAGCAGGCACGATGCGATCTGGTCAAGCAGACTTGCTCCTGAGCCGATCCGGATGACGAGAGGGCATGACCATGGCCGATGTCGACGTACTCGTGGTGGGTGCTGGTCCTGTGGGCCTGACGGTAGCGGCCGAGCTGCGCCGGCACGGCGTGGACTGCCGCATCGTCGATCGGCTGGCCGCCCCGGAACCCTATGCCAAGGCCATCGGAATCGTGCCCCGCACGCTGGAGGTGTGGGACGCCATGGGCCTGGTCCGCAGGGCCCTGGACAAGGCGGTGCCCCATCTGGGCCAGCTGGTCTACATCGACGGTAAACCTCGCCCCCGAGTGGAGCTGACCCTGCCACCGGAGATCCCCTACCCCTTCGCCACGCTGCCCCAGTACGAGACCGAGCGGCTGCTCGCCGAGCACCTTGCGAGCTTTGGCACCGAAGTGGAGAGATCGATCGAGCTCCGCTCGCTGGAGACCCACCCTGACGAGGTCGAAGCCACTCTCGCCCACGCCGACGGCCAGATCGAGCGCCTGCACGCCCGCTACGTCGTAGGCTGCGACGGTGCGCACAGCCTGGTCCGCAAGGTGGCCGGGCTGACCTTCGAGGGCGACGCCTTCCCCGAGCAGTACATGATCGGCGACGTCGAGGTCGACTGGGAACTGCCCGCTGGCCACAGCATGCGATCCGTGAAACTGGACGCGAACGGTGAGGTGGACGACATGCTCGTCTGCATCCCGATGCCGGGGGGCCGGCGGTACTGGTTGTCGATGCTGTGTCCCAGTGCCCAGGCCGAGGGCGAAGACGAGTCGAGCGCGTCGGACGAGAGCGGGCTTGGCCTGGGAGATGGTCAGGGTCTGGACCTCGGCCAGATCCAGGCCGTGCTCGACCGGCTGTCCCCGGAGGTGACAACCGCTTCCACGCTGCGCTGGTCGTCCAGCTTCCGGACCAGTCACCGCCTGGTCGACCGTTACCGGAACGGGCGCCTCTTCGTCGCCGGGGACGCCGCGCACATCCACCCACCGCTCGGCGGGCAGGGCCTGAACACCGGTGTACAGGACGCCTACAACCTCGCCTGGAAACTTGCCCTGGTCGTCCGCGGCCTGGCCACAGACGGCCTGCTTGAGACGTATCACGCAGAACGACGTCCGGTCGCGGAGGAAGTACTCAACCGCACGGTCCGTCATGCCCGCGCCGTCCGTCAGGCCGGCTCCGGGCCCCTCAACAACGGATCCGACAACGAGATGATGCTGCGGCGACAGGCCCAACTGCTGGTCGCCTATCCCGACAGCCCACTCACCCAGCCACAGGCGGACGGCACACCGGATGTCGGCCCTGCTCCCGGCGACCGGGCACCTGACTGCCGCGGCCTGCTCAGTGAACTCGCCACTTACCCGCGGCGCCTCTTCGACCTGCTGCGCACTCCGCGTCACGTGCTGCTGCTGTTCGCGGGCCCGCAGCACGCGTCAGGAGACGGTGCCGCCCGGCTTGAGTCCTGTGCCGCCGAGGCGCATCGCGCCGCTCACGGCCTGCTCGACGCCTACCTGGTCACCGCCGCAGAGGTACCGGGGGACGCACGGCCGGTCGGCCTGCACCCACCACGGGTGTGCGACGCGGCAGGTGAGTTCCGAGACGCCTACGCGCCGCGTGACGGCGAGGCCATCCTGATCCGTCCAGACGGCTACCTCTCCGGACGCTTCCACCCCGCCGTACCGGAACGTCTGACGGCACATCTGCGCCGAACCTTCGTCTGACTCCCGCTGCCGAGGGCGGAGCGGCACCAGAACTTGCGGGTCTACCCGGCCAGTTGTCGCCCTCGCGCGCGGCCCGAAAGGCGAGCGGCAGCCAGTCCGCCGTCGGCGACGAAGCGGGCATCGCCGCCACCGGCCGGGAACGTGACGGTCACCTGTACGTGCTCGATGACCGTTCCGGCGACCGCGGCGCCGATGCCTGGGTGCGCGAAGTCTGCCTGCTGGTCATTGAGGTTCGGGCGGACGCGATCGCGATGGAGCCGACTTCGGCGGCTACAGCGGCGCCCGGATCCTGCGCCAGGCATGGCAGGAACTCCAGTGCGGGCAACGCACGGAGAACATGCTGATGCCCGTTGTCTTTCCGGTCACGGCGAAGCAGGGGAAGCGGCTGCGGACCGAGTCGATCGCTCAGCTCTGTGAACGGGGACGTGTCCATCACGTAGGCGAGTGGGCGAAGTTGGAGCACCGGATGGTCAGGTGGGCGCGGACATGAACTCTCCTGACGGTATGGACGCTGCCGTCCATGGACTCGCTCAACTGGCTCTTCGGCGATTTCCGTGAAGCGGTCGGTCAGTGTGCGAGCAGGATGCGTCTTCGGCGGAGGTCGAAGCCGGCGCGTCCAGAGTGCTGGCGCTTGAGGAGCTCGATCCTTGTGACGTTGACTTCGACGCCGCCCGAGCCGAGTGGGAGGGTGCGGCCGGCGACGACGGCCGCGAGATCCTTCCGCAGGCCGTTGGCGAACGCGCGAGCCTCCTTGACCTCATGCTCCTCAGCTTGCGTGCACCACTCGTTGAGGCGGTGTCCCTCCCGCCACCTCAGGATCACCGCGAAACTGCGGGCCAGGCGGCAAGCGGCCGCAGGTGGTGGCGGTGAGGTCGGGCGCGAACCGTTGTGCTGGGCAAGGGAGTTGAGGAAGCGGCGGACGGTTCCGCGACAGCCCTGGTAGCCGCGGGCGGCGATCTCGCACGGTCTTGGGGTAGCGCCGGCCACGGCGGAACGCGAACTCGTCGACACCCAGGAGAACCGGCGGACGTC
This sequence comes from Streptomyces sp. NPDC090442, assembly GCF_044769405.1. Lineage (NCBI taxonomy): Bacteria > Bacillati > Actinomycetota > Actinomycetes > Kitasatosporales > Streptomycetaceae > Streptomyces > Streptomyces sp. NPDC090442. The sequence continues at coordinate 36,433 of NZ_JBIVXW010000018.1, forward strand.
GAGGCCAATTGCATTCTCCTGCCCGGCGATTACGGTGTCCGCAAGCCTTGGTGTCCCAACAACCGTGCAGGCACCGCGACTTCCACGGCGCGGATCGCGGCTCGGGGACTCGGGCAGAACCTGGTGAGACAGCCTCACCCCCACTGCGTGCAAAGGGACTTCACCTGTGCGCACGCAGGAGCGTCGTCGACCTATTACGGGGGTCTTACCAAGCACGGTGGGGGGCAGGCGATTCGCCGGCTTCGGCCTTAGCGTCGGAGTCGGGGCGCCCCGTCACCTTCCGGTGCCGATGGGCCACCGGCTCCGCGCGATCGTCGCGGAGTTCACAACTCCTCACGAAGGAGAGCCCAAATCATGCAATTCCTCGCGTTACTGCGCCGACGGCGGGCGAAGCGACCGTCTGAGGCGCCCATGACCCGGGCGCGCGACAGACGGCCGCGCCGTGCCGCCGCCGTCGTTGCCAGCGCACTGATGCTAGGCGGCCTGCTGGTGATGGGAGGAGGCACAGCACAGGCGGTGAGTCCCGACAGCCACCGGCTGGTCACCTGGAACATGGAGAACGGGCGCGACCGCTGGGCCAGCGTGGCCACGATCGCGCAGACCAACAGCGTGGTGGCACTTCAGGAAGTACCCAGTGTGCCGGCCCGGGGGGTCCGGCAGCTGCGCTCGATCGGCAATGTCGAGGTCTACTCCTGGAGAATCGCCCGCAACACCTACCGCTACCTCTACATCCTCCCCCAGGCGTCTCGGAACGTCGGCATGGTCGCCTCGTTCCGCGCCGACCGGGTCGTGCAGATCGGCGGCAGGTACCGGGACGGGCTCGGCCTGGTCCGCCAGGCCGACAACGTCCTGTTCGCCAGCGTCCACGCCTCTGCCGGGCGGAACGGCGGGGGGCGGGGTGCCGACGGACCGTCGCTGGTGCGCAGGGTCGCCGCCGCGGCGGCCACGCGCAACGTCACCAACTGGGTGGCTCTGGGGGACTTCAACCGTGACCCCGGCCAGCAGAACCTCGGTGAGTTCCCGGCCGGATCCCGGATCTACAACAGCGGCCAGGCCACCCAGCGAAGTGGCGGTGAACTGGACTACATGGTCTCCAACATCCAGACGGAGAACTGGCAGGCCACTGTCCAGGCCAACCGCGGCAGTGACCACTGGCCCGTCTACTTCGGCTCGCTGCGGGCCGCGGCCGGGCCGCAGGACCTCACCGTGACCTCGTCCCATAGTGGCCTGTACCTGGACGTCTACCAGGACGGCCTGCGCGACGGGACGCACGTCGTCCAGTACCACGGCAACGGCGCCACCAACCAGCTGTGGGGCCTGCTGCGGAACGGGGGCATCGACACCAGCCCGTTGTACCGCCTGATCAGCTACAGCAGCCAAAAGTGCCTGGACGTCGACAGCGGGCAGCAATCCCGGCCCGGCGACGCCCTCAACATCTGGACCTGCCACGGCAGGGACGGCTCCCCGACCCCGGGCGGCCCGACGGCCGACACCCAGAACTGGACCCTGGTCCACCCCGACCCGTTCCGGCCCAACCAGACCGAGCTGCGGAACCGCTCCACGCGCCTGTACGCCAGCATCGACCACAACTCGAAATCGGACGACGCCACCATCGTGCAGCGCCACAACCAGCCCAGTGCCCCGCCGATCCCCGGCGAGGTCTTCTACCTCCACCCGGACCCCGCCAGCGCGGCGGCCGACCCGCCCGGCGGACCCGGGACACCCGGAGACCCCGGCGGACCCGGGACACCCGGAGGCCCCCCGGCGTAAGCCTCGCCCCGGCCCATGAGGGCGGTGAGCTCGCCGCCGTTCGCAGCGGCCGGACCCACCGCCCGTCCACCCTCTGAGTCGGGTAGCCGCGTCACGTTGCCGTGACGCGGCTACCCGACTCGATGCGGACAAGCCCGCCCCTCATCAACCGACTCGCCTGACACGGGAAATCGCCAGGTCGGCCCACTCGCGGCCACCTCCGCACCACTTCGGTCCCGTACGGCGATGGCCGTCTGGCTCGAAGGTGGTAACGGTGGCCCTCTCACGGTTGAAGTACCGCAGCCAGACATACGCGGCAAGCCAACGCGGGTGATGCGCGGTGCAGTTGTCAGGGTTCGGGCTGCAGCCCGGCGAGGGCACGGACGTAGCCGGCGCGACTGCACAAAGGTGACGGGACGGCAGGGCGATTCTCAACGGGCAGGTGTTAGCGAGGAGTTAGCCGGACGAAAGCGCAGGATTGGATACTGGCTGCCGTCCGGTGGCCAGAGGATCGGCGACGGACACTAAACTGCGCCGGGCGTCACGTCCGCAGCTACCGAGGAGCACATCATGCACCGCATATCCGTCCGCAGGGCCGTTACCGCCACCGCCGTCGGATTGGCCGCCACCGTCGCACTCACGGCGTGTGAGGCGAACGACTCCTCGAACTCGAACGGCAAGGACGGCTCCTCGTCGACCGCGGCGCCGTCCTCGAACTCGTCCAGCGGATCGTCTGCCAACTCCTCCGGTGGGTCCGGGTCTTCGTCCGGGAACGGCTCGCATGCCTCCTCGGCGCCCTCGAAGAAGTCGACGTGCCTCACCTCGAATCTGCGCATCACGGCGAAGGACCAGGGCGCGGCCCGCGAGGATGTGGGCGACATCCTCATCACGTTCACGAACACCGGCAGTAACTGCCGGATGGAGGGGTTCCCCGGCGTCGACCTGAAGACCAACTACGGCACGCAGTCGGTGGAGCGCAACAAGCAGGAGGTGGGGGTGCCGTTCACCCTCAAGGCGGGTAAGAGGGCCACCGCCAACATCGCCTATCCGATCAACAACACCGGCGGCTCAGGCGTCCGGGGCACCGCCCTTGTGGTAACCCCGCCGAACGAGACGCACCACGTCACCGTCCCGGTCTCGGTCAGCCTGCCGGTGAGCGACACCGGCAAGGGGAAGCTGGAAGTCACCCCGGTCTTCGAAGAGCGCTGACAGGCCGTAGCAAGACTGCCCGTTGCGTCAGTGCGTCCACCAGGCTGGCCCTGTCGAAGGTTGGCCGACCAGGGCTCCACTCCCGGCCCGGCTCGTGTTCGGGTCGGGCCGCACACCTCAACGGATCGGGGCGCCACTCCCGATGAGGTCGCGAAGGATGTCTCCGCCGGGGTGTTCTCGCTGGGGAGGGGCATCCGCATGTTGCACGGTGCCGGCTCATCGATCGAGGGTGATCAGCAAGAGGTCGAGCGTATTCAGGCCGACGGCACAGGCACCCGGTCAGAGACGCGGGCGACGGCGGGAGCCTTCTGAGGTGGCGCCGCCGCTCGTTGGCGCCTCAGCGCAACAAGTGCTCGGCTTTCGTCTTCCGCGGCCCCCGGATCACGGCAGGTGTGCGGAGACGAGGCGGACGTTGTCGTGCATGGCGGAAGGTCGCAGGGCACGCCCGTAGGTGTTGGCCTTGTCTGGGCCTGTCACCACCTGGGTTTGCCAGCCTTGCTCTGCCAGGCGCTCGGCCGGGCTGGGGCGCCGGTCGCTGTGAAGCAGGTCGCCGAGTTCAAGACCGAGGGCCAGCACGTTCCGTTCCATCATCGGGTCGGTCAGCACCGTGCCCATGTCGGAGAAGTACTCGGCCGCGAAGTAGCTGCCCGGGGCCGAGAGTCGGTGGACCTGATGCAGGAGGTTTTCCTCGGCCTCGGGCGGGAGGTAGGGCATGAGTCCTTCCGCGAGCCAGGCGGTGGGAAGGGTTGGGTCGAATCCCGCGCCTTGCAGTGCCGCGGCCCAGTCGTCGCGCAGGTCGATGCCCGTGGGGCGGTGGTCGCAGCGCGGTTCGGCCTCGGCTTCGCGCAGCACCCGCAGCTTGAAGTCCAGTACGAGCGGCTGGTCGATCTCGTGGACGACCGTGCCAGGACGCCAGTCGAGCCGGAAGGCCCGGCTGTCGAGGCCGGAGGCGAGGATGACGGCTTGGGCGATGCCGTCTCGGGCCGCGTTCAGGAAGTGGTCGTCGAAGGCCCGGGTCCGGACGGCAATGTAGTCGATCATGTTCGGCCACACGCCGCCGTCTTCGCCTGCCTCGGCGGCCAGGTCTTCGACCGAGGTGGGCATCGGCGACGAAGCCTGAGCCGCAGTAACGAACCGTGCAGCGAAGGGGTCTTGGGCCAGGGATGCCGGACGACTGGTCTCGACCGCTCTGGCCGCTGCCACCGCCAGTGCGGTAACCCCGATGCCGGTCACGATGTCCCACTGTTGGTGCGTATCCACGAGCGCCTCCACGATCACCGGACCACGCCCGCGAGGCGGCGACGTTCGCCGAGCGCGGCACGGTCACTGAGCAGTCGACATGTTAGGTGTGCCATACATGTTCTTGCCAAGGTTGAAATCGAGTCATTCGCGTGGTGACACCACGTCACTCCGCCGGCACTGAGCCCCTGCCACGCGAGACCCCGACCCGCCGGGCTGGCGTCCGAAGGGCGGCCGGGAACGAGTCGGCCAGGCGGTCGTGGGCCCCGATGAGCTCTGCCAGGTGCGCGTGATCGCCGTGTCGTTGCCGGCGTGCGTCGTTGGTGCCTGGCTCGGTTCTTCAGTGGTCCTTGCGAGTGTGCAGCCCTGAGGCAGAGCTGTCGCGTGCGGATGGGGGCGTGTGATGACAACGATGCCGCTGGCTGGCGGAGCGCTGCGCGCGGCGTGGCTGGCCCGGCGCGGTGGCGGCCGCGCCGTAGTTCGTCCGCACGCTGCTGCGGTGGCTGTCTGCAGGGGGCGGCGCGAGCACCTCACACGTGCCCTTGGTGCCGTGTGCGCCGGGTGTAACCCCAGGCATTCCCACCACGTGACGGAATCGAAATTCGATCTCCATAGGGTGCTGTCTCTGGGCTGCCGCCGCTGACGGGGGCGGTCCGGCTCAAGGGAGTGGACACGCCGCGGAGTGGAGTTTTGGTGGCAAGTGGCTCGAAGGACGGCAGCGTCCGTACGGTCTGTTCGTACTGCGGGGTGGGCTGCGGGATCGTTCTGGACGTGGCGCGGGACCCCGCTGACGGGCGACGCCGGGTGGCGAAGGCATCCGGGGACAGGGCGCACCCCACCAATTCCGGTCGCCTGTGCACCAAGGGGGCGACCAGTGCGGACCTGATGGCGGCTCCGGGGCGGGTGGCGAAGGCGCTGGTGCGTGCCGAGCGGGGCGCCGAGCCCGTTGAGACGGACGTGGACGAGGCCGTCGAGTCGGTCGCGGGCCGGCTGCGGGCGATCCTCGACGAGCACGGGCCGGACGCCTTGTCCTTCTACGTCTCCGGGCAGATGTCCCTGGAGGCGCAGTACTTGGCGAACAAGTTGGCCAAGGGCTTCGTGCGCACCAACCAGATCGAGTCCAACTCCCGGCTGTGCATGGCCTCCGCCGGAACCGGCTACAAGCTGTCGTTGGGCGCGGACGGCCCGCCCGGCTCCTACCAGGACTTCGACCATGCGGACGCGTTCTTCGTCATCGGCGCCAACATGGCCGACTGCCATCCGATCCTGTTCCTGCGGATGATGGACCGGGTGAAGTCGGCGGGTGCCAAGCTGATCGTCGTCGATCCGCGCCGCAACGCCACCGCCGACAGGGCCGACCTCTTCCTCCAGATCAAGCCCGGCACGGACCTGGCCCTGCTCAACGGCCTGTTGCACCTGCTGGTGGCGAACGGCCACACCGACGAGAAGTTCATCGCCGAGTTCACCGAGGGCTGGGAGGAGATACCCGCCTTCCTGGCGGACTACCCGCCCGAGCAGGTCGCGGAGATCACCGGCATCCCCGAAGGCGACATCCGCCTGGCCGCGCGGTGGATCGGTGAAGCCGGCGAGTGGATGAGCTGCTGGACCATGGGCCTGAACCAGTCCACCCACGGCACCTGGAACACCAACGCCCTGGTCAACCTGCACCTCGCCACCGGCGCCCTCTGCCGCCCGGGATCCGGCCCCTTCTCGCTTACCGGCCAGCCCAACGCCATGGGAGGCCGCGAGATGGGTTACATGGGTCCCGGCCTGCCCGGGCAGCGCTCCCTACTGGTCGACTCCGAGCGCGCGTTCGTCGAGGACCTGTGGAGCATCCCCGAGGGTTCGCTGCGTACCGAGGTCGGGCGCGGGACGGTAGAGATGTTCGAGCAGTTGGCAGCGGGCGACATCAGGGCGTGCTGGATCATCTGCACCAACCCGGTCGCCTCGGTGGCCAACCGCAAGACCGTCATCGCGGGCTTGGAGGCCGCCGAACTCGTCATCACCCAGGACGTGTTCGCCGAGACCGAGACCAACGCCTACGCCGATGTCGTACTGCCCGCCACGCTGTGGGCGGAGTCCGACGGCGTCATGGTCAATTCCGAACGGAACCTCACCCTTGTTCAGGGAGTCGTCGACGCGCCCGGCCAGGCGCTGCCGGACTGGCAGTTGATCGCCCGGGTGGCCTGCGCGATGGGCTTCGCCGACGGCTTCACCTATGCCTGTGCCGAGGAGGTGTTCGAGGAACTCAAGCGGGCGTGGAACCCCAAGACCGGCTGGGACCTGCGCGGCGTGACCTACGACCGGCTGCGCGTCTCCCCCGTCCAGTGGCCGGCACCGGCCGTCGACGGCCCGGACCGCAACCCGATCCGCTATCTCAACAACGGCGTCAGCCAGGCCCTCCTGGAGCGGGGGGACGGCACCCGTCCCCGGCTGGCCTTCCCGACGGCGAGCGGACGTGCTCGGTTCTTCGCCCGCCCGCACCTGCCGGCGGCCGAACTCCCCGACGACGACTACCCGTTCGCCCTCAACACGGGCCGCCTCCAGCACCAGTGGCACACGATGACCAAGACCGGAAAGGTCGCCAAGCTCAACAAGCTCAACCCCGGCCCGTTCGTGGAGGTCCACCCCGAGGACGCCGGGGCTCTCGGCGTTGTCGAGGGTGACCACCTGGAGGTCACCTCCCGCCGCGGGCGTGCGGTCCTGCCCGTCGTGGTCACCGACCGCGTGCGGCCGGGCACTTGCTTCGCCCCGTTCCACTGGAACGACCTGTTCGGCGAGTACCTCAGCGTCAATGCCGTCACCAGCGACGCCGTCGATCCGATCTCCTTCCAGCCGGAGTTCAAGGTCTGCGCCGTCGCTCTCGCCAAGACGGTCGCCCCGGTCCCGGCGGCCCGCCCGAACGCTGAGCCGGAGGCCGCGCCGGTGCCCCCCGTGCCCGAACAGGCAGACGCGGCAACCGTTGCCGCGGACTCCCCCGTCCAGGCGCTCGCCACGCTGTTCGGCATCGCCGGCCTCGCCCCCGCGCCGCTGGCCGAGGCGGAGCGCCGTTACCTCTCCGGGTATCTCGCCGGCCTCGCCCTCACCCCGCCCGACGGGCACGTCCCCGTCCTGCCGCCAGGCGCGCCCTTCGATCCGGGCCACGCGCTGTGGGTCGACGGAGTCCTCGCCGGGATGTACTCCCGCACCGTCGACGCCGCGCCGGCCCTGACGTCCGCGCAGACCGGCGCACCGGACGCCGATGCCGCCGTACCGACCCGTGGCCTGGTCGTCCTGTGGGCCTCTCAGACCGGTAACGCCGAGGAGTTCGCCGGCAGCGTCGTGGCGCGCCTCGCCGAGGCGGGTCGTACCGCCGAGCTGCTGCCCATGGTCGACGCGACCCCGGCTCGTCTCGCCCCCGGCACCGATGTCCTCCTCGTCAGCAGCACCTTCGGCGACGGCGACGCACCCGACAACGGCGCGGACTTCTGGCAGGAGTTGTCCGCGCCGGACGCTCCGCGACTGGAGGGAATCCGGTACGCGGTCCTCGCCTTCGGTGACTCCACCTACGACGACTTCTGCGGCCATGGCCGCCGGCTCGACGAACGCCTTGCGACACTCGGAGCAATCCGTCTCCTCCCCCGTACCGACTGCGAACCCGACTTCGAGGAGGCCGCCGAGCGGTGGCTCGGGCAGGTGGTCACCGCGCTGGGCACGGCTGACGAGCGGCGGTCCGTTCCGGCGGGTGCGGTCGAGACGGCCACGCCCGACCCCACCGCCACCACACCGACCGTCCCCACCCCGTCGCCCGCTCCGGAACCAGTTGATTACACCAAGGCGTCACCGTTCGCCACGCTGCTCGTCGGCAACCGGCTGCTGAGCCTGCCCAGTTCGGAGAAGGAGGTACGGCAGTTCGCCTTCGACACCCGCGACGGCGAGCTCGCCTACGACGCCGGTGACGCCCTCGGTGTATGGCCGATCAACGGCGCCGGACTCGTCGCGGAATGGCTCGCCCTCACCGGCCTGGACCCCGACGACGTCGTCGATGTCGGCGACGGGGCGTCGCTGCCCCTCGAAGAGGCGCTGCGCACCCGCCTGGACATCACCCGCGTCACCACCGACCTGCTCAGGTTCGTGACCGAACGAACCGGCAGTCACGAGCTGAGGCGGCTGCTGCGTCCGGACAACAAGGACGCGCTGGCGAAGTGGAGTTGGGGCCGTCAGGCCGCCGGTGTCGTCGCAGAGTTCCCCGTCCGTGCTTCGGCGGCGGACTGGGCGGGGGTCCTCAAGCGTCTTCAGCCCCGCCTGTACTCCATATCCTCCAGCCCGCTCGTGCACCCGAGTGAGGTCCGTCTCACCGTTTCCGTCGTCCGCTATACCGACGACCGTGGCCGCGACGGCAAGGGCGTGTGCTCGACCTACCTTGCCGAGCACGCCGACGACGGCCCGGTGCAGGTCTTCGTGCAGCGTTCGCCGCACTTCCGCCCGCCCGCCGACCCCGCCACCCCCATGATCATGGTGGGACCCGGGACCGGCGTGGCGCCCTTCGTCGGTTTCCTCGAAGACCGTCGGGCCCGCGGCCACACCGGCCCCAACTGGCTCTTCTTCGGCGGGCAGCGCCGGGCCACCGACTTCTACTACCGCGAGGACCTGGAGGCATACCGCGCGTCCGGCCACCTCGACCGCCTCGACGTCGCCTTCTCCCGCGACCAGCGCAACAAGGTCTACGTCCAGGACCGGATGCGGGAGCACGGCCCCCGCCTGTGGCAGTGGCTCCGGGACGGTGCCCACTTCTACGTCTGCGGCGACGCCGGGCGCATGGCCAGGGACGTCGACCAGGCCCTCAGGGACATCGCCGCCGCCCACGGCAACATGGACGCCGACGAGGCCGCCGACTACGTCAGGCGCCTGTCCGCGGACAAGCGCTACGTCCGCGACGTCTACTGACCCTGTTCCGGGGGCGGTTGTGCCACTGGTCGGGACCGGGGCGGCGGCCGGTGGTGGACGACTTCCTGGCCGCCGGCTTCCCGTCAGGCCAGGTCCAGCAACTGCTCGTAGAAACCGCCGAATCCGTTCTCCTTGTCGACCAGGTGAATCTCCAGGATCCAGTGGCAGCGCCAGCCCGCCCTGTCGGTGCGACGGATCGGATGGTCGTTGTCCGGCACGATGTACGACTCCGTCTTGGCACCGTCGATCGTCTCGTGCGGGAACTCCCCGACCAGATGCCCCGCGTGCCAGCCGCCCAGGGACCAGCCGGCCTCGGCCGCCAACTGCTCCACCTCGGCGTACAGTTGCTTGCCCGTGATGTCGGGGTCGGCCTGGAACGCGCGTCGGCCTGCCGCGAAGACGGTCGCCAGGTCGTCCCGTAGCCGGTGCTTGACCGGATCGTCGCCGAAGACGAAGGTGCGACCGAAGTCCGCTTCGTACTCCTCGAAGATCGGGCCGAAGTCGACGAAGGCGATGTCGTCCTCGTCGATGACGCGGTCCGGCGGATTCTCGCGGTACGGGAAGAGGGTGTGGGGGCCGGAACGGACGATCCGCTTGTGCCAGTGCTTCGTTGTCCCGAACATCTCGTTCGCCAGATCCCGGATCCGGTTGCTGACCTCCCGTTCGCCGGCGCCGGGTGCCACCAGGTGTCGCGCTTCGACCTCGGCGAACAGTGCCGTCGCTTTGCGCTGCGCCTCGACCAGGCCCAGGGCTCGCAGTTTCTCGTCCATACGATCAGGTATGCCCATGGCGGTGCTCCTCTTCTCCTCGCGGTGCCGCGCGCACGATGACGAGCGAGCCGTTGTAGAACGCCTGGCTGCGCAGGTGGCCGAAGCGTTGGTCCCACAGGCCGGAATCCAGGTCGTCGCGCAGGCGTGTGGTGAACCGCTCGCGCACCTGGTCGTCGACGAAACTCCAGGCTGAGCATGCCTGTCGGGCTGCCGGATCGAGCAGCATCTCGGGGCGTCCGTAGTACGCCTCGTTGAAGCCGTCCGTACAGTCCAGGGGGATCGGCACGGACCGCACGGTGACAGCCGTGCCGAGCGAGGCGGCCATCTTGTCGATCGACGGGTACCGGCGGGCCTCCGTTTCGATCACCTCGGGTGCGTACGCGTACAGCCAGAAGTTCCGTACCGACTCCGGGTCACAGGTCAGCGCGACCACCGGGCCACGGGCCACCCTGCGCATCTCGCGCAGACCCGTCTCCACGTCGCTCCACTGATGGACGCTGAACAGCGTCATCGCCGCGTCGAACTCCCCGTCCCCGAAGGGCAGGTTCTCCGCCACCGCGTTCACCGCCCGGGGCAGGCCCGTCGCGCGCTGCGCGCGCATCGTCTCGGACGGCTCCACAGCCGTCACGGCCGGAGCTGCCGACTCGTAGGATCCGGTGCCGGCACCGACGTTGATGACCGTGCGGGCGCCGCCCAGGGCGTCCGCGACGAACTGGGCGATGCGGGCGTCGGGACGCCGGTAGCCCGAGTAGCCGGAGCCGAAGCTGCCGTAGTCGACATCGCCCGCGCTGCCGTCCAGGGTGCGTGCGTCCATGGTTCCGTACCTCGCCTTGTGAGCAGGAATCGGGAAGGTCACGCCGGCAGTGCCTGAGGTGTCGGTACTCCTCGCCTGCCGCCGGCGAAGCCCTCTCCATACTGCAACTGCGATGCCGATCCGTAAATGATCTGGCACATGCTTGGGGTTTTGACCAAATGGTTTGCACATGGGGATCTGGAGGCCGCTCCGAGGTGGAGCGCCCCACGAGGCGACGTCCCGGGCGGGGGGCGGTGCTTGGCTGCGGAGACGGGTTGGCTCGATTCTTCAGCGGCCCTTGCGAGAGTTCCGTCATGAGGCAGAGCTGTCGCGTACGAATGGGGGCGTGTCATGACATCGATGCCGCTGACCGGAAGAGCACTGCGCCTGGCACGGCTGTCGCGTCCCGGTGACGGCCGGTATCTGTTCGTCCCGCTGGACCATTCCGTCTCCGACGGGCCGATCGTGCCCGCGGCCGATTTTCCCGGCCTGGTGGCGGACCTGGCGGCGGGCGGTGCGGACGCCGTCGTGGTGCACAAGGGCAGAGCCCGGACGATCCCGCCGAGTCTGTTGGCGGACACCAGACTCGTGGTGCATCTGAGCGCGAGCACCGTCGTGGGGCCGGACGTGGACGCCAAGGTCCTCGTCGGCGATGTCGAGGAGTGTCTGCGCCTGGGGGCGGATGCGGTGAGCGTCCACGTCAACCTGGGTTCGGACACCGAGCCCGCGCAACTGCGCGACCTGGGAACCGTGGCCGGGGCGTGCGAGCGCTGGGGCATGCCCCTGATCGCGATGGTCTATCCCCGGGGTCCTAGGGTGACGGATCCCGCCCGGCCGGAGCTCGTGGCGCACGCCGTCAGCGTCGCGGCCGATCTCGGTGTCGACATCGTCAAGACGGTGCTCGCCGCGCCGGCGGCGCGGATGGCCGAGGTGGTCCAGTCCGCTCCGCTGCCCGTCGTGGTCGCGGGCGGCGGTGGCTCCGCGGAGGATCTGGCGGCCTTCGCGGGGGCGGCGATGACGTCCGGTTGTGCCGGACTCGCCGTGGGCCGCCGGGTGTTCACCAGTGCCTCACCCCAGTCCGTGGTCCGGGACCTGGCCGCGATCGTCCACGGCAGCGGTCCCGCGCGTCCGTCCGAGTCCTCTCCCGAATTGGCAGGTGCCCTGTGAAGTTCGCCTGGATCGACCTCCGTACCGTTCCCGCCGAGCAGCGGGAGGCGGTCGTCGACGCGGCCGTGCACGCCCGTGTCGACGGCATCGTGGACGGCGACATCGACACGCTCGCCACGCTCCCGGTCACCGTCAAGCGCATCCTGGCCGGCGCGGAGCCGCCGGCCGAGGGGGCTCCGGACGGGCTGATCGTGCTGCGGGAGGTCGCCGGTTCCGGTGGCCTCGACCGGCTCCGGACCCGGCACCTGGCGGGTGAGCCGGACGTGGCGGGACTGGTGGACGTCGTGGACGATCCCACGTTGACCCTGGCCTGTGAGACGGCGGTGGCGCTGCCGTACGCGGTGGTGCAGTTCAAGGATCCGACGAAGATCCCGTTGGAGATCGTGATCGCGGCCGCCGACCGCTCCCCCGGTCAACTCGTCTGCCGGGCAGATGACTTGGAGGAGGCGAAGGTCATCGTCGACGTGCTGGAGAAGGGTTCGGAGGGCGTCCTGCTGGCCCCGCGCGACGCCAACGACGTCTTCCGGCTCGTGGAGCTGCTGCGGGAGGGGACTCCCGACCTGGAGCTGACCACGTTGACGGTGGAGTCGATCGAGCACCTCGGTCTGGGCGACCGGGTGTGCATCGACACCTGCACGCACTTCGAGAAGGACGAGGGGATGCTCATCGGCTCGTACGCGCACGGGTTCGTCCTGTGTGTGAGCGAGACGCATCCGCTGCCGTACATGCCAACGCGTCCGTTCCGGGTCAATGCGGGGGCGCTGCACTCGTACGTCTTCGGCCAGGACAACCGCACCAATTACCTGAGCGAGTTGAAGGCGGGCTCGGCGGTGTTGGCGGTGGGGGCCGACGGTCGGACCCGGCGGATCGTGGTGGGGCGGATCAAGCTCGAATCGCGTCCGCTGTTGGGCATCCGGGCGGTGTCGCCCGAGGGTGTCGAGGTCAACCTGATCGTGCAGGACGACTGGCATGTGCGGGTCCTTGGCCCGGGTGCGGCGGTCCTGAACGTGACGGAGCTGAAGCAGGGCGACCTGCTGCTCGGGCACGTCGCCACCGACAAGCGCCATGTCGGCTGGCCCGTCGGCGAGTTCTGCGTCGAGAAGTAGCCGCCATGCGTGCCGGTGGTGCCGCGCTCCCGTGAGGGGTTGGCACCGCCGGCGGGGAGGCATCGGCCGGGAGAGAAGATGAACGACGAAGGCTGGTGGGGCGGGGGGCTCCTGGCTGCCGGCGACCCGCGTGCGCAGTGGGCACGGGCGGGCGCCGACGCGGTGTCCTTCCGGGAGTTCCGCGCCCGCACCGCGTGGTTGTCCAGTGTGCTGCCCGCCCATGGCATCCGTGCGGGCAGTACGGTCGCGTTGCACGGCACGCCCAGTTTCACGCAGTTGTGGGTGGTGTGCGCGCTGTGGTCCCTGGGTGCGCAGGTCGTGCTGTTGGAGCCGTCGGTATCGCGCGCGGAGCGGCGGGCGCTGTTGGAGCTCAGCTGCCCGCAGTTCGTGATCACGCTCGGGGAACTCCTCGGTGACGAGGACCGGTTCGCGGCGGAGTGTGAGGTCCTGGTGCGGCGGCGGCCTGGTGGCCGGCCGGCGAGCACGGACCACTGTCTGGTGCAGTTCTCCTCCGGTACCACGGGGCGGCCCAAGGCCGCGGGGCGCACCGCGTCGTCCCTGTTGACGGAGGTGCGACGGTTCGGTGCGCTGCCGTTGGCGCCGCGCGGTGGCGAGCGGGTGGCGGTCCTGGAGCCGGTGGCGCGTTCGTTCGCGTTGATCGGGGGTGTGTTGCACGCGTTGGCGTCCGGTGCGACGGTGGTCTTCCCGACGTCCGGTGGTGATGCGGGCGTCGTGGCGGCCGCGGCGGATGCCGACGTGGTGTTGGGCGGCCCCCGCCAGATCGCGCAGTTGGCCGACGCCCCTGCCGGAACGCGGCTGCCGCGGCTGCGGTTGGCCGTGTCCGGTGGTGATGTGCTGCCGGTGGAGACCGCGGGCGCGTTCGCCCGGCGCTACGGGGTCCGGGTGGGGCAGGCGTACGGCACGACGGAGACGGGCGTGGTCGCCACGGATCTGGCGGGTGCGTACGGGCCGGAGGCGATCGGGGTGCCGCTGCCTGGTGTGCGCACCCGGGTGGTCGCCGGTGCTTTGCAGGTGCACGTTCCCGCGTCGCCGTATCCGTACGAGCCGTGGCCGGCGTTGGCGGGCGGTGGTTGGCTGGCGACGCACGACCTGGTGGCCAGGGATGCGGCGACGGGCGCCTGGCGGTTGCGCGGGCGCGATGGGCGGACGTCCTCGGGTGAGTATCTGGTCGATATCGAGGCGGTGTTGCTCGCTCACCGGGACGTCCGGGACGCCGTGGTGCTGGGCCCGGACCCGGTGGAGGCGCATGTGGCCGGGTCCGGTGCGTTGCGGCGGGATGACCTGGCGGCCTGGTGCCGGCGGTTCCTGCGGGAGGCGGCGGTGCCGGAGTCCTTCCATGTGGTGCCCGAACTGGCGCGCTCGGCCAGTGGGAAGGTGCTGCGGGACCGGGCCCGGTTGCATGGGCGGGGCTGGGCGCCGTGGCCGGACCGGGTGGGTCGGGGCCGGTGATGCGCCCGCGTACCGCCGGTTGGGGGCCGTCACGGCGGCCTACCGCAGCGACGGCGGAGGGTCGCCCGGCGCTGGTGCCCCGTCGCGCCGGTTGACACCACACACCATCACGAGGCCGGCCCGCACGACAGCGGGCCGGCCTCGTCGTGGTGTGTGGTGTCAGCCCCAGAACCGCTTGCGTTGTTCGCGCAGTTCGGGGAACGAGTCGAGGTCGGGGACGGTCCAGCCGTCGAGGTCGTATTCGGCCAGGCAGCGTTCGGCGAAGCCCTTGTACTCGTCGAGTTGGCCGCTGGCGGCCTGGGCCTGGAGGATGTCGGTGCGTACCTGTTCGTGGTTGCCCGAGTAGTTGCGTTCGTACAGTTCGTGGCGGCCGCCGAACTCGGTGCCGATGGCGTCCCAGAGCAGTTTCATGAGTTTGACGCGGCTGACGGAGTCGTAGCCGTTGGAGCCGCGGACGTAGGTGTCCAGGTAGGGGCGGATCTCGGGGTTGGCGAAGTCCTCGGCGGCGGAGTTGACGTAGATCAGGCCGCTGGCCACGTCCTGTTGGATGATCTCCTTGATGCGCGGGTAGCCGAGGGTCATGAACCAGCGGTAGGCCATGCCGTAGTCGAGGCGCGGCAGCAGTGCGCCGTTCTTCCATTCCTGTGGGTTGCGGGCGGCGGCGTCGCTGAGTGCCCAGAACATGTTGCGCCAGGCGAGGACCTCGCCGATGCGGGTCTGGATGCCGCGGAAGTCCTTGCTGCCGGTCATCTCGACGGCCTTGAGGAGCAGTCCGGCCAGGAAGTCGATTTTCACGGCGAGTCGGATGCAGCCGTGGAAGGTGAGTCGTTCCAGGAAGCCGGATCTGGGTGCGAAGCCGTTGACGCGGTCGGCGTCGCCGTAGAGGAAGACGTTCTCCCAGGGGATGAGGACTTTGTCGAGGACGAAGATGGTGTCGTTCTCGTCGAGTCGGCTGGAGAGGGGGTGGTCGAAGGGGCTGCCCATGACGGCGGCGGTGGCGGCGTAGGAGGGGCGGCAGATCAGCTTGAGTCCGGGCGAGCCCATCGGCAGGGTGGCGACGAGTGCGAACTTCCGGTCGCGCAGGGGCAGTCCGTAGTGGGAGATGAAGTTGTAGTGGGTGATGGCGGAGCCGGTGGCCACTACTTTCGCGCCGGAGACGACCAGTCCGTTGTCGGTCTCCTTCTCCACGTGCACGAAGACGTCCTGGACCTGTTCGGTGGGCAGGTGGCGGTCCACGGGTGGGTGGATGATGGCGTGGTTCCAGAAGAGGACCTTCTCCTGGGATTCCTTGTACCAGCGTTGGGCGTTGTCCTCGTAGGGGGTGTAGTAGTCGCTGTTGGCGCCGAGGGTGCCGAGGAAGGATGCCTTGTAGTCGGGGCTGCGGCCCATCCAGCCGTAGGTCATGCGGGCCCATTCGGCGATGGCCTCGCGGTCGGCGACGAGGTCGTCCACGGTGTGCGGGGTGCGGAAGAAGGGGTGGGTGCGGCCGTTGCCGGTGTCGGTGGCGCAGGTGAGTACCTCGCGCCGGGCGGGGTCGTGCAGGGCGTCGTAGAGCCGGGCCGTCATCAGCGCCGAGTTGCGGAACGCGGGGTGGGCGGTGACGTCCTTGACGCGCTCGCCGTAGAGGTAGATTTCGCGGTCGTCGCGCAGGCTGTCCAGGTACTCACGGCCGGTCAGTGGACGTGTTCCGGGATCCTGTGGGGCGTTGGATGCCGGGGCGCCGTTGGGTGGCGTCATGTTTCGCTCCTTGTCCGGTTGGTGGCCGTGTGGTGGTGGGGACCGCGGGTGCGGGCGGCGGTCCGGGGTGGTGTGGCGGCCGGTGGTGGTGGCGAGGTGGTGGTCATGGTGTGCCGGCGGTCGCGGCGAGGGCGCCGAAGTCGGCGGTCCAGCCGTGGGCGGGGCCGTCGAGCGAGCCGGCCCATACGGTTCCGCCGGGTGTTCGGTGGAGTTCGCCGAGGCTTCCGGAGTGGAAGACCAGCGGGGGTCCGCCGGGTGCCTGGAAGTCGATGACCTCGCCGATGTGGAGGACGTGGTCGCCGCCGTCGTAGCCGGCCCAGGGGCGGCAGGTGAAGTGTGCGACGGCGCCCGGGAGTTGGGGCGCGTGCGGCTCGCCCGTCCAGTGGATCTCCGGGGCCGGTCCGCCGGGGTGTCCGGCGAAGAGCAGGGCGAGGTCGCGTTGGTCGGCGGCGAGTACGTTGACGCCGAAGGTCGGGGCTTTGGCGAGTCGGTGGCAGGTGCGGCTGCGGCGGTCGAGGGAGACCAGGATCAGCGGTGGGGTGAGGGACACCGAGGTGAAGGAGCTGACGGTGGCGCCGTGGACGGCGGTGCCGTCGGCGGTGGTCACCACGGTCACTCCCGAGGCGAACTGCCCCAGGCAGTCCCTCAGCGCGCGCTGTTCCGGATCCACTACGGGGCCTCCTCCGGGAAAGGGGGAGGGAAGGCGGGCGCGGGTGCCCGGCATTCCGCTCCGGTCGCCGGTGTCGCCGACGTCGGCGGTTCGGCAAGGAATTGGGAAAATTCCCGTGCGTGTGTCCGGCGGCATTACTCGCATTGTTCGAGCAAGCGCTGAAGAAACGGTCCAGGGACGGGTGTTCCTGGAGTGCTTGACGGGCGTCGGTTCGGCGTTCTAGCTTTCGGAAGCCGGGGGTGCGGTCTGGTCATGGACCGGCAAGTTCCGTCAGTCGTGCGCCAGTTGGGCGCGACCGCGGCCCCGAGAGCACGGTGGGTGGGCCGTCGTTGACTGCCGGACCAGCCGTGATCGCGATTTGTGAAACGGGGGTTTCATGCGCATTCAAGTGACCGTCGATGAGGCGATGCAGGATTACGTCGCCAGCATTTCCCTGCGTGAGCCGGACGTGCTGAGGGACCTGCGGAAGAAGACTTCCGAGCTGCCCTTGGCGCTCATGCAGATCTCCCCCGAACAGGGCCAGTTCCTGGCCTTGTTGGTGAAGGCGACCGGTGCCCGGCGCGCGCTGGAGATCGGCGTCTTCACGGGGTACAGCCTGCTCTCGACCGCCATGGCGCTGCCCGCGGGCGGTCGGGTGGTCGGGTTGGACATCAGCGAGGAGTGGACCTCGATCGCCCGGGAGTTCGCCGGGCGCGCCGGGGTCGCGGAGAAGATCGAGTTGCGCGTCGGTGACGCCCGGCAGTCGCTGGCGGCCCTGCTGCGGGAGAACGGGTCGGCCGGTTCCTTCGACTTCGTCTTCATCGACGCCGACAAGGAGAACTACGCGGCGTATTACGAGGCCGCGTTGGAACTGCTGCGGCCCGGCGGGCTGATCGTGGTCGACAACGTGCTGTGGCACGGGGCGGTGCTCGACGACGCGCAGCAGGACTCGGAGACGACCGCGTTGCGGGCCTTCAACGCCAAGGTGCGCGACGACAAGCGGGTGGTCCTGAGCGTGGTGCCGTTCGCCGATGGCCTGACGTTCGCCCTCAAGCGCTGAGCAGGTCCTGAGCCGGCCGGTCGGCCGGCTCCCGGCGGGTGCCGGGCTTCTCTCCCATTCACGACCTCAGGGTCCTCGTCACGAAGGTAAGACCATGGTGCATCACCCTGCCGACGAAGCCGTCGGCCTCTGCGAAAACCACGGATCGGAAGGCGTCAGGGCCGGCCTGACGACGGTTACTCCCGATGACCGGCAGTACCCGGACCTGGTGCGGGCGTTGAACGCGCGGTTCGTCGCCCGTCCGGAGTCGGTGCGGGTGGTCGACGCGCCGAGTCAGGTTCCGGCGGTCGTCGCGGAGGCCGTGCGGCGTGACAAGCGGCTGACCGTGCGCAGCGGCGGGCACTGTCTGGAGGACTTCGTCTTCAATGCGGGCACGCAGATGGTGCTCGACCTGTCGCGGATGAAGGCGGTGTACTACCACCGGGGGCTCAATGCGATCGCAGTGGAGGCCGGTGCCGGGCTGCTGGATGTCTACGAGAAGCTGTACGGCACCTGGGGTGTGACCATCCCGGGTGGGATCTGCTATTCGGTCGGGGTCGGTGGGCATGTCAGCGGCGGTGGTTGGGGCATGTTGGTGCGCCGCGACGGCCTCGTCGTCGACCACCTGTACGCGGTGGAGGTGGTGCACGTCAGGGCCGACGGTTCGGTTCGGACGGTGGTTGCCATCCGGGAGCCGGACGACCCGCACCGGGATCTGTGGTGGGCCCACACGGGCGGTGGCGGGGGCAACTTCGGGGTCGTGACGCGCTACTTCTTCCGTTCGCCGGGTGCGACGGGTACCGATCCGTGCCGGTTGCTGCCCAGGCCGCCGGCCGAGGTGTTGTTCAGCGCGGTGTCGTGGTCGTGGCGCGACCTGACCCGGGACGAGTTCGTGCGGTTGGTGCAGAACTACGCGTCCTGGCACGTCGCGAACATGGCGCCGGACAGTCCCAACCGCTTCGTGACGAGTTTCATGCTGCTCAACCACCAGTCCAACGGTCAGATCGGGATGGTCACCCAGGTCGACGCGGGTGTCCCGCACGCCGAGAAGTTGCTCGACGAGTACCTCGCGTACATGAGCGCCGGGGTCTCCACCGGGCCGGGCGCGTTGACCGAGCCGATGGGTGAGTTGGTGGGGCCGATGCCGCATCTGGCCAAGCCGCAGCGGATGCCGTGGTTGCAGTGCACGCGCTTCATGGGGACCACCAACCCGCAGCTCAACGACCCCACGCTGCGGGCGAAGTACAAGTCGGCCTACATGAAGGCGAACTTCCCGCGGGCGCACGCGGAGACGCTGTACAAGCACCTCACGCGGACCGACATCGACAACCCGAAGATCAACATCCAGTTGACGCCCTACGGTGGTCGGACGCATGCGGTCGGCGAGCGGGAGACCGCTCTCGTGCACCGGGGTGCGGCGTTCAAGATGCTCTGGTCCGTCCTGTGGAACGACCCCGCCGACGACGCGAAGTACATCGCCTGGGCGCGGGAGAGCTACGCGGAGACGTATGTGGAGACCGGCGGTGTGCCGGTGCCGAACGACGTCACCGACGGCTGCTACGTCAACTACCCGGACACCGACCTGAACGACCTGGCGTTCAACAAGTCCAACGTGCCCTGGCACGAGCTGTACTACAAGGAGAACTACTCAAGGTTGCGGCGTGTGAAGACGGCGTACGACCCACGCAATGTCTTCCGGCACCGCCAGTCGGTGCGGCCGCTCGCCCGCTGATCCGTGCGCCGGCGGGGGCCGGCTCGGTTTCGAGCGCAGTTCCCGGGGTGCCGGCACCCCGGGCGCGCTCCTCAGCGTGATCGCGTCAATCGACCACAACTACGTTGGAACGGCAAGGAGTTGTCATGAGGGGGAACGATGAGGGCGCGGTGCGGCGGCGGGACGTCCTCGCCGCGGGCGCCGTGGCGGGGAGTGCCGCGCTGTTAGGGGGCGCGGGCCTGTCGGGGACGGCGGTCGCGGCCGACGGCGGGGGCGAGACGGCTGCGGAGCCGGTCACCGTCATCACACCGTCCGACAAGCGGTATCCGGACGTGGTCCGGGGATGGAACCAGCGCTGGGTGGCCTCGCCCGAGAAGGTGTGCCTGGCGGAGACGACGGCCCAGGTGACCCGGGTCGTGCAGCAGGCGGTGTCGGCCGGCAAGCGGCTGACCGTGCGCGGCGGCGGCCACTGTTGGGAGGACTTCGTCTTCAACTCCGAGGTCCGGGTCATCCTCGACATGACGAAGATGAACCGGGTCTACTACGACCCGAAGATGAACGCCATCGCGGTGGAGGCCGGGGCCGAGCTGCTCAACGTCTACGAGCGCATGTACCGCACGTGGG
This sequence comes from Streptomyces sp. NPDC090442, assembly GCF_044769405.1. Classification (NCBI taxonomy): domain Bacteria; kingdom Bacillati; phylum Actinomycetota; class Actinomycetes; order Kitasatosporales; family Streptomycetaceae; genus Streptomyces; species Streptomyces sp. NPDC090442. The sequence continues at coordinate 56,622 of NZ_JBIVXW010000018.1, forward strand.
GCGTGGTCGTGCCGGCCGGCATGTGCTTCCAGGTCGGCGCCGGCGGGCACGTCAGCGGCGGCGGTTGGGGGTTGCTGTGCCGCCCGCTGGGCCTGGTGGTCGACCACCTTCACGGCGTCGAGGTCGTCACCGTCGACGCGGACGGCGTGGCCCGGGCCAAGGTCGCGACGCGGGACCCCAAGGACCCGCACCACGACCTGTGGTGGGCGCACACCGGTGGTGGCGGTGGCAACTTCGGGGTGATCACGCGCTTCTGGTTCCGCTCGCCCACTGCCAAGGGCTCGGACCCGACCGCGCTGCTCCCCCAGCCGCCGGCGGAGGTGTTGCTGAGCGCCATCTCCTGGCCGTGGCAGCAGATGACGAAGGAGCGTTTCAAGCGTCTGGTGAAGAACTTCGGTGACTGGCACGCCAAGCACCTGGGGTCCGGCACTCCCAACGACCACCTGGTCAGCATGCTGTCGCTGAACCACAAGTCGAACGGGTACATCGGTCTGGTCACCCAGGCCGATGCGACGGCCCCCGGCGCGGAGAAGGTGTTGGACGACTTCCTGACCGCGGTGACGGCCGGGTTGGGCATCGAGCACGAGCCGTTGAGCGTCCACATGGGAGAGCTGCCGGCCATGCCGGAGTTCGTCAAGCCGCGGAAGATGCCGTGGTTGCAGGCCGCGCGTTATCTGGGGACCACCAACCCGACGCTGAACGACCCGAGCCTGAACGGTGACTTCAAGTCGGCGTACTACCGCACGGCGATGCCGGACCCGCACATCGACAGGTTCTACCAGCAGTTGACCCGCGACGACGTGGGCAACTCCACGGCGTCGGTGATGCTCAGCTCGTTCGGGGGGCAGGTCAACGCGGTCGCTCCGGACGCCACCGCGGCCCCGCACCGGAAGGCCGCGTACAAGGCGGCCTGGATGATCTGGTGGACGGACCGGGCGGACGAGGCCAAGTGTCTGAAGTGGATCCGGGAGTTCTTCCACGGTGTCTACGCCGAGACCGGTGGCGTACCGGTGCCCAACGAGGTCACCGACGGGTGCTACGTCAACTACCCGGACGTCGATCTGAGCGACCCGGTGTACAACAAGTCCAACGTGCCCTGGTACACGCTGTATTACAAGGACGGTTACCCGAGGCTGCAGCGGGTCAAGGCGAAGTACGACCCGCATGACGTCTTCCGGCACAAGCAGTCGGTACAACTGCCGAAGTCGTGACCGGGACGACGGGGCATCGGTCGGCCGCTGCGGTGTCGGGTACCGTCCGGCGCCGCGGCGGCCTGCCGGCGGTCGTCTCGGTGGCGTTGGGCTCCTTCGCCCTGGTGCTCTCCGAGTTGCTGCCGGTCGGTGCCCTGCCTGGCATCGCCGCGGACCTGGGGGTCTCGACGGGGACGACCGGCCTGTTGGTGGTCGTGCCCGGGCTCGCGGCGGCCGTCGCCGCGCCGCTGCTCACCGTGGTGGCCGGGCGGCTGGACCGCCGTCCGCTGTTGTGGGCGTTGGCCGCTGTGACGTGCCTGGCCGACGTGGTCTGTGCGATCGGCGGCGACCTGCTGGTGGTGTTGGTCGGGCGGGTGCTGCTCGGGGCGGCGTTGGGCGGGTTCTGGGCTCTGGGGGCGGCCGTGGCGCCGCGGTTGGTTCCGCCGGAGGCCGTCCATCGGGCGTCCTCGCTCGTCACCGCGGGCATCGCGGTGGGGACGGTGGCCAGCCTGCCGCTGGCGGCGCTGGTCGGCGGCAGTGCGGGGTGGCGGACGGCGTTCTGGGTGGCCGGGGTGCTGGCGCTGGTCGCGCTCGCCGTTCAACTCCGCTTGCTGCCGGCGCTGCCGGCGACGGCGGTGACCGGCCGGCGGGCCCTGGTCTCGGCGCTCGGCAGTCCGGTCGCCCGGGTGGGTCTGTTGGCGACGTCGCTGGCCTTCCTGGGGCACTTCGCGGCGTACACCTATATCGCTCCGTACCTGGAGGGTCGGGCGTATCTGGGGGGCGGCGCGGTGGCGGCGGTGTTGCTGGGGTACGGCGTGGCCGGGGTCGCGGGCAACTTCCTGGCCGGGCTGACCCTGGCCCGTTCGGTGTGGGGGACGGTGGTCGGGGCGGCGGCCGGGATCGCGGTCGTCGCGGGGCTGCTGCCCGTGGTGCGGGGGGCGGGGGTGGCGGTGGTCGTCCTGGTCCTGGTCTGGGGTGCGGCGTTCGGTGCGGTGCCGTTGAGCCTGCAGACGGCGCTGATGCGGGCGGTGCCCGAGGCGCCGGAGGGTGGGTTGGCGGCCTTCGTCACCACCGTGCAGATCTCCCTGGCCGCGGGGTCGTTGCTGGGCGGGGTGCTGGTCGATGGCTACGGGCTGAGCGTGAGCCTGGGCGCGGGGGCCGTGTTGGCGGGCGCTGCGGTGTTGGTGGCCGCGGTCGCGGGGCGTCGCGGGAGCCGGGCGCCGCAGCGGGATCAGGTGGTGTGACACCCGGTCGGCCTGGGTGAGGCTGGGCCGACGTGCCCGGTCGGAGGGCCGGCCGGGCGTTTCCTTTTTTGGAGGAGAGATGTCCGTTCGTCCGGGCGAGGTCTACTACAACCCCCGTTGCCGGGAGAAGATCGTCATCAGGACGCCGGCCGCGCACACTGGTGGCGGTCGGGCGGTGATGGATCTCTATGTCGAGCCTGGCGGGTTCGCGGCCGGCTATCACGTCCATCCGTACAGCCAGGAGATCTTCACGTTGGTGCGCGGCAGTCTGCGCGTGCACCTGGGCGGTCGCGAGGTGGTGCTCAACGAGGTGGGGCAGACGGTGACGGTGCCGGCGGGCACGGTGCACCGGTGGTTCGGCAACACCGACGAGGAGACCTCGTTCGCGGTGGTGGAGCTGGTCAACCGGGCAGATCGCTTCGAGCAGTTGATACTGCGTCAACTCTTCGGGTTGGCGCAGGACGGCAAGACGGACGCCGAGGGGCGCCCGGGGCTGCTCCAGCATGCGGTGACGATGCGGGAGTTCGCCGACGTGCTCCGCTTCACGGACCGTCCCTGGCCGTTGCAACGCCTGTTGAACGGGGCGCTGGCGCCGCTCGCCCGGCTGTTGGGGTACCAGGCGTGCAATCCCGAGTACCTTGAGCGCGGTCCGTCGGAGACGGCCGAACTGGAGGAGCTGCCCGAGGTGGTGGCCGCGCGGCTCGGCGCGGTGCGGGGTGGCGCGGACGACGGGGCGTGAGGCCGGGCCGCCGCGTCGGGGCGGTCCGGGGCATGTGAGAGGACCCCGGTGGCCTGTGGGCCACCGGGGTCCCGGCGTGCCGGGGAGCCCGGCCGGTGCTCGTCGTCCGGTCAGACGCTCTTGTGGAAACCGGCGTCGACGGCGTAGTCGGAGCCCGTGGTGCTCGCCGAGCGCGGCGAGGCCAGGAGCAGGACCGCGTCGGCGACCTCCTGCGGGTCGATGAGCCGGCCGGTGACCTGGCCCATCATCTGCGGGGCGATGTTGTCCATGACGCTGTCGCGGTCGGCGCCGGCCATGCCGGCGATGACGTCGGCCGCGCCGCCCTCCTCGGTCCACCAGGCGGTGCGGACCGCGCCCGGGGAGACGGTGTTGACGCGGATGCCCTGCGGGCCGAACTCCTCCGACAGGGCCTGGGTGAGGTTGGACAGGCCGGCCTTGGCGGCGCCGTACTCGATGTTGGCGGGCGCGGGCTGACGGGCCATGCCGGTGGAGATGTTGATGATGGAGCCGCCGTTGCGCTCAAGCATCTTCGGGATCGCCGCGCGGATCGCGCGGACGGCCGAGAACAGGTTGAGCTCGAAGATCGACTGCCACTCCTCGTCGTTGCCGGCGAAGAAGCCGGTGCGCGGCATGGTGACTCCGGGCGGCGGGCCGCCCGCGTTGTTCACGAGGATGTCGACGCCGCCGAAGTGGTCCACCGCTCGGGCGATGACCGCCTCCGGGGCCTCCGGAGCCATCAGGTCGGCCGGCACGTGGAGCAGGTTCGCGCTGGCGAGTTGGTCCAGCTCGGGGCTGCTCTTGCGGGAGACCGCCACGACCTTGGCGCCCTCTTGGAGGAGGGAGCGGGTGATGGCCAGGCCGATGCCCTTGGAGGCTCCGGTGACCACGGCGACGCGGCCGGATAGCTGCAGATCCATGGGTGTCCTTGTCTTGGGTTCCGTGTCGCGGATGCCGGTGTGCTGACGTCTCGCGTCGTGCCGGGCGATCCGATGACGTGGCGTGCGGTGGTGTCGGCCCGGAGGCCGGTAAGAGTGCCGTTCGGTGCTCTCGCGGGGTTGAACACCATCCGGCGCGAAGGGGTTGCAGCGGGGTGCCGGGCGTCGATGTCCGTCGGGTGGCGTGGGTTTGGCGCTTGCGTGGTGGTGGGGGTGCGGGCGGTCGGGGCGCGCCCGCGGGTTTTTCGTCCTCGGCCTGTCGGGGGTGGTGGGGGCGGGTCAGGCGCCGAGCAGCAGCGGCCGGTCCTGCGGCCGGTCCGCGGACCTCGCGCGGGAACGGCGGCCCGGGGTTGACGGGGTGTGGGCGGCGGCGTCGAGGGACAGGCGTGCCTGGGGCAGGAGGGGCGGTTCCAGTCTGGTGTGGCCGGCCAGGATGTCGGTGACGAGGTGGTGGGTGTCCGGTTGCGGGGAGGCGCCCAACTCCTCGCGCAGTGCGCGGCGCAGGCGGTGGAAGACGGTGAGCGCGTCCGCGCGGCGGCCTGACCGGTACAGGGCGAGCATCAGTTGGCCGGCGAGTTCTTCGTGGGTGGGGTCCTGATGGACGAGGGCGTGCAGTTCGGCGAGGAGTTGGTGGTGGCGGCCCAGTTGTAGTTCGGCGTCGACGCGGCGGACGACGGATTCCAGGCGGTCGCTGTCCAGGGCCGCGAGCGCGGCGCGCAGCAGTGGTCCGGCGGGGGCGTCGACGAAGACCGGTCCGTGCCACATGGCGTGGGCGGCGCGGATGTGTCGGGCGCCGGCGTCCAGGGCACCGGCGTCCAGGGCGGTGTGGCCGGCGCGGAGGCGGTGTTCGTAGGTGTGCAGGTCGAGTTCGCCGTCGTGGACCCGGAGCAGGTAGCCCTGGTCGCGGGTGACGATCCGGTCGGGGTCGGCCGGCGGGGTGGTGCCGGAGTGCAGGCTGCGGCGCAGCTGCATGACGTAGGTGTGGACCGCCGCGACGGCGCGGGGAGGCGGGTTGTAGTCCCACAGCTCCTCGACGAACTGGGCCATGGACACGACCCGGTTGGCGTTCATCAGCATCAGGACGAGCATCTGGCGGTGCTTGGGTGCGCTGGGTGTTCTGTCGTTGCCGTTTCCGGTGACGGACAGGGGCCCAAGTATCGAGAAACGCATTACCTCTCCACGGATTCGAGCCCGGTGGTATCGGCTCAACGGTAACCACGCGCCGGCGGACGACGAATGATCGGTTTGCCACTTTGGCAACTCCGCGTCGATCGTTTTCCGTGAACTCCGGAGAGGGATTGCTGAATTGCTCATTCCTTTTTCGGCGGTAGCCGAACGCTAATGGCCGGTGACTCGTCGCAGGAGATCTACGATATCTGTGGGCGGTCGGTTCCCGCGCCAGGCGATGTGCTGGTCCGGCCGTACGAGGACGAGGTCGCGCCCGTACAACTCGCGCGCTGCGGGTTCGGGAACCCGGAGCACCGAAAACGGAATTCCGCTTTTCGCGGCCGCGGCCTCGAAGCCGGAGGCGTCGAGGGGCGCCGTGCACAGGTCCAGCAGGGTGAAACCCGGCCCGAGGCGGTCGAAGAGTGAACTGCCCGATCCGTGGCGGTCGTCGAGCCACAGGTGCGGGGCACGGCCGCCGGGCACCCCCGAGGGCGCGTAGGAGGTGAAGCTGTCGTCAGGCGGGCGCTCGTCACCGACGACGACGGGTGAGCCGTCGTAGCGCGCGCCGAGTTGGACGCCGAGCGTGTCCAGCGTGAGCTGTCCGTAGGCGGCGAGCCGTGCGCCCGTCTCCGTGCGGGCCGCCTCCCCCTCGGCGGAGTCGTCCTCCAGGGCGGTCGGCCGCTCGATCGCGCCCAGGGCGATGTTGAGTTCGCGGGCGGCGGCGGTGTTGCGCAGGGCGACCGGTCGCCGTTCGGCCTCGTAGGACGGCAGCAGGCCCGGGCCCGCCCAGCCCTGTACGGAGGCGGCCAGTTTCCAGGCCAGGTTGGCGGCGTCGTCGACGCCGGTGTTCATCCCGAAGCCGCCGTTGGGGGTGAACAGATGGGCGGCGTCGCCCGCGAGCCAGATCCGGCCGGTGCCGAACCGTGTGGCGACCAGGGCCGCGCCCGGTGTCCAGGTGCGGCGGCTGAGCACCCGCACGTCCAGGGGCACTCCGGCGGCGCGTCGGACCAGGTCCACGAGGGCGTCGTCGGAGGGGTCGTCCGGGTCGACCGAGCTGGTCAGCAGGAAGAACGCGTCGGTGCCGTCGAGGGCGATGAGGTTCAGCGCGAGTTCGTCGTTGAACACCCAGTTGCTCCAGGCCGCGTTGCCGCGCAGGAACCGTTCGTACAGGCCGGGGACGCGCAGGTGCGCGGCGGTCGCCCGGCGGCCCAGGACGTCCTGGTCGAGTGAGCCCGCGCCCTCGTAGGAGAGGCCCAACGCGCGGCGCACCAGGCTGTGTCCGCCGTCGCAGCCGACCGCGTGGGCGGCCCGCCAGGTGTGGCTGCCGTGTCGGCCCTCCTCGGTGAGTGCGACGTGGCCGGGCCGTTCGCGGACGGCCGTGATCCGGCTTCCGTAGCGCAGGGCGATGCGGGGCCGGGTGCGGGCGTGGTCGAGGAGCAGGCGCTCGACGTACATCTGGTTCGCCCGGTGCATGGGCTCGGGCACCTGGTCGGTGCGGGCGGCTGCCGCGACCTGGGCGCGGGCCGCGTCGGGGCCGGGCCAGGGCAGGTGGGCCAGCAGGTGGCCGCGGTAGCGGGTGAAGAAGGAGATGCCGGCGCTGTGGCCGCCGGGCGGTCCCAACTCCCTGATCCGGTCGGCGAGTCCGAGTCTGCGGTAGTGCTCCATCGTCCGGGCGCCGTGGGTGCTGCCGCGCGGCTCGGTCGGGACCGAGTCCGCGGTGTCGAAGACCACCGAGTCGACTCCGTGGTGGTCGAGCAGGAGCGCGAGCAGCAGTCCGACCGGACCACCGCCCACGATGGCGACCGGTGTGCGAGCGGAGCGGTCCATGGCAGGCGCCTCCGGCGGTTGAGTTCGGGAGAACCGGCGCGCGTAATCCTCGTGACGCCTGCTGAAGGATTAATGCAGGGTCCGCGAACTCCCGTGAATTGCGTTGCACTTCTGCTTCCAGAGGACCTTTAGACGGCACCCGCAGACTCGTGCGGAAGCCGCCCGTTCGCTCAGAGTCCCCCGGAGTGTGAGGTATTCATGTTTCTCCTTGGCACGCATCGGTCGATTCCGCAGCGCCTGCGCCTCCACGCGGACCGGAATCTGGGGGCGGGCAACTTCTTCTGGCATGCCTGGCGCACCGCGCACGACCGGGACCGGCCGTTCCTGTTCCACCCGGATGTCACCCAGCCCGACTGGCAGCACCGAGAAATTCCGGGATTCTCCCTCGACGACATGCGGCGGTCCGTGCTGCGGTACGCGCACTGGTACCGCGAGCAGGGCGTGACGGCCTCGTCCCACGTCGGACTCTGCACCCGCCACGGGCTGTTCGGCCTGCTGCACCACATCGCGGTCACGAGCCTGGGCGCGGCGGCGGTGCACTGCAATCCGCGGATGGCGGCGGACACCGCCGCCGAGTACTTCACCCGCACCGGTGCCGCGCTCGTGGTGGGCGACGGCGACCTGCTCAAGGACCTCGGCGCGGCTTGGGCGGAGTCGGGCGCAACGGCCCCTCGCACGCAGGACGTGCACGCCCTGGACGCGGAGGCCGGGTGGCCGCCCGCGCCCCTGGCGGGCTTCCCCCATCGGCACGCTCCGGACGACCTGGTGATGGTCTCCCACTCGTCGGGCACCACCGGCCGCCCCAAGGCCCCGGTCTTCCACCACCGTTCGTTCTTCGCCGGCAAGCGCGAGCGGCTGTGGACCTTCCCGTCACTGACCTCCGACCGGCTGTTGACCGCGCTGCCGCACAGCCACTCGGCCGGCATCAGCTACCTTTCCCTGGCCGTTCTGCTGGGCGTTCCCACGCTCGTGCTGGACGGCGCCGACGGCGACCGGGTCGCCCGCGCGATCAACTGCTTCCGCCCCACGGTCGTGTTGGGGTTCCCGCTGACCCTCGCCGAGCTCGATCCGGCCACGCTCCGCCCGGAGGCCGCCCGCGGCGTCCACACGTGGAACGGCATGGGCGACGCCTCCCACGAGCGCCACATCCGCCCGTTGGTCGCCCTGGGTGCCCCCGGCACCGGCTCCGTCTACGTCGACGGCCTCGGCTCCTCCGAGATGGGCATGGTGCTCTTCAAGGCCGCGCACACCGCCCACTCCACGCAGTACGGGCGCCACATCGGCCGCCCCGTGCGTGCCGTGCGCCGGGCGGCCGTCCTCGACGAGTCCGGGCGTGAACTCCCCGCCGGACAGGCCGGGTTGCTGGGGGTACGGGGAGCGAGCATCACCGCCGGCTACTGGGACGACCCCGGGCTGACGGAGAGCTCCGTCCGCAACGGCTACTTCCTCACCGGCGACGTCGTGCGCCGGGACGGCGCGGGCCACTGGTACCACCTGGACCGCACGCCCGACGTGATCGGGACCGCGGCCGGCCCCGTGTACAGCCTGCCCCTTGAGGAGGTCGTCCTGACGGCCACCGGTGCCCTGGACGCCGCCGTGGTGGCGGTGGCCGACCCCCGGCAGCCCGGAAGGTCCTGCCCCGCCGCGGTCGTCCACTCCCCCGCCGGTACCGCCCGCGACGCCGCCGGGCTGCTCGCCGACTGCAACGCGGCCCTCGACGCGGCCGGCCTGCCCCGGCTCGACGCGTTGGTCCTCGCCCCGTCCCGCGAGGAGCTGCCGGTGGGTGTGACCGGCAAGGTCCTCAAGCGGGTGCTGCGCGAACGCCACCGCGACGTGCTCAGCCGACCGACCACCGACACCGTCGCCCACTCCGGGGCCTGACCGCCATAGCGCCGACCGCCGGCGAACCCACCGACACGAAAGGCCCAGCATGCCCGACCAGAAGGCCGCGCGCCGCATCGTCGACATCATGACCGGCACCTGGCAGGCCCAGGCCCTGTACGCGGCGGTCACCCTCGGCCTCGCCGACCACATCGAGGACGGCCGCACCACCGACGAGGAGTTGGCCGCGGCGACGCGTTCCGACACCGACGGCATCCGCCGGCTGATGCGGCTGCTCACCGCCATGGACGTCTTCGAGGAGTCGGCGGGCGGCTACCGGCTCGCCCCGACCGGTGAGCTGCTGCGGACCGACGCGCCGCACGCCATGGGCGACTTGGTCCGCCTGTACGGCGCGGAGTTCCACCGCGCGTGGGGCGCGGTGGTGCCCGCCGTCCGCACCGGCACCTCCGGTTTCCAGCACGCCTTCGGGACGAGCCTGCACACCCACCTGGAGAGCCCGGAGGCAGGGGCGAAGTTCCAGCGGGCCATGAACGCGGGCAACGTCTTCTTCCCCGAGGTCCTGGACGCCTTCGACTTCTCCGGCCGCGACCTGGTCGTCGACGTCGCCGGCGGCAGCGGGCTGCTGCTCGGCACGGTGCTGCGGGCCCACCCGCACCTGCGCGGCATCCTCGTGGAGCGGCCCGGCATGGTGCCGGTGGCGGAGGCCCACCTCGACGCGGTGCTGGGCGCCGGCCGCCACGAGGTGCGCGCCGGCGACGCCTTCGCGGGCGTGCCGGCCGGCGGTGACGTCTATCTGCTCTCGCGCGTCCTCCAGGACTGGGACGACGACCGCTGTCTGACGCTGCTGCGCCACATCCGCGGCGCCCTGGCCCCCAAGGGCCGGCTGCTGGTCCTCGAACGGGTCGTGCCCGACGACGGGGAGGCCCTGCTGCCGCTCCTGTACGACCTGCACCTGCTGATGGCCGCCGGCGGCCGCGAACGCGACCTCGCCGGCTACCGCGCCCTGTTCGCGGCCGCCGACCTGGAGCTGACGTCGGTCCACGCCCTGGCCCTCGAAACCAGCCTGCTGGTCGCGGCGGCGGCCGGGTGAGGCCCGCCCCGGCTCCTTCCCCGCACATCGGAGTGGTGAGATGAGCAACGACCACCTCACGGTCGGCATCGTCGGTGGCGGCCCGCGCGGACTGTCAGTCCTGGAGCGGATCTGCGCCAACGAGCGCAAATCCCCGTCGAGTTCGTCGGTGACGGTCCACGTGGTGGACCCGTACCGGCCCGGGCCCGGCAAGGTGTGGCGTACGGCGCAGTCCCGGCATCTGCTCATGAACACCGTGGCGTGCCAGGTCACCGTCTACACCGACGCCAGCGTGGTGATGGACGGGCCGGTGGAGGAGGGGCCGAGCCTGTACGCGTGGGCGGCGGGGCTCGCCCGGGCCGCGGACAGCCGCACCGCCGGCGCGGCGGAGGAGCGGGCGTTCCTCGACGAGGCGCGGCGCACTGGCCCCGACTCCTACGCCAGTCGCGCGCTGTACGGCCGCTACCTGGCGGACTGCTTCGACCGTGTCGTCGAGCGCGCCCCCGGCCACGTTTCGGTTCGGGTGCATCGGCAGCCGGCCACCGCCCTGGACGACGGGCCCGCCGGAACACAGGTCTTGGCCCTGGCCGATGGCACCCGGCTGGCGGGGCTCGATGCGGTGGTCCTCGCTCAGGGGCATCTCCCGGCCCGGCCCTCGCCGCAGGAGGCGCGGGTCATGGGAGAGGCGCGGGCCTGCGGGCTGACGTACATCCCCCCGGCCAATCCCGCTGAGGTGGACCTGTCCGCGGCCGAGCCCGGCCGGCCGGTGCTGCTGCGGGGCCTGGGCCTCAACTTCTTCGACGAAATGGCCCTGTTGACGGTCGGGCGCGGCGGGCGCTTCGAGCGCGAGGAGGGCGGTCGGCTGCGGTATCTGCCGTCGGGGCGCGAACCCACGCTCTACGCCGGTTCGCGGCGCGGTGTCCCGTATCACGCGCGGGGCGAGAACGAGAAGGGGGCGCACGGCCGCCACCACCCGCGCCTGCTCACCCCGGAGCGGATCGCCCGCCTCACGGCACGGGCCGACCGTGGCGAGCACGTGCAGTTCGGCACCGACGTGTGGCCGCTGATCGCCAGGGAGGTGGAGAGCGTCTACTACGGGACGCTGCTGGCCGCCCGCGGCCGGGCGGCGGAGCGCGCCCGCTGCGTTGACCGTTACTTGGCGGCGCGGCCGGGCGAGGAGGCCGGACTGCTCGACGCGTACGGTATCCCCGTCGCCGACCGCTGGGACTGGGGTCGGATCTCGCTGCCGTACGGGCAGCGGGTGTTCACCGACCGTTCGGCGTTCCGCGACTGGCTGCTGGCGTATCTGGCCCGGGACGTGCGCGAGGCACGCGCGGGGAACGTCAACGGGCCGCTGAAGGCCGCCCTGGACGTCCTGCGGGACCTGCGCAACGAGATCCGGCTGGTGGTGGACCACGGTCGGCTGGAGGGCAACTCCTACCGGGACGACCTTCAGGGCTGGTACACACCGCTCAACGCCTTCCTGTCGATCGGCCCGCCCGTCTCGCGCATCGAGGAGCTCATCGCGCTGGTGGAGGCCGGCACGGTCCGGCCGGTCGGCCCGGGTATGCGGGTCCGCGTGGTCACCGAGGGCCCCGGGGCCCCGGCCTACGAGGCCGTCTCCGACCGGGTCGGCGGGGACCCGGTCCGCGCCACCATCCTCGTCGAGGCCCGGTTGCCCGAAACCGACGTGCGGCGCACCGACGACCCGTTACTGACCCACCTGTTGGCGACCGGTCAGGCCACCGCGTACCGCATCGCCGGTGCACACGGCACGAGTTACCAGACCGGCGGGATGGCCGTCACGGAGCGGCCCTACCGGGTGGTGGCCGCCGACGGCCACGCGCATCCGCGCCGGTTCGCCTACGGGGTGCCCACGGAGGCCGTGCACTGGGCCACCGCGGCGGGCATCCGTCCCGGCGTCAATTCGGTGACGCTGGGCGACTCCGACGCCCTCGCACGCGCCGTGTTGGAACTCGCCCCCGTCGGGGACGGCGGCGAACCGCAGGACGACCTGACCGGCACCGGACTGAAGGAGGCAACACTATGACCATGCCCTCGCACACCGACGCGGACGCGGGACGGGATGCCGGGCTCCTGTCGCCAGTCCGCGCGGGCACTCCCGTGGAGCGGGCCGTTTCCGACGAGGCGTGGCTGCAGGCCATGCTCGACGCGGAGGCCGCCCTGGCCCGCGCCCAGGCCGAGTTGGGCACGCTGCCCCGCACCGCGGCCGAGGTCATCACGGGCGCGGCGGTCGCGGACCGGTTCGACGTCCGTGCTCTCGCCCTGGCGTCCCGTGAGACCGCCAACCCCGTCGTCGGGTTGGTGCGGGCGCTGGGCGAGGCCGTCGCGCAGGAGTCTTCGACGGCCGCGGAGTATGTGCACCGGGGCTCCACCAGCCAGGACATTCTCGACACCGGGGCCATGCTGGTGGCCCGGCGGGCGCTGGGCATCATCCGGTCCGACCTCGACCGCGCCGTCGGCGCGCTCGGCGCGCTGGCCGCCCGGCACCGGGACACCCCGATGGCCGGCCGTACCCTCGCCTTGCACGCGGTGCCCACCACGTTCGGCCTCAAGGCGGCCGGGTGGCGGGAGTTGACGTTGCAGGCCGGCGAACGCCTGGGCGCCGTGGCGGACTCCCTGCCGGTGTCCCTGGGCGGGGCCGCGGGCACGCTGGCCGGCTATCTGGAGTACGCGGCCCTCGACGGCTCCCCCGCCGCGCCCGGCGAGTACGCCGACCGGCTCGTGGACGCCTTCGCCGCCGAGACGGGGCTCGCCCGACCGGTACTGCCGTGGCACGCCCTGCGCACCCCGCTCGCCGACCTCGCGGCGGCCCTGGGGTTCACCGCCGGTGGACTCGGCAAGATCGCGGTGGATGTGCAGGCGTTGACCCGCACCGAGGTCGGGGAGGTCGCCGAGGCGCCGGTCGCCGGCCGCGGCGGCTCCTCCGCCATGCCGCACAAGCGCAACCCGGTCCTGGCAACGCTGATGCGCAGCGCTGCCATCCAAGTCCCGGTCCTCGCCGGCGCGTTGACCCAGTGCCTGGTCACCGAGGACGAGCGGTCCGCCGGGCCCTGGCACGCGGAGTGGAACCTGCTGCGCGCGTGCCTGCGGTTGACCGGGGGCGCCGCGCACACCGCCGTGGAACTCGCCGAGGGGTTGCTGGTGCAGCCCGAGCGGATGCGCGCCAACCTCGATCTGACGGGCAGTCGGCTGGTGTCGGAGCGGGTGGCGGCGGCGCTGGCGCCCCGGCTCGGCCGGTCCCGCGCGGCTCGACTGCTCGCCGACGCCTCCACCGCGGCCGAGCGGGACGGGGTGGACCTGCGCACCGTGCTGGCCGCGCTGCCGGAGGTGACCGCTCACCTCGGGGACCGGGAGTTGATCACCCTGCTCGATCCGGCCGCCTACACCGGGGCCGCTGGCGCCCTCGTCGACCGCGCGCTGCGCCATGCCCCGTCGGGTCGGGCCTCGGACGCCCCAGGGTTCCCGTGACCGGCGTCGGTGTCAGGCGCCCCGCTCCAGGTCGAGGAGGTGGCGCTTGGCCCTCTCGCCGCCGGCGTAGCAACCGGTGCCGCCGTTCGACGGCACGACGCGGTGGCAGGGCAGGACGACGCAGAGCGGGTTCGCGCTCAGGGCGGTGCCCACCGCGCGGGCCGCGCTCGGTCGGTCGAGTGCGCGAGCCAGGTGGCCGTAGGTCGCCGTGCGGCCGTAGGGCACGAGTGCGTCCAGTGCCCGCACGGTCTCGGCGCAGAAGGGTGTGGCGAGCGTCAGGTCGAGCGGGAGCGTGAAGTCCCGCCGTCTGCCTGCCAGATAGGCCGCGAGTTGGTCTTCGGCCGTGTCGAGCAGGGTGGTCTGCTGCGGTGTCCGGGTGTCGGCGGGCGCCTCGCGCAGCCCTGCGCGCGCCAGCTTCCGTCCGACCTCGTCGGCGCTGTGGAATCCGCAGTAGACGAGCGCGTGGTCGGTGGCGGCGAGCCGCAGCTCGCCGAGCGCGGTGTCGCGGACGGTCAGCGCGACGCCGGGCTGGTTGGCGGCACGGGGGCTCGGCATGGGTTCTCCTCGACGGTCGTGCTCAGGCGGGCAGCGGCCGGCAGCTCTTGCAGGCCCGGTACCCGGCCCGGTGGGCCTCCCGCGCGTCGGCGAACGGGACCCGGTGCGGCGAGGTGATCCGCCGCGCGTGGGCGCAGGTGGGGTGGCAGTAGATGCGGGTGGTCGCGCTGCCGAGGAAGACGGTGCCGTTGTGCGACCACCGGTGCACCTCGGTCATGTCGACGCCCTCCGCCGAGCGCAGCGCGTCGCCGATCGCCGGCAGGTACGCCGCGTCGCACGGCGCCCCGTTCTCGTGCGTCACGCGGTGGCACGGCACCAGCACCGCGAGCGGGTTGCGGGCCAGCAGGCCCACCAGCGACTCGGGTTCCCGTGTGGTCGGCAGTCCCCTCTCCCGGGCGATCCAGGACAGCGGGCGCAACTGGCCGGCCGGGATGGCCCGCACGGCCCGTAGGACGGCCGCCTCGGCCTCGTCCACCGGGCCCGGGTCCAGCGGCAGGTTCCGTGCCCGTCCCGTGCGCAGGGCCGTCATCAGGCCGGGGAACCGCTTGGTCGTGGGGATTGCGGATCGGCCGGTGCGCCGCCGGTGCAGCTCCTCGAACCGCTCGGGGGTGAGCCCGCCGGCCGCGAGCGCGGCCCCGGTGATGGCCTCCGTTGTGGAGGCCACATAGAGTCCGCCCGCCGCGGTGTCCAGGCGCGCGTACGTGTCGTAGCGCTCGCGCCCGATGCCCGCGCGCTGGAGGATCCGCAGCGCGAAGTCCGCCGGCTCCAGTGGCAGGCCCAGCTCTCCGCCCGGCCCGGGGTGGACCCGCTGATCGTCCGCGTTCATGTCGTCACCTCCCTCAACTCGTCGTCCGGCGCCAGCAGGCGCCGTAAGCCCCACATGCCGCGCGAGACCTGTGCCTTGGCCGTCCCGACGGGACAGCCCTGTACGTGGGCGACCTCCACGTAACTCATGCCCACCACGTGTCGCAGCACCACCGGGACGCGGTAGTGCTCCGGCAGTTCGGACAGCGCCGCGACCAACCGGCCGCGGTCGTCCGCGTTCAGCGCCCGCTCGGCCGGTCCCGGCTCCGCGGTCGACAGGATGTCCTCGGCGTCGTCGATCTGCATGACCGACGCCGGCCGGCGGGTGCTGGTGCGTACGTGGTTGCGCCATACGTTCGCCGCGATGGTCATCAGCCAGGCGCGCGGACGCAGGGTCCGTCGCCGTTCGGGCGAGTAGGTCTGCAACGCCGTGTAGGCGCGCAGGAAGGTGTCCTGCCCCAAGTCGTCCGCTTCCGCGGGCGATCCGGAGACGCGCAGCAGGAACGCGTGTACGCCCCTGGCGTGGGTCCGCACCAGCTCCGTGAAGCCGTCGTCCAGATCCGTCGCCAGCAGGTCGGTGAGTTGCTCGGCCACCTCGTCCATCGCTAGTCAAACACCGTCCTGTGGAGAAGGGTTGCGGAAAGGGGAACCCGGGCAGCGGCCACCACCGCCCGGACGTGGTGATCCGGGTGCCCCGGGAGGTTGCGGTGAGCCGCCCGCGGCGCCGGGTCCGTGGCCGCTCAGGGCGCGGCGAACCCTGCGGTCGCCCGCAGCGCGGGGTCGTCCGTGTCGATGGCCTCGTACAGCCGTCGCAGTCGCGGTAGGGGCTCGATGCCGAAGGAGCCGCCCAGTCGGCAGCGCAGCCGGTGGAAGACGTCCAGCGCCTCAAGTCGCCGGCCGGAGTGGTACAGGGCCACCATGTACTGCGCGTGGATGTTCTCGTTCGTCGGGTGACGTGACGTCAAGACCCCGAGTTCCGGGAGGAGTTCTACGTGTCGGCCGAGTAGGAGGTCCGCCTCGATCCGCTGTTCCAACACCCCTGTGCGGGCCTCCTCCAACTCCACCACGTGCACGGAACTGAGCGGTCCGGGTGGCACGTCGGCCAGGGCCGGGCCGCGCCAGAGTGCGAGGGCCTGCCCCAGCAGCGCGGAGGCACGGGCGGGGTCGCCCGCGGCGCGGGCCTCACGTCCCCGGCCGGCCAGGTACTCGAAGGCGAGCCGGTCGCTCGCCTTCGGGGACACGCCGAGTTGGTAGCCCTGGCAGCGGGTGATCAGGCGGTGACTGTGGTCGGCCGGAGCGGTGCGCAGGACCTGCCGGATGTAGAGCACGTACGTCTGGAGGGTGGAGATCGCCGTCTTGGGCGGGCAGGCCCCCCACAGTTCCGCGACGCACTCGCTGGCGCGGACGGTCCGGTTGGCGTTGAGGGCGAGCAGGGCCAGCAGTTGCCGGGGCTTGGGAGCGCTGGGGGTGCGTTGGTGGCCGTCGACGACCAGCGAGAGCGGGCCGAGCACGCCCACTCGCAGCGGAAGGTCCGCGACCTCCGCGCCCTGGCGCCCGACCGTACCCACCCGGGTCATCGGAGGCCCCCGCCGCACGCGTGCGTGGAGTGCGGGAGGGGGAAGGAGTGGCGAACTGTGTGCTGTCGTCGGGGCATTGGCGGCCTCCGGTCGTTCCGGTGGTGGGCGGCCGGTGCACCATGCGTCCTTACCCGACACGCGCACAACCGCCAACTTCCCAAAGATGTAGGAGGTTTGCTGATCGTCACGCAACGGCCCAGGCCCGGGCGCCACGGGCTCCGTGGGGCAACTTGCCAAAATTGTCGCCGGACGGTTTTGGCGCCTGGCAATGGGGACAACGCCCGCTATTCTCTTGCCAGTTCAGGTATCCGGGGTCACGCCGCTAGGGGGAGCAAGCATGACCACGAACCGTTCGTCGCGCATGCACAGTCCACACCGCCAGATGACGATCGACGCCTTCAGCAGGGATGTGTTCGGGCACCTGCCCCGGCAGGATCAACGCCGTTGGGCCGAGACGTATCTGCGCGGACTGATCGGCACACCGGGCAAGAAGTCCGTGCGGCGGATGGCCGCCGCGGTCTCCGGCGGTCCCACCGCCTCCCAGTCACTCCATCAGTTCGTCAGCGCGAGTCCCTGGCTGTGGGACCCTTCGCGCCGCGCCCTCGCGGACTGGGCCCGGCAACGGGCCGCCGTGCGGGCCTGGAGCCTCGTACCGGTCGTGGCTCCGAAGCGGGGTGAGCACTCCGTCGGCGTGCACCGCCGCTTCGATCCCGCGGCCGGGCGCGTCATCAACTGCCAGGTCGGCATCGGACTGCTGCTGTCCAGTTGCTGCGGCGACGTACCGGTGGACTGGCGGCTTCACCTTCCCGAAGTCTGGTGCCGGGACCAGCAGTTACGCCGCCGCGCGCGGATACCCGACTCCGCGGACGCCCGCCCGCTGTGGGCGCTCGGCGTGGAACTCGTCGACACCCAGATATGCCGCCACGAGGGGCCACCGCCACCGGTGGTGGCGGACGCCAGGGAGCTCCTCGACACCGCCTCTCTGGTCAACGGGTTGTCCAACCGCGGCCTGAAGTTCCTCGTCACGGTCTCGGGGACCCTGGTGGTGCGCGGCGGTCCGCACCTCGGTTCGCAGCGGCGGGTGGGCACCAACTCCCTGGCGGCCCGCCTGTGCGTGGTCGACCGCCGCCTTCAGCGCGGTGCCCCATCCCTGGTGACGACCGCCCGGGACCGGCACCGGAACACCGCCGCCATGTGGACCCTCTCTGGTCCCGTCCATCTGCCGCACGGCCAGCAGACGATGCGGCTGCTCGCCAAGTGGCACCCCATGCACCCCAGTCCCGCCCGTGTCTGGCTCACCAACATCGCCGACATCGACGAACTCCAGGCCCTGGTGCACACCCAGGCCGGCGTCGGCGCCGCGATGCAGACCCTCCGGGAACGCTTCGGACTCCACGACTTCGAGGGCCGCTCCTTCCCCGGCTGGCACCACCACATGACCTTGGTCTCGGCCGCGTACGGATGGCACCGCCTCTCCGGCTCCGCTCCCGACCGACACGTCCCCACCGACGACTTCACCCCGCCCTTGGGCGAACTCCAGCCGGCCGGCTCCTGACACCGGCACCATCCGGGTCGGCGCCCTTGCGATGACGGCGCCGACCCGTCTGCCCGTCGCTGTGATCACCGAACGGCCGGTCGCGGCACCGCCGTTCCTCCGACAGTCCAGTGGGGAGCGGTCTGCCTCGGTATCGACGACCCGTTTCAGACGGCGGCGGCCGTCGGCGCAGGAGTGGTGCCGTGCAGGGTTCGGAGGACGCTCTGGTGGGTGAGCCAGCCGACGAGGCGTTTCCCGTCCGGGTCGAGGACGGGCAGGCTGGTGCCGGAGGCGGTCGCGAGTGCGTGCACGGCAGTGGCCAGCGGCATGTCTGCGCTGATGGCCGGGGTGGGGCGGACGAGGTCGCCCACTCGCCCGGGTCGGGCTGCGGGGCTGTCGGCGAGTGCTTCGGCGACGGCTCGGGCGGTGAGCGTGCCCAGGCAGCGTCCGTGGTCGTCGACGACCGGGAGCACGCCGCGCTCGGACCGGGCCAACAGGTCTGCGGCGGTGGTGAGTTCGGCCTTTGGGGACAGGGGTTCCGGTACGTCGTCCATCGCCGCGCCCACCGTCTGTGCGCCGAGGGCTGCGTGGGGTGCGGGAGTGTGGAGGTCGATGCCGCGGCGGCGGAGTTTGAGGGTGTAGACGGTGTCGCGGGTGAGGAGGCGACTGGTGGCGGTGGCGAGGACGATGGCGAGCATCAGGGGCAGGATGATCGTGTACTGGCCGGTGAGTTCGAAGAGGATGACGACGGCGGTGATGGGGGCGTGTGAGGCACCGGCGAAGACCGCGCCCATGCCGACCAGGGCGTAGGCGCCGGCCTCGCCCGCGGTGCCGGGTATGAGGTGCCCGGCCAGGGCGCCGTACGCGGCGCCCAGCATGGCGCCGATGAACAGGCTGGGGGCGAAGACGCCGCCGGATCCGCCGATGCCGATGGTCAGGCTGGTGGCCACGACCTTGCCGACCAGGAGGAGAAGGAGGAAGGCGATGACGTATCCGCCGCGGGTGGCCTTCTCCAGTACGGGGTAGCCGACGCCGTACATCTCGGGCAGTGCCAGCAGCACCAGGCCCAGCAGCAGTCCGCCGACCGCGGGCCGCAGCCACTCCGGTCCGCGCCAGGCCCAGTCGCAGGCGTCCTCGACCCAGTACAGGACGCGGGTGAAGCCCACTCCCACGACGCCCGCCACCACGCCGAGGAGCGCGAACAGCCCGTACTGTGCGAGGTGTTCGACGTGGAAGGGCGGCAGGGTGAGGAAGGCGGTGTTGCCGAAGGCGGCGCGTCCGATGACGCTGGCGGTGACGCCGGACAGCACGATGGCGCCGAACGCCTCGGCGCTGAAGACGCCCAGGATCAGTTCCATGGCGAAGAAGACGCCGGCCAGTGGGGCGTTGAAGGTGGCGGCGATGCCTCCGGCGGCGCCGCAGGCGACCAGCAAGCGCAGCCGGTCTGCGGGCACCTTCGCCACCCGGCCGAGTGTCGAGCCGAGGGCGGAGCCGATCTGGACGATGGGCCCCTCGCGTCCGACGGAGCCGCCGGATCCGATGCACAGTGCGGAGGCGAGTGCCTTGACGACGGAGACCTGGGGGTTGATCCGTCCGCCGCGTTGCGCGACCGCGAGCATCACCTCGGGCACACCGTGCCCACGGGCCTCCTTGGCGAACCGGTCGACCAACGGCCCGTAGAGCAGCCCGCCCAGCACCGGGGTGATGACGACGAACGCCGGCCCGAGCCACGGCACATGGGGGTTGGCGCTGCCGCCGGCGGCGGCGTAGTCGGCGTGGCCGGAGAAGAGACGGGTGAACGTCGTGATCAGCCAGCGGAAGGCGATGGACCCGAGGCCGGCGCCGGTTCCCACCACGAGCGCGAGCATCCATACGCCCCACGACGACCCCCACAACCGTGCCGCCGGGGACGGGGGTCGGGCCTCGACGGTCGGTGCCGCGGTGGCGAGATGAGTAGGCGGTATCGCGTCTGTACCCGTCATGGTTTTCCCCTCCACGCTCTTTTTGCATTATGCAAACGATGTCAAGTGCGCGGGCGGGCGCGGTAGAAAGGGGAATGATCGAGCGCGGAGGAAGGACATCGAACATGGCGGATGTGGACGCGGTCACCCGGGCGGTGTTGACCGCCTCACGGGTCCTGGTCGGCGTCTCCGCACGGTCGCTGGCCGCGGTGGAGGACACGGTCACGCTGCCGCAGTTCCGTCTGCTCGTGGCGCTGTCGACGCACAGTGACGCCAACCTCTCAACGGTCGCCGACCTGCTCGGCGTCAACCCCTCGACGGCGATGCGCATGATCGACCGGCTCACCGCCGCCGGCCTGACCGAACGCCGCGCCAACCCTGCCAACCGCCGGGAGTCCCTGATCCAACTCACCGAGGACGGCGGCCGGATCGTCGACGAGGTCACCGCCCGCCGTCGGGAGGAGATCGCCAGCATCGTCAGTCGTATGGACCCGGCCCAGGGCCAAGCCCTGGTCGAGGCCCTCACCGCCTTCGCCACGGCCGCCGACGAACCAGCCGTCCCTGCCGTCGGACCGGACGCATACCCGCTGGGTTGGACCGAGCCCACCCCTCGTTGACGACAGAATTGGCTCGTTGTCCGAAGACGGGTGAGGCCCGCCCCCCATCGCGGAGGATGCGTCAGGTCACGGAGAGGGGCGCCGCGACGGGGGTTCCAGGAGTGTCATCGCGAGGGAGAGGGTGAGCAGGAGGACTTCGACGACGACGCTTTCGCCCCCGGGGGGATCGCTCCAGTAGCTGTCGTCGGCGCCGCGCTCCGGGATCTCGGGGATCCACGCGAGGACGCTGCCCAGCAGCGGACCATCCGCGATCCAGGCAGCGAGCAGCCACGCGTCTCGGTACCGGCCGGTTCGAAGTCCGGCGAGCAGCAGCCCGGCGCATACGATGCCGCCGCCTTCCACCAGGTAGTAGGCGAGGGCGATGTAGCGCGGGGTCTCATCGCCGGGGATACCGCCCTGGTCCTCGACGTGGACCCAGACGACGGCCAGGCACAGCACCGCGGCCGTCACCCGGGCGGCACGGTCGACTACCGTGCTACGACAGTGCATGCGGCAAACCTCCTGGAGCGGCGGACGACAGCGCTCCCGGCAGATCAACGAGCCGACTGGCGTGGCGTCCCGGCTTCGCCGAGAGGGACAGTGTCGGGAGCGGTGCGCGTCGCGAGGAGTGGGTTCAAGACGTCGTGCGGTACCTCAATATCTGTCGCGCCCGTGCGTCAGGACGTCAGTGCCCCTTCCACGAAGGCCATGCGTGGGACCGCTGGCGGTCGTGGAAGCGGGACACCGAGGTCGGGATGGACGGCGCTGGTGAGCGCCGGGTCAGGCCGTCACATCCGTGGCGAGTTCGTTGAGGACGTCCTCGCCGTAAAGGTCGTGCAGCCAGTTGGTTTGGTAGATGGTGTCCAGGTAACGCTCACCGAGGTCCGGTGCGATGGCCACCGCGGTGAGGTCCTGGCCCTCGTGCTGGCTCAGCCAGTGCGCGGCTCCGCTGACCACCGTGCCGGTGGAGCCGCCGAAGAGGAATCCGCGCCTGGCCAGGCGGTGGCAGGCGCGGATGGTGTCCGGTTCCTCCACGCGGACCACCTCATGCACGTAGGACTCGTCCAGGATCGCCGGGCGGACGCTGGTGCCCAGGCCGGGGATCATGCGGCGGCCCGGTTCGCCGCCGAAGGTCACGGAGCCGGCGCTGTCCACCGCGACGATCCGCACCTGTCGGTGCAGGGTGCGGAAGTAGCGGGCGCAGCCCATCAGGGTTCCGGTGGTGCCGGCTCCGATGAACAGCACGTCCAGCCCCGGGAAGCGGCGGGCGATGGCCGGTGCGGTGGTGCGGTAGTGCGCCTTCCAATTGTCGGTGTTGCAGTACTGGTTGAGCCACACGTACCGGTCGTCGGACTCGCACAGTGCTTTGACATGGGCGATCCGGGCGCCGAGCAGTCCGCCTTCGGCCGCCGGTTCGGAGATGATGTGTACCTGGCTGCCCATCGCCTCCATGAACCGTCGGGCGGACAGGTTGCACCGGGAGTCGGTCACGCACACGAAGCCGTAGCCCCTGCTGGCGGCTATCAGGCTCAGGGCCACGCCCAGGTTGCCGGACGAGGACTCGACGAGGATGGATCCGGGCTTGAGGATCCCGAGCCATTCGGCGGCCTCGACCATTTCGGTGGCCGCCTTGAGTTTGATCGAACCGGCGAAGTTGAAGCCCTCGCACTTCAGGAAGAGGGAGTGACTGATGATCGGCCGCAGGTCGACATACAGGTCCTCTTCGTTGAAGTCCGTGGGGACGGAGATGATGGTCATGACGCCCCTTCGAACAGTGGTAGTGACCTTGGTCGTTCAGCCATAGCGGCGCAGCTCGTGGAAGAAGTCCTCGACGACGTGTAGTTGGCCGGAGCGGGCCACTTCGTCGTAGACGTGCTTGCCGACGGCGAGGTCCAGGACCCCGAGTCCGAACGGTGAGAACACCACGGTTCGGTCCTTCGGTACGGTGACCCGTCCGGCCATCACGTCGTCGAGCGTGCCGGCGAGGAAGTCCCGTCCCCCGGTGCGTTGTTCGGCGAGGTGGGGTGAGGTGTCGGCCTTCAGGCAGTGTTCGATGTCGTCGACGATGTTGGTGGCGGCGAGCACGATCTCGGGGGCGAGGTCGCGTAGCGAGATGTGCAGGACCAGCGGGTGGTGGTCGAACCAGGTCACGTCGCTGACGTGCGGTTGTCCGGCGATGGTGGCGAAGACGACCAGGTCGCTGTTGCGGATGAGTTCCTCGGCGCTGTCGTGCACCGTGATCATCGGGCTGTTGGTGGAGGTCTGTTCGAGGTAGGTGCGGAATCCGGCGGCGCTGTCGGGTGACAGGTCGTGCACGCCGATCTGGTCGAACTCCCAGTCGGTGCCGGCCAGGAAGGTGTGGATGTAGCGGGCGATCAGGCCGGTGCCGAAGAATCCGACGCGCCGGGGGCGCGGTCGGCCGAGGCTGAGCCGGTCGGCGGCGAGGGCGGCGGACGCGGCTGTCCTGGTGGCGCTGATGATGGAGCTTTCCAGGCAGGCGAGCGGATAGCCGGTTTCGTGGTCGTTGAGGATCAGCACGGCCGAGGCGCGCGGGATTCCGGCTGCCACGTTGGTGGGGAAGCTGGAGATCCACTTCAGGCCGTCGATCGGTGACTGTCCGCCGAGCGAGGCCGGCAGCGCGATGATGCGGGAGGTCGGCCGGTCGGGGAAGCGCAGGAAGTACGAGGGCGGGTTGACCGACTTGCCGTCGCCGTGCAGGCGGTAGGTGGCTTCGACCAGGTCGACGATCTCGCGCTCGTGCCCGGTGAGGGCCTGTTGGACCTGGGCGCCGGAGATCACCGCGAAGGGCGGGGCGGTGCGCGGTGTCGGTTCGTCGGCGGTTGTCTGGGAGTGGGGGGTGGTGTGTGCGGTGGTCACTTGGGGGTCACCTCGATGGTGGGCGAGCAGTCGGTCAGGTGCACCGGGTCGGTCATGGCGACGAGGACTTCGCGCGCCCCGTCGAACGGCTCCCGGCTGTGGGCGGTGCGGATGTTGTCCACGAGCATCAGATCGCCGGCCTGCCAGGGCTCGCGCGCGGTGTGGGTCTCGTAGACGGTGTTGAGGAGTTGGACGGTGTCGGCGTCGATCGGGTCGCCGTTGCCGAAGAAGGTGTTGAACGGCAGTCCGTCGGCGCCGTATTCGTCCACCAGGTATTCGCGGATCTCCGGAGCGATGGTCCACTCGTTGAGGAAGGCGATCTGGTTGAACCAGCAGCGCTGGCCGGAGACGGGGTGGCGCACGACGGCGCTGCGCCGTTGGCGGGTGCGCAGGCCGCCGTCGGGTTGCCACTCGAAGGCGATGGCGTTGTCCCGGCAGTACTGTTCGACGGTGATGCGGTCGTCGGTGCCGAACGCCTCGGCGACGGAGGCGCCGATGTCCTCGTTGTAGGTGCGGGTCAGCAGCCAGCCCTGTCGTTCGAAGCGCTTGACGAGCCTGCGGGGCAGTGCGTTCAGGACGGCCGCGGAGTCCGCTACGCCGGTCGCCCCGCCGCTGGTGGGTGCGTTCAGGCAGGCGAAGAGCATCAGGCCGGGCAGTTCCAATGTGTAGCTGAGTTCGTGGTGCATGCACATCGGTTGGTTCTGCGGCCACTTGGAGGAGGAGTACACGCCCTCCTCGTAGGTCTGGCGCGGGGCGAAGCTCTCCTTGTCGGCCATCAGGTGGGGGGACAGCGTTCGGAAGGCCGCCGTGGTCTGGGTCGCGTCGCGCAGGCCGAGGCCGCGCACCAGGACGGCGCCGTGCTTGGTGACGGCGGCACGGAGTGCGTCGCGGTGTCGGGCCACCCACTGCACGGGGTCGTTGCCGGCCTCGGCTCGCAACATCGGTGGCTTGCCGGGGAGGACGGTCATCTCGAACAGTGCGGCTGATGGTGGTGTTGCGGGCATTGACGTCCCGTTCCTTTCTCGTTCTCTCGTTGCTGGTTCGGGGCTTGGTGTGGGCGTCACCGGGGAGTCGTCGGTGGGTGGACGGCGCGCAGGACGGCCTGTGCCGCCTCGGCCGGGCGGGTGCGCGGGAAGTAGTGGCCACCGTCGGGGAGTTGGTGCAGGTCGACGTGGTCGGCCAGGGTCCGCCACTGGAGGTGTCGGTGCGCGGCGTCCGCGGTGATCGGGTCGTCGTCGGCGACGATCGCGGTGAGGGGTGTGGTCAGCCTGGCCGTCGGGGGGCGGTCGAGGGCGCCGGCGAAGTAGCGGTGGGCGCAGAGGGCGTCGTGTCGGTAGGCGGCTGCGGCGCGGGTGGCGCGTTGGCGGTCGAGTTCGCCCAGGGTGCCGTAGCCGCTGTCTGCGCTGAGTTCCTTGGCGATCTCCTCGTCGCTCTGGGCGGCGAGCGTGCTGGCGGCGGCGTAGCGGTCTGGGGCGTCGCCGAGCAACTGGGCGCCGAGGAAGACCCGTTGGGCGGGGGTCTGGCGGCTTTGCAGGAGTTGGGCGGTTGCCAGGGCGAAGGCGGTGCCTGAGGAGTGGCCCCACAGCAGGATCCTGGTCAGGCCGCGCCGGGTGATCTCCTCGACGACCTGTTCGACCACGCGGTCCAGTGGTGCGAAGGGTTCCTGGTCGACGGCGAGGTCGTGGCCGGGGAGTTCGACGGCGTGGACCGCCACTCCCCCGGTCTGGAGTTGCTTGGCCATCTGTTGGAAGTTGACCGCGTTGCCGCCGGCGTAGGGGAAGCACACCAGGTGGCCGATGGGCTCGCCTTCTGGTTCGGCGAGGGTGTGCAACAGGCCGCGGTGGCGCTCCTGGTGGCCGTCGAGTAGTTCGGCCAAGTCGGCGAGGACCGGGTGCCGGGTGAGGTCCTTGAGGGTGACGGCGCGGTCGAGGGCGATGGCCAGTTTCACGGCCGACAGGGAGGTGCCGCCCAGGTCGAAGAAGTGGTCCTGTCGTCCGATCCGGTCCTCGGGGATGCCGAGGATCTTCGCCCAGGCTCCGGCCAGTCGGCGCTCGGCGGGTGTGCGCGGTGCGTGGTGGGTTTCGGTGTCCTCGGGTTGGTTGGCGAGCGCGGTGAGTGCCTTCTTGTCGATCTTTCCGTTGGCGGTCAGCGGCAGTTGTTCGCGCCAGTGGAAGGTGCCGGGCACCATGTACGAGGGTAGTGACTTGGCGAGTTGCTGCTGGAGGCCCTTGGTGTGCAGGGGCTGTGGGCCGCTGTAGAAGGCCACCAGGCGCTTGCTCTGGTTGTCCCCGACAACCGTGACGGCGCCGTCGCGAACGCCGGGCGCCCGCAGCAGTGCGTTCTCGATCTCGCCGATCTCGATGCGGAAGCCGCGGACCTTGACCTGGGCGTCGCGGCGCCCGAGGAACTCCAGCTTCGCGCCGGGCAGCCATCGGCCGTAGTCGCCGCCCTTGTAGAGCCGTTGGCCCGGGTAGTGCGGGTCGTCCAGGAAGGCGTCCCGGGTGCGTTCGGGGTCGTTGACGTAGCCGCGGCCGACGCAGACGCCGGAGAAGACGATCTGGCCCGGGGCGCCCAGCGGTACCGGCTCCAGGTTGTCGTCGACGATGTAGACGCGCACGTTGTTCACGCAGGGCCCGAGCGGGATCCGGCCGTCGCCCGGCGCCCATTCCATGACCTCGTGGTTGGTGTCGTCGGAGGTCTCCGTCAGGCCGTAGGCGTTGACCAGTCGGATGCCCTGCATGACGGCGAACCAGCGTTGGGCGAGTTCCGTCTTCAGCTCCTCACCAGTGACCGACACGCAGCGCAGGTCCGGGAGTTGGCTGGGGTGGAGTTCCAGGTGGGTCAGGACGGCTTCGAGATAGGAGGGGACGACCTGGAGGACGGTGATGCGTCCGTCGGTGAGGGTGTCGACGAAGCGCGGGACGTCGAGGATCACCTTCTGCTCGACCAGGTGGGTCCGTCCGCCGACCAGGAGTGCGGAGACCAGTTGCCACAGGGAGATGTCGAAGCACTGCGGTGCGGTCTGGGCGACGACGCTGCCCTCGATGATCCCCAGGTCGCCGATCTTGGCGTAGAGGTGGTTGAGGAAGCCGGCGTGTTCGCACATCGCGCCCTTGGGCTCGCCGGTGGAACCGCTGGTGAAGTAGATGTAGGCGAGTTGGTCGGGACCGACCTCGACGTCCAGGTCGTCGGTGTCGAGGTCGTCGTCGGCGAGGACGGTGTCGATGTCCAGGGGGTGGATGTCGGGCAGGGCCGCGAGTGCCTGGTCGAGGGTGGCGGTGCTGCCTGGTTCGGTGAGGACGTGGCGGCATTCGGCCCGGGTGAGCACGGCGGCGATGCGGTCGGGTGGGAAGTGCGGTTCGATGGGCAGGTAGACGCCGCCGGCCTTGAAGACGGCCAGGACGGCGGCCATCCAGTCGAGGTTGCGTTCGGTGACGACGGCGACGACGCCTTCGCGGGTCAGTCCCTGGGCCAGGAGGGCTCGTCCCAGGCGGTTGGCGCGGGAGTTGAGCTCCTGGTAGGTCCACTGCCGGTCGCCGTGCACGGCGGCGACGGCGTCCGGGTGGCGGCGCACGCGTTGCTCGAACAGTTCGTGGAAGCGGTGGTCGGGCAGGTCGAGGTCGGGGCCCGACAGTGCTTCGAGTTGGAAGCGGCGTTCGGCCACGGACAGCAGGCTCTGGGTCGCGTGTGCGGCGTCGGGGTCTGCTGCGAAGCGTGCGAGCGCGGTGAGGTGGTAGCCGGCGATTCGGGCGGCGTACTTCGCGTCCAGTACCTCGGTCCGGTAGCGCAGGTGCAGCGTGATCCGTCCGTCGTGGCGCAGTACCGCCAGCCTGAGCACGGTGGTGTCGGCCAGCTCCTCGGCGGTGCCGGACAGGTCCAACTCGGCCTCGAACGGGGGTTGTTGTGCCAGTCCCAGTTCGGACCTCAGGGCGTCCACCGGGTACTCGTGGTGCGAGCGGAGTTCGGCGGCCGCCCAGGCGGCGTCGCGGGCCAGTTCGCGCCAGGTGCGGGGAGCGGTGGAGACCCGGCAGGGCAGTGCGGGTCCGCCGTCGGTGGGGATGTAGCCGGTGACCACTTCCTGCTCGCCGGCGAGTGCGGCCAGGACTTTGGCGTGGGCGGCCAGCAGGGCCGCGTTCAGACGTACGTCCAGGTTGTCGGTGCGTTGGCGCAGCCTGGTCACCAGGGCGTCCGGAAGGGGTAGTTCATGTTCGGCCACGCCGGTCTCCGGGTCGGGTGTCCAGCGCGGGATCGCGGTGAACCCTCCGGCGGAGAGCACTCTCGTCCAGTACTCGCGGTCGACGTCCTGCGGCTTGTCCATCGGGGTTGCCTCTTGTTCCTCTTCTCGCCGGCGCCACGGTGCGGTGGTCGTGGACCGTGGCGGTCGGCGGTGGCTGGTGCCGTACCGGTTGGTGTTCCGGTCGGTGGTACGGGATGTCGCAACCGCCCAGCGACGCGACTGGTGTTGGCCGTTCCGTGGGCTCGGCGGCGCTGTGGCGGTCTGGCGATCGACTCACCGCAGGGGGGCCGCCGCTGCGGCGCCCGGCTTGGGCGTCCGCTGCCGGTGGTGGGAGGTCTCGGCGGCCGGGTTTCCCGCCCAACACGCGTTGCCGGGTACTTCTTCGCCCTTCATCAGGAAGGAGTCGGCGGCGAGCACCGCGCCCTCCCCCATCGTCACGCCGTAGTGGACGAGTGCGCCCACCCCCAGGGTGCTGCCGGCCCCGAGTGTGCTGTGATCGGACTTGAAGGTGCCGTCCTCCTGCGAGTGGCACTGGATCTTGCTGCCGGCGTTCAGGGTGGAGTCGTCGCCGATGGTCGCCAGCGTGCGCTCGGTGATGAAGCATCCGTCGTCGAAGACCCGACGGCCGACCCGGACTCCCAACATCCGCCACAGGACGTTCTTGAACGGCGTGCCGTTGAAGGCGTTGAAGTGGGTTTCGGGCACCTTCCACAGCCGTTCGTGGTGCCAGAAGTACGGGTCGTAGATGGAGCACACCTTCGGCTGGAGGGGGCGGAAGCGCAAGATGCACCGCTCGATCAGCCCGAAGTAGACGGCGGTGAATCCCACGGAGCACACCAGGAACACGGCGTCCAGGAGTTGTCCGAGCGCGTCATCGCGGTAGAAGGTGGCCACGCTCAGCAGCGTGAGCGCGAAGAAGTGCAGCCAGCGCAGGAGGAGCAGCAGGCCGATGGAGCGCAGGTTGTAGCGGTTCTTGGCCGGCAGGCGGCGGCTCAGTTCGTCGCCGTCGCGCAGGTGGTCGAAGCGGGCGTCGCGCTCCACCGTCCGCGGGATCTCGAAGCTGGGCGAACCCAACAGTCCCACGCCCTCCCGGATTTCGCCGTCTAGCGGGACCATCACCTTGGTCGCCAGGAGGCAGTTGTCGCCGGTCCGGCCGCCGACGGGGTAGGCGATGAAGTTGCCGAGGAAGTTCTGCCTGCCGATCTCGGTGCGCGAGACGCTGAAGGAGGTGTGGGAGATCTCGGCGTTGAGGATCGACAGTCCGTCGGCGACCATCGTTCCGCTGCCCACGATGCTCAGGAACGGGGACTCGTGCTGCAGGCCGCTGCCGAAGTTCGAGCCGGTCTGCTCGACGCGGGAGAGGTCGTACCCCAGGCCCTGGAGGTAGTGGACGATGTAGGAGCTGTCGCCGAACAGCCAGATGAAGAACTTGAGGTTCGTCATGCGCGCGATCGATCGGTGCACGCCGTACCGGAAGCCGTAGAGCGGGTAGACCGTGTCCGGCTTGATCACCCGGTGCAGCAGGCGCGGGACGGTGCAGAGCACGACCAGGCCCACGACGACGAACCCGAAGAACAGCGCGAGGGAGAAGATCAACACGTCGAGGTAGAACGCCGACGAGGTGACCGGCTCCTCACTGAGCGCCTTGTGGCCCACCGGCATGGGGACGTCGGTCAGCAGCAGGGCGGCACCGCCGATGACCAGCGGCAGGGTGACGAGGAACGTCCTCAGCAGGCTCACCAGGCCGAAGGCGGCTCGGCGCGTCGTGCTGCACCATGCTGGTGCGACCCGCACGTAGTTCAACTCGGTGCGCTCGGCGGGAGATCCGTGCCACCGCTGGCCGCTCGGTACGGTCTCGCCGCGCTGGAGGGTGGAGGTGTGGCCGAGCTGGGCCCCGTCGCCCAATGCGGTGTCGATGTCCAACACGGTCCGCTCGCCGATGAACGCATTGCGGCCGAGGGTGACTGTGCCGGTCTGGATCCGCCCGGCGTGGGCGCGGTAGCAGAGGAAGAACGCGTCCTTGCGGATCACGCTGCCGGCGCCGATGGTGAGCAGGTCGGTGCAGACGGGGACGTGGTGGGAGAGGATCGTGACGTGCCTGCCGATCTTCGCGCCCAGGGCGCGGAGATAGAGCACGTACACGGGGCTGCCGACGAACAGCACCATGGGGTTGGCGTGCACCAGCACCTTGACGATCCAAAAGCGCAGGTAGGTCAGCCCCCAGATCGGGAACTCCCGCGGCTTCCACCGGCCGATGAGGACCCACTTGGCCACGACCGGGAAGAGGCTCAGACCGATGCACTCGGCACTGCCGAAGAGCACCGCCCGGCCGTAGACGTCGATCACTCCCGAGCCGTTGGAGACCCAGTCGTACCCCCGCGTGGTGGCGAGGGCGGTGAGGTAGGAGTAGCCGAAGAAGAACAGCAACTGCAGCGCCCCGCACAGGGCGTAGCGCAGGCTGCTCCCTTGTTGGGGCGCTTCGACCGGGGCCGGCCCGACTGGCGTGGCAGGCTCGGGCGCGGCGTGTTCCAGTGCCGTCGCGAGGCTGCGGACGGTGGAGTGCTGGTAGATGTCCTTCATCGACACCGACGGCAGGTCCGGTCGCTTTCTGACCCGCGCGCAGAAGTGCGCCATCACCAGTGAGTCGGCACCGAGGTCGTTGAAGAAGTGGCTCTCGACCGGGATCTGTTCGACGCCCACTACTTCGGCCAACAGCGCGGCGAAGACCTCCTCCAAGGCGTGGGTCGGATCCTCCTCCCGAGGGGCGGGCATGGTTTCGGTCAGGCCGTTGGTCGAGATGTCGGTGGACTTACTCGCCATGTGTGCTCCGTACGGTGTGTGGTGGCCCGGGAGGGCCGGTGCGGCTGTGGTGTCTTGGCTGTGGCGGTGTGGCCGCCCCGACTCTCCGGGGCCGGCCTCCGATCCAGGTGTGCTGCCATGTGCGCCGGTGCCGAGGGCGACGACACCGGGTTCTTTCTCGGACCGAACGAACGCTGTGCAGGGCAGGGCGCATTACTCAACGGGCATGGGTTCAGGCGTGGGCAAGGCATCACTGGAGTGCTGAACGCTGCCGCCATGCACCCGAAAGAAGTCGGCAACGAGCGTCGGCGCTTGACGCAACTGGCCGTGTTCGTGGGCGAATTGATCGAACTGCTGCATTGCCACCGGAGCAGGAAGGTCGACGGCCGGCCGAGAGCCGACCCGGCGCGCTCGATACGGCCTGGTCTACCCCACCCCGACGGCCGGCTCAGACCATCGAGCAGCTGATCAACGAGACGCCGCCCCGCGCCCCTCGACGAGCCACACTCTCCCCCCTATCTCGCCGGCATGAGCCCCTTGTCCACCGGTCAGCTCACCACCACGTCCGCAGACAACATCGCCACCTGCGCCGACGGCAGCCTCCTCCCCCGTGGCGAAGCTCGTGTTGGCCCCCGGCGTCGCCCCAGCCCGCCGAGGCGCGGCCGCCGCAGGAGGACTCCTCCACGGCAACCGGGGCTTCACCCCCGCCTCTTGACCCAAGCAGGCGGCTTGGCTTCGTCATTGAGACTCCTTGAGAGCCAAAGTCCATAGGGGAAACGAAACTCTGTGCACCAGAATGGAGCGGAACTCGCGAGTCCACCTCCAGTGATCAACCGGTAGCTTACCGTGTGACTTCCATGTAACGACCCCGCGTAGCTCTAGCAAAAACCAAATCCACGTATACAAATTCCCGGCCCCTTCCCCTTCCCCATGTCAACTGGTTGGAGGCGGCGAAGGGCACACGAGATGGCTGAATGCCGACCGGTCGATATCAGGCCATTGGAATGCGACCCACACACAGGGAAGCCACAGGTATTGCATGGCGCAACAGTTCTAGGAAATCACCGTGCGGCGCCCCTGCCCCGCGCGCTCCGACTCCGAGGCTTCGCGCCCGTCGTACAACGCGAGAAGAGCTGGATCTTTCAAATCGGATGCGAAACTCCCACTGTTGGTCAAGTGACATGTGGTACAGGTGAGGCGATGCCGAGCCGCTCGAAATTGCCATTTTCGCGGTCGCCTTGACGCGGGCTTCGTTTTCCCCATGCTCTGTGGTCCCCGTGGCCTCGACCATGCCCCTGGGCTCGATGTCGAAGAGTTGAACGTCCCCTCTACGAACCGTCTTTGGCCGAACGGCCCCTCGCCAACCGACAGCCCTGCCGTGACAGGTGACGCCGGCAATCAGACAGAGCGTCCTTGCGGCGCTTCCGGGAGCATGGACAGAGGTAAGCCAAGCGCGCTGACACCCGCAGGTAAACGGAGCGCAAACCCCGTCCTGGCCGTGGGCGTTGGCCACCTCGGCGCGCTGCGGGCCCCGCCCGGAGCCGTGTGAAGCTTCGCCTCCATGAGCAAGTCGCCCGCGCTCGCCGCCGAGCGGCCCGTCAGGCTGCTACGTCGAACACGCACACCACCGACATCGGCACGAACAGCAAACCAACAGCGCCCTACTGGCGCCGGATGAAGCCGGAGGACCGCGGGGTGCTTGCCGTGACGGGCGGGCGATGGCTAGGCGATCCGTATCGCCCCAACGCGCTTGCCGGACACACCGAGCCGCACACGCACTCCCCCGCCACAGCATCGACACATCAGCACGGCCAAGACCGGGAGCGGACACAAAGCCTCGCCCTGCCCACTGCACGGGAGTTTTTGCGCGGCGTCGCGAGGGAGTTCTCCGATGACGTCGCGTGCACGACCTTCGGGTCGCAGCCGCCGCCGTATGTTCCACGGCATTCCAAGATCGCACCCTCGGTCGGACAATAGGAATTTCCAGCCCACGGACCAAGATTCCCATGCCTACACCACGGCAGGCATCGAACATCGACTCGTTCTAGATCACCCAGAGGGGGTAGTTTGCACGACAGCCTCCCCGCCCCCACGCCGCACACGCAACGGCGGATTCGTCCGCGAACGGGGCCGCGACGTGGGAATCGACGCGACACGCCGCTTTCCCTGGGGGCTCGCGCACCGACCACTCGTCTCGCACATTCACTCCATTCCCCACGGGCCCGAGACTGAGACCCTGGCCAGGTGCCACTGCTGCAGTATGAATCTTAATTCGCCCTCTGGCTCAGGCCCATCGTGCGGGGCGCGACATCGTTCAGGGAAGAGCATCCGACGCGGGTACCCGTCGGCACCGGACGCCGATTGCCCGATCGGTCGTTGAACGGACCGCTCGGGCAATCGGCGTTGGGCATCAAAGGATGTGGATGAACCGGCCCGCCGTGTCAGAAGGGCCGTTACCGTGCCGCGCGTGACTGCAGCAGCTTCTTGTCGGGCTTGCCCGCGTCGGTCAGCGGCAGCGCGTCGGCGAAGACGATGTGCGTCGGTTCGTACATCGTGCCGCGCTCCCGGCGGACCATGGCCCGCAGTTCGTCCGTGCCCACCTCGGCCCCGGAGGCCCGTACCACCGTCGCGTGCACCCGCTCCGTCCGGTCGGCGTCGCGGACGCCGTAGACGGCGCTCTGGAGCACCTCCGGGTGGGAGTTGAGGAGGTCCTCCAACTCGGTGGTGTAGACGTGGCCACCGACCACGACGATCATGTCCTTGATCCGGTCGACGATGGTCAAGTAGCCCTCGTCGTCCAGGAATCCGATGTCGCCGGTGTGCAGCCAGCCGTCCCGGAGGACCTCGGCGGTCAGCTCGGGCCGCTTCCAGTAACCCTGCATGATGTGGCCGGAGCGGACGCAGATCTCACCGTGCTCGCCGGGCGGCAGGTCGCTGCCGGCGGAGTCCCGGATCGCCACCTCGACGTCGGGCAGCACCTTGCCTGCGGAGCGCAGCCGCTCAGGGTGGTTGAGGTCGTGGTCGTCGGGGGTGAGGACGCTGATGCTGCCGGACTCGGTCTGGCCGTAGCCCTGCGTGAGGACCGGGCCGAAGCGGCGCACGGCATCGGCGATGCGGGTCGGGGATGCCTGGCACCCGCCGTAGATCACCTGGCGCAGACTGGAGGTGTCGGTGCGGTCCGCGTGCGGGTGGTCCACGAGTTGGTAGAGCAGCGGCGGCAGTAGGTAGAGGTGGGTGATGCGTTCGCGTTCGATGGTGGCGAGCACCTGGCCCGGGTCGAAGTCCTCCAGCAGCACCACCGTGCCGCCGGCCGCCAGCAGATGATCGGCGATCAGCCCGGCGGCATGCGCGAGGGTGGTGGGCACCAACTGCCGTGACGGGGTGGCTTCTTGCCCGCCGGACGTGCGGTGCATCCTGCCGGCCCTTGCGAAGCTGGTGCAGATGCCCTTGGGGTGGCCGGTGGTGCCGCCGGTGTGGCGGATGGAGCAGATGTCCTCGGGTTGGGCCAGTCCCGAGATCGGCTCGGCGGACTGGGCGGCGGCCAACTCCAGCAGATCGGTTCCGATCCTGCCGGGACCGAGGGTCAGCACGTGCGGAACCGGGGCCGCGGCGGTGACTTGGGCGGCCCGCTCGGCGTATGCCGGGTCCACGATCAGTGCCTGGGTCTCCACGTCGCGCACGATGGCGGACTGGGAGTCGGCGGAGAGCTTGTTGTAGAGGTGGTTGACCGGGCAGCCGAGCAGGTTGGCGGCATAGCGTGCGGCCAGGGCCTCGGGGAGGTTGCCACTGAGCAGCGTGACGGTCTGGCCGCGCGCCAGGCCCTGGGAGCGCAGCGCGTGCGCCAGCCGGTGGACCAGGTCACGGAACGCACCGGCGGTGATTCGTCGCCCTTGGTGGATCAGCGCCTCGTGGGCCGGGTCGGCCCCGAGCGACTCCAGGATGTCGTCCACGAAGGAGCGGAAGGGCGGGGCGGCGTTGGGCATGGGGTTTCCTCCGGAAGTGGGTGAGCGGGGTTTCGATCGAGCCGACGGCCCGGAGTGGGGCGGCGGCTCGGAGTGAAGGTGGGCAGCGAGGATCGTCCCTAACTCGCAGTCGGTGCCTGGGATTTACCGGCGCGCGCTGGATCGCCGCCACGGGTACAAACTAGATTTCCTAATCACGTTAGGCAAGTGCATAATTCGATTAGTTCGATGGAGGGATGACTGTGACACGAGGACGCGCGGGGCTGAGCACGGAACGCGTCGTGCAGGCGGGGGCCCAACTGGCCGACGAGATCGGCTTCGAGCGGGTGACCCCGACGGAGCTGGCCCGACGGTTCGACGTCAAGACCGCGAGCCTGTACGCACACATCAAGAACCTCCAGGACCTCAGGACCCGGATTGCCCTGTTCTCCCTGGAGGAACTCGCCGACCTGGCCTCGGCCGCCATGGCGGGACGGGCCGGCAAGGACGCCCTGGCGGCCTTCGCCGACGTCTGCCGCGACTACGCCCGCCGGCACCCGGGCCGCTACGCCGCCACCCAACTGCGCCTGGATTCCGAGACGGCGGCCGGCAGCGCCGCCCCCAAGCACTCCCAGATGCTGCGGGCGATCCTGCGCGGCTACGACCTCGCCGAACCCGACCAGACGCACGCCGTCCGCCTCCTGGGCAGCGTCGTCCACGGCTACCTCAGCCTGGAGGCGGCCGGCGGCTTCAGCCACAGCGCCCCCGACACCCAGGACACCTGGTCATGGCTCCTCGACCGCCTCGACGCCCTGCTCAAGACCGGGCCAACGCCCTGACTCAGCCCCACACCGCACGGTCCCGCAGCCAGAAGCACCGGCCGGCGCCCGGCACGCGAGACCGTCCAAACCGAGGGCGCAGGACGAGCAACGCCCCACCTACGCGCCTTGCCGCAAGCCTCGGACACCGCTCGTACGTCAACTGGCAACGCCGGAGCGCGAGTTCCGGCATGACTGGGCCGAGCACGCCCCAGTCCGCATGGAGACAACCCTGGGGGGATTGTGCGCGAATACCTGCTGGTGCCGACCATCACCGCCGCCGTCACTTA
Source organism: Streptomyces sp. NPDC090442 (assembly GCF_044769405.1). NCBI lineage: Bacteria > Bacillati > Actinomycetota > Actinomycetes > Kitasatosporales > Streptomycetaceae > Streptomyces > Streptomyces sp. NPDC090442. The sequence continues at coordinate 92,116 of NZ_JBIVXW010000018.1, forward strand.
CGTGCTGACCGGGACTTGGCTGCTCGGCTTGGCAGCCCTCACCACCGCCGGCCTCATCCCCCTGGCGCTGCCGCGCCTCAGCCGTAGACGACGAGCGCGGGCAGACAGACCTATGACGACGGGCTCGCAAGGACAGGGTGGGTTGGGATGAGTGAGCACGGCCGACGCGGGCGCCACCGTACGGTGGACCGGGTCGCGTGGATCCTGGAGGCCGCCGCGCGGACGCCGGGCGGGGTGACCGTGGCCGAGTTGGCGCGGACGACCGGCGCGCCGGCGAGTTCGGTGCAGGATCTGGTCAACGGCCTTGTCGCGACGGGCTTTCTGCTGGAGCAGCACCGGCGCTTCCGGCTCGGGCCCGCCCCGCACGTCCTCAACCTCATCGCCGGCCGGGTCGTGCCGCGGATCAGCCAGGCCGAGCTCGACGACCTGAGCCGCGTCGCGGGCACCCCGGTGCTGCTCACGGTGCGGGTCGGGCTCGACGCCGTGTACCTCGCGCGCGGCGGCGAGGACCACATTCCCCGCCTCGTCCCGCTCGCCGACGAACACGTGGCCCGGCCACTGCTGCGCACCGCCGCGGGCCGTCTGCTCCTGGCCTTCACCGACGAGACGGAGCGCCGCGGCCTGCTCGACGAACTCGCCCGCCACGACCCCGAGGCGGTCGCCGAGTTCCGCTCCGCTCTTCCGTCGATCCGGGCGTCGCGGATCAGCCGCAGCGAGGGGCTGGCCGACCCCGAGGTCAGCGCGCTCGCGATCCCCGTCACCGACGGCTCCGTCGTGACGGGAGCCCTCGCTCTGATGCACCGGCGTCGCGGCCGTTCGGAGCGGCTGCGCCTGGACCGGGCGGCGGCCCGGCTCCTCGCGCACCTCCAGGAGACGCGGACGTGACGTCCGCATCCATTCACGGATATCCGTGAATCCGGGCGCACCTGCCGTGCCGGGAACGAGCATCCCGGCATGACTTCACACCCGCTGACCACGTCCAAGTCGACGCCGCTGACGACGTCGTCGTCCACCGACGAGATCGTCTCCCAACTGCTGCACACCCTCGGCGACCCCGCCCCGGCGCGGGGAGCCGAGGACATCACCGTCGTCGGGGCCGATCCCCTGGTGCCCTCGGTGCACCGCCTCGCCGATGCCATGTCCGCCGCGATCGGCGTCTTCGGTCGGCAGACGGCGGCCCTCGGCGAACAGCGCGGTCACCGGCGCCAGAAGGTAGAGGTGCAGGCGGGAGCCGCGATCGACCAGCTCATGGCGACCTATCACACGACACTCGCCGGGCGCCCGATCGGTGCCTTGCTCGACGACCCGGCGCTACTCGACAACAACGACTTCTACCGGGCGCGCGACGGCCGTTGGATCTTCATCATCACCACCTATCCGCATCTGCGGGACGCGGTCTACTCCGTGCTGAGGTGCGGCCTCGACAAGGTCGGCATCGCTCAGGCAGCGGCCGGTTGGGACGCCTTCACGCTGGAGGAGGCCATCTGCGCACGGGGCGGCGTCGCCTGCGTGGTGCGCAGCCGGGACGAGTGGCTGGCGCACCCCGCGGGGCGGTATGTCGCCCAGCGCCCGGTCGTCGAGATCGAACGCGTCGGCGACGGACCGGTCCGTCCGCTGGAACCGATCGGTGAGGCCGACGAGGCGCTCACGGACATCCGGGTACTCGATCTCACCCACGTCATCGCAGGTCCCGTATCGACACGTCTCCTCGCCCAGTTCGGCGCCGACGTGCTGCATCTGACGCGCCCCGACCGCCCCGACCCGATCCCGATGATCGCCATGACCGGCGGCGGCAAGCGCAACGCCTACTGCGACCTGCGCGACGCGCACGACCGCGCCGCCTTCCATGACGCGCTCCAGGAAGCGGACGTCTTCGTCCACGCCTACCGCGGACTTGCCCGACACGGGGCGTCGACCGAGGAACTCGTCCGGCGCCGCCCCGGACTCATCGCCCTCGAATACCACGCCTGGGGCACCGAAGGACCCTGGGGCGAACGCGGCGGGTTCGACCAACTCGCCTGCTCCGCAACCGGATTCGCCATCGAGGAGTGGACCGACCGCCCGTCGCTGCCGCCCACCTACCTGCTCAACGACTACCTCGCCGCCTACCTCGGCGCCGCCGCCGTCGCCACGGTCCTGCGCCGACGCGCGACCGAGGGCGGCTCCTGGCGGATCCGCGTGACCCTGGCCGGAGTGTGCCACTGGGTGCAGGAACTCGGGCTGCTGGCCCGGGAGGACGTACTCGACCTGCCCCGCCCCGGGCGCACACCGCTCGCCGCACTCTCGACCACCGCAACCGACTTCGGCCCCCTCACCGAACCGGCGACGCCGTTCGCGTACAGCGGCCGCACGGTCCCCCAGCCCGGCCGACGCTCCCCCCTCGGGTCCGCTGCGCTCCAGTGGCGCTAGGAGCTGCGCCCGGAGGCCGCCCCGACGAACGCATCGCCGGGACGGCCTCCGACAGCGTCGCCATCCACCGCGCCGGCCTTCCCACACGACACCTCCATGGCCAGGTGTTTCAGCGCTGTCACTCGATCGGGCGGTGTGCTGGGGAGCCGGGTTCTTCCGGCGCCGTGTCGGCAAGGTTTCCAGGACCGGGGCGTTTCGCTGGCCGTCAAGGCCGTCAAGGCCGTTGAGGCACGGGGCAGTTGCGGCACCGGTGGCGCGGCACGGCGACGGCCGGGGCACGGGACCGTGGTCGTGGTGCGGCGTGGCCATAGCCATATCGGCACAGTGCGGCGGAAGTTGCGGGCCGCCTGATGCCACCCGGTCCCGGAACCGTTCGGGGAGAGTGATGAATGCGGCAGCGCTCCGTGGTGATCCGCGGCCCTTCCCGGTTTCCGTTGTCTTCCCACTCCTGGTTTTCGCCTCACTTGACGGATTCGTCGAGGGCAGCGTCCTGACCCTGATGCCCGCCATCCGCGATGTCCTGGGCACCGGCACCGGGCCGGCCATGTGGATCTCGGCGACGCAGTTCATGTCCGCCGCCGTGTGCGTACCCGCCTGCGGCCGCCTCTGCGATCTGTACGGCCACCGCCGCATGTTGCGCGTCGCGCTCGGGATCACCACGGCCGGATGCCTACTGTGCGCCCTGGCACCGGGACTTGGCCTCTTCCTCACCGGCCGTGCCCTGCTGGGCTTTCTCAGCTCCATGGTTCCGCTGGGTATCGGGCTGGCCCACGATCGGCTGACGGTAGACGACGGTCGGCGCGCAGTCGGGATGCTGATGGCCGCCCTGATCCTCGGGTCCACCGCCGGGGACGTCTCCGCAGGATTCCTGACCGAGGCCCTGGGCAACGTACGGGCGGTGCTGTGGATCCTCGCGGCACTGGCCGCGGTCTGCCTGGCCGTCTGCCTGGCCCCGGGGGTCGCGGAGACCCGGCACCGGGCCGGCGGCCGCATGGACTGGCGCGGCACGGTGCTGCTGGCGCTTGGCCTGACGCTGCTGCTGGGAGCCGTCTTCCGCGGCACGTCGAACGGCTGGACCTCCCCTGGCGTTCTGGTCGGTCTGCTGCTGGCGCCGGTGGTCCTCCTCCTGTGGCTGTGGCTGGCACTGCGCACCCACGAACCGCTCGCTGACGTGCGGGCGATGGCGAGCCGCGCCACCGCGCCGGCATTCGCCTGCGGATTCACCCTGGGCGTCATGGTCCTGGGCAGCCAAGGCGTCCTCGTCGCCTACCTCGACGCCTCTCCAGAACGCGCCGGCTACGGTTTCGGCCTCACGCAGGGGGAGATCGGGCTGTGGCTGGCCGTACCGTCCCTGGCCGGCTTCCTGGCCGTGAGCGCCTCGGCCGCTGTCGCCCGCCGCGTGGGCTACCGCACCATGCTGACGTACGCCTTCCTTCTCGCGGCCGTCGGCTTCGCGGTGAAGGCCGCCGGACACGGCACCATGCCGGTCTGGGGCACCGGGCACGTCCTCTCCGGCCTCGGCACCGCCCTGGCTGTCGGCGGGATCCCCACGGTGATCGCCGAAGGCAGCCCGCGCGGCCGGGCGGCCGTGTCAACAGCCGTGTACGACACCATCAAGACCACCGGCGGCAGTTTCGCCGGGGCAGCCGCCGCCGCGCTGCTCAGCACACTGCTCTCCCCGAGCACCCACCAGCCCACTCTGACCGCCTACTTGATCCTGTGGGGCCTGTGCACCCTCCTCGCCCTGGTGTCGGCAGCAGTCATCCGCCTCGCTCCGGACGGCTGACGGCACTTCGGGCCGTCAGCTTCTCCGAAGAAGTCCGGCACCTCTCGCGCGAGGTCAACTGACGCTCACCGGCCATCGGTTGACCGTCCCTCCTAGCGCGTCCGCGCAACCCTGGCCGGAGCGTGCCACCGGGTACAGGAACTCGGACTTGTGCAGCCGCCCCGGCACACAGCGGAGCACACCCGTAAACGACAGGCGTGGAGGCGGCACTCGCTCACCAACACGCTGCAGAGTACGGGCTCTTCCCCCACGTCCGTCGCGAAGGCGAAGGTCGCGCCCGAGGCGGGGACGCGGATCGAGCACTGGCCCTCAAGAGTCAGCGGCTCGTGGTTCTCCCAGGGGCAACCGGCCTCGTCCCGCGCCCGAAGGGTGTCGCCGTACGCGGGTCGACCGGGAAACGACTCCGGTCGGCCCGGCTCCTTCGACGCCCGTTCCATCGTGGGCCGGGCGGACTCGGGGATGCCGGGAGCCACCGGGGTTGTGGCGCGGCTCTCAGGCCCTGCCGGCTCTCGTCAGCGGTCAATTCGGCCGTCAGCGCGGGTCGATGGCGCGGACGAGATCGATGCCCCGGCCGAGGTTGGCCAGCCGGGCTTCGAGGGTGTCGCCCGCCGGATACAGGCGGACGGTGTCGACGCCGCTGTCCCGCCAGGCCCTGAGTCGGTCGCGGACCATCTCCTCGGTTCCGATCAGCGTGGTGGCCAGGACCATCTCGTCGGTGATCAGGGCTGTGGCGCCGTCACGGTCTCCGGCCTGCCACCGTGCGAGGACCTCGGCTGCGGTCTCGGCCCAGCCTTGGCGGCTGTAGGCGCGGTTGTAGAAGTTGGTGGCGCCCGAGCCCATGCCGCCCAGGGAGAAGGCGAGTTCCTTCTTCCGGATGGCGAGGGCGGCCGACAGCTCCTTCTCGGAGACGAGGTTGATCTCCGCGCCCTGGCAGATGTCCAGGTCGGCTCGTTGGCGGCCGGCCCGGGCCAGCCCGGTGTCCAGGTGGGTGAAGTAGGCGTCGGCGCCTTCGGGCACGAAGCTGGTGCCCAACCAGCCGTCGGCGACCTCGCCGGTCAGTTGCAGCATCTTGGGCGACAGGGCGGCCAGATAGATCGGCACCGAGACGGCCCGGGCGCTGAGCCGCATGGGGCGCCCCTCGCCGTCGGGCAGGGGAATGCGGTACTGGCTGCCGTGGTAGGTGATCTTCTCGCCGGTGAAGGCGGCACGGAGGACGTCGACGGTCTCCCGCATCCTGGTCAGCGGCCGCGCGAAGGGGATCCCGTGGAGCCCTTCCAGCACCTGGGGCCCGGATGCTCCCAACCCCAGCAGGAAACGGCCCTCGGAGAGGTCGGCGAGGGTCATGGCGGTCTGCGCGACGGTGACCGGGGAGCGGGTGCCGAGCTGGATCACGCCCGAGCCGAGCAGGATCGTGCTGGTACGGGCCGCGAGGTAGCCCAGTGGGGAGGGCGCGTCGCTTCCCCACGCCTCGGCCACCCAGCAGATGTCGAGTCCCAGGCGTTCCGCTTCGACGACGAAGTCGCTGGTCTGCCGCCAGGGGCCGCTGGATGCCTCGATGGTGGTCGCGGTACGCATCAGTTCTCCGCCTCGGCCAGGTCCTTGACGGCTGCGAGGTTGGCCTTGATTCCGCTCTCGAACTCCCGCAGCCGCACGAACACGATCTTCTGTTCCTTGTCGGGCATCGCCTCGATGGCGATGCTCAGCCCCGACGGTGCGGGCCCCATCTGTGCCCACTGCTCCAGCACCGTGCCACCCGCCTCGCCGCGGAGGGTGAAACACCACTTGCTGGTCGGGAAGTCCGGATCCCCCACCGCCCAGCAGAACCGCCGCGGCGCCTCCAGCTCCACCACCGTGCTCACGGTCTCCCACTGACCCAGCGACGGATGCGCGCTGCGCCCCTTGAAGCGGTGACCGATCCCGGGCCCGGTCACACCGTCCAGCCAATCGACCTCCTGCAGTTCACTGCTGAGGCCGGGCATGACGCGGATGTCGCTGACGTACCGCCATACCCGTTCCGGCGGTGCCTCGATGAGGATGCGCGAGGCCACGGTGGGTGCGTCGGCGTAGACCTGCCCGGTCCACTCCATCGGGGCTGCCTCCCTTTCGGACCGTCACGGCCCAACTGCCGCGCTGTCACGCCATAGTTGCGTAGATAGACTGACTCGGGCAAGACCTTCCCCCGTCGCAGACAGCTCAGTCTCGTAATGAGACCCATACACTCGGGGCATGAGGCGTACCTCCTTCGCGAACTGGCCATGCTCGGTGGCGCGGACCATGGATCTGCTCGGGGACTGGTGGACGCCGCTGGTCCTGCGCGAAGCCTTCTACGGCATCCGCCGGTTCGGCGACTTCCAGCGGGAACTGGGGATCGCCCGCAACACCCTCTCGGAACGGCTGCGCCGCCTGGTGGAGGCGGGCCTGATGGAGAAGCACGTGTACGAGACACAGCCCCTGCGGCACGAGTACCTGCTGACCGAGTCGGGGCGGGACTTCCACAACGTCATCTTGGCCATGACTAGTTGGGGCGACCGATGGCTGGCAGGTGAGGCGGGAACGCCCGTGGTGACCCGCCACGCATCCTGCGGCCACGACGCGCATGCGGACGTCGTGTGCTCGCACTGCCGACAGCCGATGGAGTGGGCCGATGTCACGCCGCGGCCCGGCCCTGGCTACCCGGCACAGCTCCTGAACCGCCCCGACGTCCGGCGACGGTTCCATCTCGACGGAGCACAAGACCCGGCGGCCTCCGAGCGACCGGCGGACACCGAGGCTTGACCCGCGGGTGCCGGCTGCCCGCGCTCCCAGCGCGATCAGACAGCCCCCGCCGCCGCGCGGCCGCGGGGGAAGAGTCCCCCGGCGATGGCCCGCAGTTGGCGTCCGGGAACGGCTGCACGGCGGACTCGGCGTTGGTGGCACCAGTAGCCGCCAGGTGCACAACCCAGGCTTCCTGGGGGTCAGTTCGTCGTCCTGCTGCCAGAAGCCCTGCCGCTGGTGAGGATTCGGCAGCGGACAGTTCCCGGGCGGTGCGCGCGGCGAGGCCCGGTCCCACGGCCTGCAGCGTTCCGGCACGCCACGCCAGGGAGCACCCGTCCGGGTCCGCCACCGTATGCCGTCCATCAGCTGCCGCCGCGTCCATACCGGCGGACGGCCCGACTTGATACCGCGCGGCAACAGCGGCTCAAGCCGGGCCCACTGGCCGTTCGTCAGATCCCCACGCGTCGTAGGGCGTGATCACCAACGATCAAGATCAACTTTCGCAAACAGGCCCTACCGGCCTACGCGGTTGTGGCGATACCGCCGTCGACGGGGATCACGGCGCCCGTTAGGTATGCGCCTGCCCGGCTGGCGAGGAACACGGCGACACCCGCCATGTCGTCGTCGCGGCCGATCCGCCGTAGTGGGGCCGACGCCGCGATCGCCTCGCCGAACTCGTCGAGGGTTGCAGCCATCATCGTCGACGGGAACGGCCCCGGCGCCACGGCGTTCACGGTGACGTGCTGCGGTCCTAGTTCCTTGGCGAGCACCCTGGTGAGTTGATGCAGTGCGGCCTTGCTGCTGGAGTACGAGTAGTTGGGCCGCTGGGGGATGTGGATGGCGGCGATGCTGCCGATGTTGATGATCCGCGCGGGATCGTCGGCGGTGCCCACCCTGCGAAGTGCGGGCAGCAGCGCCTGGACCAGCCAGAACGGCGACTTCAGGTTGAGGTCGACGACCGTGTCCCAGGCCGCGTCTGGGAACGTCGCCAGCGGCTCGTCCCACAGGGTGCCCGCGTTGTTGACGAGGATGTCGAGACGCTCCGAGTCGGCGGTGACGAGGTCGGACAGTCGCCGACACTCGTCGTGGCGGGACAGGTCGGCGGGGATGGCCCGCACCTCACCAAACTCGGACAGCCGTTCCTGCGCCTGAGCGCACGCTTCTGCGTTGCGTGAGCTGATGACCACGCTGGCGCCCGCCTGGAGAAGGCCACGCGCGATCATCATTCCGATGCCTCGGGTACCACCGGTGACGAGCGCGCGCTTTCCACACAGATCGAAGAGTTCTGCATGCGTCGTGAATTGGTTGTCTACCACTTGCTGCCTTTCCAGTTGGTCGTGCGGGATGATGCGCCGACGCGTTGGGGGTTCGGTTCAGCTGTCTCGACGCTATGGCCTTGGAGTGCACTCCAAGCAAGCGGATCCCGGTCCCGACGGACCGCGTCCGCAACCGCCTCAAGCGCGGATCGCGAGACGGACGGCCACCCAAGTTCGACAAGAACGGCTACAAGCAGCGGCACGCGGTCGAGTGTGGGATCAACCGCCTCAAGCGCCACCGAGCTGTAGCCACGAGGTACGACGAGCTCGCGGTCCGCCACGAGGCGACCGTGCTGGTCGCAGTCCTCAACGAGTGGCTGTGACCGGCACTTTCACAACAGACCCTTGAGAGGGCTTCGTCATCGACTCCATCGATCTCAGCGACATGCGGTATGTCACGAGTGACCTCGTCTCGCAGGTACCACGATGACCTCAACTGGAACCTCCCTGCCCCCTTGTGTCTGACTTCCTGGCGCGTTGTCGGCCGCTACCGGGATCCACTCCCATCTGGTGGCAGGCTGGGCAGGAGGCCCCCGAGCACTCGGGGTTTCGCAACACGGCACCGAGACGAGGTTCGCCATGCCCGTGCACCGCATTGGACTCGTTGTCCATCAAGGCCGCGCCGCCGCCTTGGATGCCGCCCGTTGCGTGCACGCCTGGTGCGACGCACAGGGCATCCCCTGCACCGAGATCGACGTCTGGTCGACGGACCACCAGCGCCGCTCCGGCCGCGAGGAGGCGCGCGCCGCCGGGGACCCCGACCTGGTCGTCACCCTCGGCGGGGACGGGACGTTCCTGCGCGGCGCCCGGATCGCGGTGAAGACCGGGGCCGCGGTGCTCGGCGTCGACCTCGGAAAGGTCGGATTCCTCACCGAGGTGCCGGCCGCGGACATCACCACGGCCCTCGACACCGTCCACGCGGGCCACGCGCTGGTGGAGGAACGCATGACCCTGACCATGCGAGCCTCCAGACCGCCGGAGATGCCCGCCGAGATGGAGACCTTCCTCTGTTACGGGCGCGGCCCCGCTCTCCCGCCGCCCCAGGTGCGCCCCGAGAACACCGTGCGCGACGGCTGGGGCATCGCCCTGGACGTCAACGCCCTCAACGACGTCGTCGTGGAGAAGCTCGCCCGCGACCACCAGGTCACCGCAGGCGTCTACATCTCCGGTCGGCTGCTGGCCGCCTACTCCGCGGACGCGCTCGCGGTCGCCACGCCCACCGGCTCGACCGCCTACTGCTTCGCCGCCGGCGGTCCCGTGCTCTCCCCGCACATGGACGCCGTCGTGTTCACGCCGATCGCACCCCATATGACGTTCAACCGCACCGTCGTGGCGGCCCCCGACGAACCGGTCGCCCTCCGCATCCTGCCCAACTCCGGCCGCGCCGCCGTCAGCATCGACGGCCAACTCCGCGGCGTGCTCGAACCAGGGGACTGGATCGGCGTCTACCGCGCCCCGCAACGCGCGCGACTCATCCGCCTCCACCCCACCGACTTCTACGGCCGCCTCCGGGACCGGTTCCGTCTCGCCGACGCGCCCGCCACGGAGACCGACGGGGAGTCCCCGCCCTTCATGCGCCCCGACGCTCCCCTGCCACCGGACCTGGCGGGCCTACGACTACCGCCTCCCACAGCAGCGCGCTGAGCGTCTGCGCATGCTCTCCGCGCCACACCGTCGGTGGGCCGCGACTATGGGTCGGTGCTTCGTGCCTTCACCCTGGGAGCTTGCGCGGGAGGTCGGCCGGTACGCCGGATCCCACTACGCGCCCGTCACCGTCATGGCGGTCCCACTGTTGTGCGGCCTCTTCGGGCACGGTGCGGGCGGCCGCCCGCACTGGTGGGCCTGGCCGTTGTACGACGCGTCCGACCGGATCGTCCTCGGCGTTGCGGCCGCCGGGGTCCCTTCTGCGCGGGCCTGGCCACACTGCGCCGGCGATCCGGAGGTGCGGGTTCCCCGCGGCCGAAGCCGCGGGAAACCCCGGACGGTGAGAGCGAGTTCAGAGGTGGACCACGATCTTTCCCCGCGTGCGCCCGCGCTCGGCGTAGGTGTGCGCTTCCGCGATCCGTTCCAGCGGGAAGCTCCGCTCGATGCGCGGTGTGTAGCGGCCTTGGCGGCCGAGTTCGCCCGCCGCGGCTAGGAGCGTGGAGTCGTTCTCCGCGTTGGCCACGTGCACCCCCAGGCGGTGCCCGTTGGCGTGGTCGGCGACCGTCGATACGCGGGCAGGGTCGCCCACGATCGCGACGAGGTCGACCAGGGACCCGGAGGCCGCGGTGTCGAGCGCGATGTCGACACCGTTCGGAGCCAGAGCGGCAAGGCGCTCCGCGAGGCCGGAGCCGTAGGTGGTGGGCACGGCGCCGAGAGAGGTGAGGAACTCGTGGTTGCGCTCTCTGGCCGTCCCGATCACGGTGGCACCCTGAGCCGCCGCGATCTCGATCGCCGCACTGCCCACGCCGCCGGCGGCGCCCTCGACGAGCAGGGTGCGCCCCCGCAGGGGACCGAGCACCTTCAGCCCGCCCATGGCGGTCACGGATGCCAGACCGACGCCGGCGGCCTCTTCGTCACTCCACGTGGTGGGTGCGTGGGCCCAGGCCGAGAGCACCGCCAGCTCCGCCGTCGCACCGGTGACGCCGCCCAGCCCGAAGACACGGTCGCCGATGCTCACCCCCTGCACGCCCGCACCGACCTCGTCGACGACGCCGACGGCGTCACGCCCGGGGATGGCGGGCAGCTCCACAGGCAGCAGCTCGTGGAGCGCGCCCGAACGCACCTTCCAGTCAATGGGGTTGACGCTGGCCGCCGCGACGCGGACGCGGATCTCGCCGGGCCCGGGATGCGGGTCCGGCACCTGCTCGACCACGAGGGTCTCCGTACCGCCGTACTCGTGATAGCGGACTGCGCGCATGATGTTCTGCCTTCCCGAGCGGCATGTGGGCAGCCGTTCGTGAGATCAGTGGGGTGAGTGATCGGCGAGCGCCGTCGCCGGCTAGGCTAAAACCTGACGTCAGTGTCAGGTGCAAGTCGGGTAGGCCGCCGAACACAGGAGGACCGGTGCGCATAGGCGAGGTCGCGGAGAGGGCCGGAGTGAGCGTCCGGGCGCTGCGCTACTACGAGGAACAGGATCTGCTGCAGGCGTCCCGCAGCCCGGGCGGCCAGCGGCACTACCCTGACACTGCTGTCGGCCGAGTCCAGCTGATCCAACAGTTGTATGCCGCGGGCCTCCCGAGCAGGGTGGTCCGCCAGGTGCTGCCGTGCGTGGACTCAGGTGAAGCGCCCCCGAAGCTCTTGGAGCAACTGGAGGCCGAGCGCGTCCGTGTCGAACAGCGGATCACTGACCTGCTCGCCGTGCGCGACCGGCTCGACGGTGTGATCGCCAACACGCGGAACCCAAGTGCCGAATGTTTTCACGTACGGTGAGGGCTGCCGCCGCGACGACTTCGGACGCCGCCAGCAGACGAGGGCGCACGCGAGAGCGAGGAAGACACCTCGCCCGGCCGGCACCTGCCTGCGCCGGCGGCACCGCCTGGCGAAGGGGTATCCGCTGGGTGCCGTCGTCGCGGTTCCCGCCGGTCAGGGACGCGGCGAGCGGGATGCCTGGCCCGACGCTCAGACTTGGGCAGCAATGATTCGGTGAGCACCCACGGGTCGTCGACTTCCCACGGCTTCGGCCGCGCCACCACGCGCCCCCAGATCACCGGTCCCGAAATGATCTAACCGTACCGAAGATCAGTTCGTGAGGAGCTCTCAACCCCTGCCCTCCACGGCCCCGTCGACCACCACCCCATCTATGAGCACCCGCTGACTTTCCCTCATGAACGCGATGTAGGCGGCCCGCAGTTCCTTCACCGCCGTGCGCATGGACGCCACCGCCCGGTCCCGGTCGCCCCCGGACAGCGGCTCGCCGGGCCCGTTGGTCACCAGCCGCATGAAGCTCCTCTCGACCTCGTGCAACACCAGGCTCAGAGCGTTCCCGGCCTCCGCGACGGGCGCCGGTCCGAGCAGAACCAGCCGGCTGCAGCCCGAGTTCAGCACATCGAACTCTTCGGTCAGGTCCAGCCGTTCCGGCCAATCGCTCTCGTCCTGCGACGCCAGTGACTCATGGATGACCCATATCATCGGCGTCACCCCGGCGTAGGCGTCCAGCACCTCCCGGTACGCCTTCTGCCGCTCCTGCCGCACCCAGTGCCGGTGCTCGATCTCCGCCTGGTCGGCGACCTGTTGCCGGACCGTCTCCGCGTTGAGCGCCGCCGCGTCCCGAGCGCCCCGAACTGCCGCCCAGCCGCCGACCATTGACCCGCCGAGCGCCCCGAGCATGCCGATGCCGCCCGCGAGGACGGCCGCCCACCCCTGTCCCAGATCCATCCGCCGACCTTGCCACAGCTGGTGTCCCCAGCGCCGCTACGAACGAGAGGACGAGTACTGACGAGCGCCCCCTGACCTTCACGAGCATCGCCACCCTGATCTGCCGCCGCAGGCTCACCACTTGAGACGGCCTCGAAACCGGGGACCCACGATCCGCAGGGTCGCAACGGCACTCCTCGACCGCGGAGCCAGCGAGACTGGGGGCATCCCCTTTGCTCTACCTGCCGACAAGCGCTCACGGACTCTGACCCACTCAACTCGGACACCCCGGAAATTGGGGCGAGAAACGCAGGGTGCGAAACGCTGTGCCGGTCCGTCGGAAATCCCGGCGGACCGTCACGGACCAGAGTCAAGCTCCATCACTGCCTTGACCGAGACAGTGTGGGCTGTTTATCGACGTCGATAGCGCGATGCGGCCCATACGCCCGCCGCGACGGCGGGAACAACGAGCAGCCATCCGGTGTCATCGCTCATTGCCGCGTATTTCGCACCAGTGGCAGCCGAGACGATCACCGACAGCCCCCGTTGACCCACAATTGGGCGCAGGTCTTCCCCGCCTTGACCGTCTTGGCGCCCTTGCTCAGCATGGGCACGGTACCGGTCTTGCACGAACCGTTGAGCGGGCCCTTGTCGACGCGATAGGTCTTGTTTTTGGTGTCCGCGTAGTGGAACCCAATGCGTGTTGCAGAACTTGGCGCCCGCGGCAGGATCACGTAGCAAAGCACTACCAGTCGCACCCGGGAACGTTCGCCTTGTCGCTGGCCTGTCGGGAGGATCGGGAGGCCGGAGTGATCGCGAGGCTGAGCGTGCGCGACGCCGTGCGGGCGGCCGTGGAGCCGCCCGCGCAGCGTCGTCATACCTGATACGTGTGCGGGCTTCTTGCTCCTCAGGAGTGCAGGGCCTCGCGGAGTGCTCGTACCTGGGTGGCCAGGCCGCGCTCGCCGATGGTCGTGTGGGCGAACATCAGGTCAAAGCCGTGCACGGCGCCGGGCACCTGGACGAGTTCGGTGTTGACCCCGGCCTCGCTGAGTCGGGCGGCATAGGCGATGTTCTCGTCACGCATCGGGTCCACCTCCGCGACCATCACCAGGGCCGGTGGCAGTCCGGTGAGGTCAGCGGCGCGGGCTGGGGCGGCGTATCCGTCGGGCGCGCCGTCGGGGGCGTAGTACTCCCAAATGCGTTCGAGGGCGAAGCGGGTCAGTACGGGGATATCGGTGAAATCGCGTGCTGAGGGGGTGTTCAGGCGGTCGTCGAGCCCTGCGTAGATCAGCAGTTGGAAGCGGATGGTGGGTCCGGCGATGTCTCGGGCGCGTAGCGCGGTCGCCGCAGCCAGTGCCCCGCCGGCGCTGCAGCCGGCCACGGCCAGTCGCTGCGGGTCGGCACCGAGCTCGGCGGCGTGTTCGACGGCCCAGAGCAGGCCGGCGTAGGCGTCCTCGACGGCGGCTGGGTAGGGGTGTTCGGGAGCATGGCGGTAGTCCACCGACACCACGACGGCGCCGACGTCTGTGGCATAGCGCAGTGCGCGTGCCTCCTCCGTCTCCGGCCGACTGTGCACGAAGCCTCCGGAGTGCAGCATCAAAATCAACGGCTGCGAGTCGGCGTTGGCCGTGCGGTAGACGCGCAGCCTCAACCCGCTTGGGGTGTAGTGGTCTTGGACTGCGACCCGGTCGTCGTGCGGGACGTCCACGACGGTACGCAACGCCGGGAACCGTGCGGTGGTGGCGAAGATCAAGTCGGGGTCGTGCAGGAAGGGGTCGTCGGTCGCGTCCAAGGTCGCCTGGATCTCGGGATCAATTGCGGGAGTTGTCATGGGTGCAACTGTCGTCCCTGGCAGGCCGATCGAGAAGTGGCCCGAGGGGCACGTTATGCAACAATCGGGCCATGATCGAGATTCGCAGCGCGCACCGGGTCGTCGTGCTCGCCGTACCGCCGGTGGTTCCGTTCGATCTGAGCATCCCGGCGCAGATCCTCTCCGGCGTCGAGGTGGTCACCGGCGTATCGGCGTACGACCTGCGGACCGTGACCCCCGACGGCCGGATCGCGCCGACGACGGCCGGATACGGGATCGCCCCGCAGGGCGACCTCGAAGAACTGTTGGAGGCGGACACCGTGGTTGTCGCGGGTTCGCACGCACCCGGCTTGCGCGAAGCAGGCCAGCTTGAGCCGCGCACGGCCGCGGCGCTGCGCGACGCTGCGCAGCGGGCCCGCATCGTGTCGTTGTGCACCGGGTCTTTCGTCCTCGCGGCCGCCGGGCTCCTGGAGGAACGGCGAGCCACGACGCACTGGGCCTATGTCGACCTGTTCCGGCAACGTTTTCCCCAGGTGAACCTCGACGCCGACGCGCTGTTCGTCGAGGACGCCGGCGTGCTCACCTCAGCCGGTGGCGCTGCCGCGATCGACCTCTGCCTGCACCTGGTCCGTGGCGATCACGGCAGCGCCGTGGCGAACCGGGTGGCCCGCCTCAACGTCGTCGCCGCGATGCGCGACGGTGGGCAGGCACAGTTCGTCGACCGGCCGGTTGCCGAGGACGCCGACACGTCGACGGCGAGGGCCAGGGCTCGGATGTTGGCCCGGCTCGACCAGCCTCACACGCTGGCCGAGTTGGCCGCCGAGGCCCACATGAGTGTGCGGACGTTCACCCGCCGCTTCCGGCAGGAGACCGGCCTGTCGCCGGTGGGCTGGCTCAACCAGGCGCGGCTCGACCACGCCAGGCACCTGCTTGAAGCAACCGAACTCCCCGTCGACGAGGTGGCCCGTCAAGCTGGCTTCGGTACCGGCACCAACCTCCGCAAGCGGATGACGGCCGCACTCCACACCACCCCCTCCACCTACCGGCGTGGATACCGCACCCGAGCCCGCGCCACGCCGTCCCGGCGGCGGTAGAGCGGGCATGCCCAGGTGAGGTCACCAGGCGTCACCATCGTGGGAAATAAGTAGAGTTGGAGACAAGTAGAGAGCTACTTCACCGGGCCGGGAGCCGTCCGATCCGCCGGGGACTATGCCATCAGCAACATGTCCGGCTGCGGATGCCGAAGGCGGCTATTCTGCCGCTCGTGTCTCTCTCCGATCCGGACTGACAGATCGCCAGTCCGCCCCCCTGAACGCATCCTCGTGACGAGTCACGACGAGTCATGACCTGTGATGGCCGAAGGGGCGGTACGCCGATCCGTCATGCCCGCTCGTGACCAGGCCAAGCCATGGCCGCGATGCCCGGTCCCCCCACCTCGGAGAGCCCCATGCCAAGCCCCGACCGGGGCAGTGCGTCGTATCGCGCTGTCCTCGCGCTCCCACATGCCCGCAACCTGTTCGCCGCCGCGATGCTCGCTCGGCTCTGCTACGGCCTGCTCGGACTCCCGCTGCTGCTCACACTGCGGGAGGGCACCGGTTCCTACGCCGTCGCGGGAACCGCAACCGGCCTGTTCGGCCTGATCGCCGCCTTCCTTGGCCCCGTTCGGGCCCGATGGGTCGAGCGTCATCGCGCCACACTGATGCTCCTGGCAGTCTGTTACGCGCTGCTCGTGTGCACGTTGGCCGCCGCCTGTGCCGTCCGCGTACCAACCCCGCTCGCCGTCTGCCTGACCGTGCTGGCGGGGCTGTTCCCGCCTCCGGTCGGCCCGTTGATGCGCACGGCGTGGAGCAGGTTGGCCGCGGACGAGGCACAGCGGCAATGTGCGCTGAGCCTGGACACGGCGGCGGAGTCCACCGTCTTCGCACTCGGCCCCGTCCTCGGTGGATTCCTGATCGCCCTCGCCTCCGCACCCGCCGTGCTCGTGCTGTGCGCGGTCCTGGTCATCACCGGGTTTGGCTGGCTGGCCACGGCCCTGCGTCGGAGCTCGGTGACTGGCGACGCGGCATCGCCCGCTGCCGGCCACCCCCAAAGTCCCCTGCGCGCTGGGCAGTTCCCGCCGTTGCTGTTGCTCGCGCTGAGTACCGCGGCCGCCTTCTCCCTGGTCGAGATCGCGATCGTCGCCGCCTGGGGCTCGGTGACGGCCGGGGTGCTGACGACGTTGTTCTCCGTCGGCGGTGTCCTCGGTGGCTTGACGTACGGTGGACGCCGCTGGCGTGGCGCCCTCTGGCGCCGGCCACTTCTCATGGAAGTTGCCGTCGCCCTCTTCTACACACTTCCCGTGCTGGTGTACGCCGCCGCGGCCGCAGGGGCGGCCCTCCTGTTCGCCGGAGCGTGCACCGACGTCCTGCTGATTGCGGCCTACCAACTGGTCGACAGGTACGTCCCCGAGGGTTCGCGCACCGAGGCGGGCGCGTGGATCAACACCGCTTACAACCTGGGCGGCTCCCTGGGCACGGCCGTCGGCGGTGTCCTGGTCGGGCGGTCCGGTCCACCGGCGGCCTTCGCCGTGACCGCCGGGCTGCTCGGCGTCTGCCTCCTCATCGGTGTGCCATGGACGCTGCGGCAACGAGCGACGAAGGCTGAGGGAAATCCGGCACCGTCCCGACCCGAACCGACAGCGGCCGGCACCGCGGCGACGGCGGCGCGCTCGTCATCGCACCCCGCATCGACGGAGCACAACTCACCACGCTGATCGACGAGTTCGAGATCGCGGCCGGGATGCCGCCCGCAGGCGACACGCTTTCGGCGGTCTTCTCCCGCGGTTCTTCCGGTGGTCCGATGCAGCTCAACCGGTGACGGTGACGGGCGGGCAGGCACGGTGTCGGACCCAGGCGGCACCGGCTGCGACGGCGCCGATCATTCCGGCCAGCGCAATCGGGACGGTGAACAGGAGTTGGAAATACCCAACCGCGTACGCCCCGAAGAGGCCGATCGCGCCGCCCAGTACGGCCGCTGCCGGGAGAATGAGGGGAAGGGCCTTGGTCATGGCCCGCGTGGTGGCTTTGCGCGCGGGGTCCAGCGTGCGCTCAAGCTCGGCGGCGACGGTGCGGCGGATCAAGAAGAAGGCAGCAAGCAGGCACGCGACCCAGCCCACCCACATCAAAGGAACGCCGAGATTGGGGGACTTGTACACCTCCCACAGCACTCCGCCGCCAGCTGTGGCTGTCGTTGACTCAGTAGTGCCGCCGAGGAGGCCGGACCAGGACACCCACCAGATGCCAAGGGCGGCCAGGGCGGGCACGGTGGCACCCATAGCTGCCGCGACGGCGGTCTCCTTCAGGCGCCGACGCACCGGTACCAGACCGCGTTCGGCCGCCCAGGAGACAGCAATGGCTTCGACGTCCTTGCCGAGGTAATCGGTGACTGACTGGCCGTCAAAGGCCGCGGCGGTCAGGTCTGCCGCCAGTTCTTCGGTCATCTCCTCGACCGCGTCCTGTTCGACCCCGAGGCGGCGCCAGGTCTCCCTGGCCTGGTGTACGGCTTCCTCGACCGTCGGTGTCATGGTGCCTCCCGCGTAGGCTGGTTGATGATGGAGCCGATGCTCGTGGTGAATTCGCTCCAGTCGCGGGTCCACGACCGGAGTATCCGCATGCCTGCTTCGCTGGGCCTGTAGTAGGTACGGGCAGGGCCCCCGTCCCCGCTGCGGCGCTCGACCTCGACCAGCCCGCGCTTGCGCAACCGCGCCAGCGCCGGATAGATCGAGCCGTCTGCGACCGCAAGCCCGGCCTTGGCGAGCCGGACGGTCATTTCGTACCCGTAGGCCGGGGTCTCCGCCATCAAGGACAGCAGGCACATATCCAGCACCCCTCGCAGCCACTGGGCGCGCGGAGTGGATGTCTCCTCCATGGTCAATACCTTACACAGCAAGAGTCATGCACTGCAAGATAGTGCGAGGCAGGGAAGCGCGGAACGTCCATGAGAGAGCCGTGCACACTCCGGTAGCCCGGCGCGCCTTCGCCTCTTCGTCGTCAACTGCCGTGGCCGTGACCGGTTCAGACAGTTCGCGATCCCCGGGGGCGCGCTCTGTGGGCGGGGCATCCTCCCCCAGGGCGACTCCGACGGAAAGCGGGCGTTTCGCGTCTACCCGCCGTGGGTGCGGCGACGAACCGTCAGGCCCCCAACACCCTGGCGTGGCAGGTGAACCACTTCCTGCCCATGGGTTAGGCCAGGGCTGTGAACCTGGAGCATGTCAGGGCTCTCCACCACGCGAAGCGGCGCCAGCAGCGGGGCACATCACACTGCACATCTGTGAGCGCTGCAGCGGCTCCCTACTTGCTACTTGGCAGGGAGCTTGGTTGCTCGCGCTCCCATGGAGAAGCCCGCGGCCGACGGGACGTCGACTCCGGGTGGCTCCGTGGGTGATGATCGGAGTCGTCGGCCATCCCGGCGACGGCGCGCCCCGAGCCATGGCCCGCGTAAAAGGCGCGGAGCGGCATAGGGCGGGGCCGCGACCCGACTCAATGCCCCAGGCTCGGATCAGCACCGGCGAGGACCACCACGCAACGCACTATTGGAGGCAGTCACTGTGAAGCGCATCGGCATCATCGGAGTGGGCGAGATCGGTCGGGCCATCGTGATGGGCCTACGGTACGGGGGCGACACGTCGACGGAGGTCTTCCTCTCCCCGCGAGGCGCCCGCACTGGCGCCGAACTGGTCGAAGGTTTCGGGGGCGTGCAGGTGTGCGCCGACAACCAGGATGTGGTGGACCGTTCCGAGCTGGTGATCATTGCCGTACGCCGCCAGGACCGGCAGGATGCGCTGGCCGGCCTGCGGGTTGACAGCGACAAGATCGTGGTCAACGTGATGGCCGGCGTCGCCAACGACGACCTGCGCCAGACGCTCGCCACCGACGCGCAGTTGGTCCGGGCCATCCCGCTGCCCGCTATACGCGAGCGCCGCTCCGTCACGGTGGTGTATCCGTCGCACCCGGAAGTGGACGCCCTCTTCGGGCAGTTGGGCGGAGCGCTCCCCGTTGCGGACGAGGCCGCCTTCGACGTCTTCTCCGCTCTGACGGGGACATTGACCACCCATTACACCTACCTCGCCACCCTCACCTCGTGGGCGGCCGACCAGGGCATCGCCTCCGATGACGCCGACCGCTATGTCCGAAGCCTCTTCCAGGGCGTGGGCCGCTCCCTCAACGACGAGACCCGCTCGCTGTCCCAACTCGCCGCCGACCACGAGACCCCGAACGGCAACAACGAACGCATCCGCACCACCTGGTTCAGCCAGGCCAACTCCGAAGCCCTCAAGAAGGCCCTCGACGGCCTGCTTGCCGATCTGCGGTAGTCCTTGGCACGCGCCTCGCGCCCGAGCCACCTGCGAGTCGGTGGTTGTGGTCACCGCGTTGGTCCATGGCTCACGAGCGCCGCCCATCACCGCGACTGACGCGGTGATGGGCCGTCAGCCGGTGCACACGGGCCTGTCCGGGGTTGGGTCCGGTCCTGGCGACCTGCCCCGCGTCAGGCTCTTCGGAGTCCCGAGAGACGCACTGTGGAAACCCTGTCATTGGCGGGAACGTTTCTCTGCGACCTTCCGGCCGACTGGCGAGCGAGATCCCGCCGGGATGCCAAGAATGCCCGCCTGACCATCAATGCCGGACATAGCGTGATGGGCATGACATCACCGACCACTGCGGGCTCCCCGCAGGGACGCTCATGGATCCAGATCATCCCGAACGACTTCAATCACCCCGTCAACAGCGCCGGCCCCAACTACGAGTCGGTCTCCGAGGTTCCGAAATTCACCATCCCCTATGCCGGCGTGTGGCTGGTCTCCTACAACATCCGCGCAAACATCGGTTTACCCGCGCAGGGGGCACTGTGGATCCACACGGCATTATTCACGCAGGCCGGAGTCATCTCCGGCAGTGAAGCACTGACCGGCATAAACGCAGGCGCGGGTCACGGGCTCCAGACGACCTCCGGGCAGACGTTCCTTCACGTCTTCGCCGCCGGGGACACGGTGGAGCTCAAGACGTACCGCGTCGGGGCGAGCAGCGGCGCCTCCATCCTCAACCAGGGCGACGGACGCACCGGGGTCATGGCGCACTGGGTGAGTCCAGGATTCTGAGCATCAGCGCACGCGGGTGACACAATCGGCCCACGGAGTGTCCGGTGGATCGCTTATGTTCCGCCGGACACGGCATCGTGATGCTTAGCATCATTTCACGAAGCGCTTTGCAGCGGTAAGCGGGAAAAGGACCCGTTCACACGAATGCATGACGCGGATGAATCTGCCGTGAAATCACGTGAGTTGAAGGGTAGGAAGTCACACACTCGCGGAGTCGCCGACTTCGCACACTCACGTCAAGCTGCGCTGTCGCGAGCGTCTGAGCGGCCCGGCCGACCGAATCGGCCGCCCGCCAAAGCCGCAAGCCACAGACACCGTGCCGCCGTACCGCTCACACCGCAGGGATTGCCCATGAAGACGGTCGTCGTCACCGGAGCCACCAGCGGCATCGGCCGGGCCACCGCGCTCGACCTGGCCACCCACGGCTTTCACGTCATCGGCACCGCCCGGTCCATGGCCAAGGCCGAAAGGCTCGTCTCCGCCGCCGCCGAACGCGGCCACAGCCTGCGCACGGTCCTCCTGGACATCACCAACCCCGACTCCTGTCGGGACGCCGTCGCGGAGATCGCCGACCTGACCGGCGGCAGCGCCTGGGCGTGGGTCAACAACGCCGGCGTCGCAGCCGCCGGAGCCTTCGAAGACCTCGACGAAGCCGACGCGCGCGCCGTGCTGGAAGCCAATCTGCTTGGCACTGCCCGCATGACGCGCCTCGTCCTGCCCGGCATGCGCCAACGCGGCGAAGGCCGCATCATCCAGATGAGTTCCATCGCCGGGGTGTTCCCCCTGCCGTACCTGGGCTGGTACTGCGCCGCGAAGCACGGCCTGGAAGCCTTGACCGACGCCCTTCGCGTCGAGATCACCGGATCCGGTATCCACCTCTCCCTCATCGAACCCGGCTTCATCAACACCCCGATGGTCACCGACGCCCTCGCCCGGCTCCCGGCACACTCCCGCTACGCAAAGGGCTACGAACGCTCCCAACGGATCATCACCGGGCGACGCCCCCAACAACCCGAAGCTGTCGCTCGCACAGTCCGCCGCGCCCTCACCGCCCGCCGACCGCACCATCGCTACCGCACCGGATGGGAAGCATCCCTGACGCGCCTCCTGCGTCTGGCCCCGTCCAGCGCCGCAGATGCGGTGATGCGCACGCTCCTGCGCCCGTAGTGGACGGTGCCCTTCACAGCGGATCGATGGCGACTGCTGGCCAGAACCACCCTCAGGCACCAGACCACCTGATCCACAACGGCCTCACGCAATCCTCCTAGTAACGAGTGATCGCGGTGGGTCCGGAGGTGGTTCCGATCGCGATGTGCGGTCGCTGGTGGGGCTTGACCCAGGCCAGGATCCGGCGGACGGCGTCCGCGGGGGCGGAGACGCAACCGGCTGTCGCGGCCCGGCCGTTGACATGGAGAAAGATGCCCGCGCCCCGGTCGCGAACCGGCTTGGCGTAGTTGAAGCCGATGACGAGCGCGTGCGTGTACTGGGTGTCGTAGTCGGCGAGGTGCTCGGACTCGGTGGCGCGGCAGTCGGCGGGCAGCGGCTCGGTCCAGCGGTTGTAGGCGCGCGAGCGGCTGTCCTCGCACCACCAGGAGTTCTGGTTCACGCGGCGGTACGGCACCGAGGTTCCGCTCGGCGGGGCCTTGATCCCGAAGCCGTAGGGGAGGTCGTAGAGGCCGGTGGGGGTGGTGTTGGTGCTCTGTCTGCGCTTGTCGCCCTCGACGAGGCCGTTCGCCCCGAACCGGGCGGGTGCGCTGCCGGCCGCGACCCATGTGCCGCCGCGTCGGTCCCACCAGGTCAGTGTCCCGGTCGTGGCGTCGGTGCTGGGCGCGACGGCGGTGATGAGTTGGCTGCCGCCGCCGGTGTCGGCGAGCCGGTCCGGTAGCGGCGGGCCGCTGCCGTCCGGGGTCAGGGCGAGCAGGACGGCAGTGAGTGCGACACCGGCAGGTACGACGGCCACGGCAACCCCCGGGGGAAGTGGGACGGTTGGTCAGAAGTTACCGGCGGCGGCGGAAGGAGTCACGGAGTTCGGCCGTGACGACGGTGATCGGGCGCGGGCCGTTGGTTGTTCGTGGTGCGGCGGGCGGTATTGGTGCGCGTGGTCATCGGTATGACGCTCATCCCGGAGAGGCGGGCCAGGAGTCGGCCCTCTGGGGAGAGCGCGACGTGGTCTGAAGTGCGGGAGTCCCAGCGCAGTTCGATGCCTTCGGGGTGGCGGGCGGCCAGCACGGGGTCGTTGGCGGCGCAGTGGATTTCCAGCCGCCGCAACGCCCGGGGGACCGCTACTTCCGTGGTGCCGTCGGGGCGCGGGCGCAGGGCCTGACAGCGGGCCAGGCTGTCGAGCAGGACGGAGGGGAGGGTGAATCCGGTCAGGGCGGCGGGCAGGGTGGTGGGGTCGGGGCACCACAGTGCGCTGGTGCCGTGCGGCATGTCCCGCCATCGGCAGGTGGCGCGCAGTACACCGGAGAGTGCGACGGGGGAATCGGATAGGTAGTAGGGGTCGGTCGTCGGCAGTCCGTCGTGTGCGTCCCAGGGTTGTGTGAGGGCGGGGTCGTGGTTCTCGGTGGGTTCGTCGTCCAGGAGGACGGTGGCCCGGAAGAGCTCGCGGTCCGGGCGCAGGAGCAGT
Source organism: Streptomyces sp. NPDC090442 (assembly GCF_044769405.1). Taxonomy (NCBI): domain Bacteria; kingdom Bacillati; phylum Actinomycetota; class Actinomycetes; order Kitasatosporales; family Streptomycetaceae; genus Streptomyces; species Streptomyces sp. NPDC090442. The sequence goes on from NZ_JBIVXW010000018.1 coordinate 115,288, forward strand.
CCGTGGGGGCTGATGACGTCCGAGGTGATCCGGACGTGAACGGCGTTGCTGCCGTTGTCCGTTGTGGCCCGTTGGGCGTGCACGTGGTGGGGTGCGCGTCCGCCGGGTCGGACGAAGGCGCGGAACTGTAGGTTTTCCAGGGTGGTGGGTGAGGCGGAGGGGGCCAGGTATCGGGCGGCTTCGGCGGCGATCTCGGCGAGGAAGGTGCCTGGCATGGTGGGGGCGCCGCCGACGAGGTGTCCGTCGAGGTAGCCCTCGCGGTTGAGGGTGAGGGTCCAGACGGCGGAGTCTGCGCTGCGTCGTGTGGGGACGCCGAGGAAGTGTCCGTCGGGTGGTGGGAGGGCGGGGCTGAAGTAGTGCGGGAAGTGTCCGCCGAAGCTCTGTTTCTCGGCCTCGCCGACGAAGGTGACCACGGGTTCGTTCGTCGGCCGTGCTGCGGACTCGGCCACGAAGTGGGCAGCGCCTTCGGGCGGGTTGAGGGGGGTCATGCGCTGGTTGCGGCTGTTGAAGGCTTGGAGGAGGTCGCTGGAGCCCATGCCGGTCTCTGCCCAGACGGTCCAGGCGATGGTGAACTCGTCGTGTCCGCGGGCGCCCGCCTCGTACTGGGCGGCGGCGGAGTAGAAGTCGTTGGCCGGTGCGTAGTCCGTCTCGCCCGGTAGGCCGACCAGGCCGGTGACGGAGCCGAAGTTGCACCAGCGGTGCGGTGGTGCGGCGGCGAGGGCGGTCTTCCAGTGGTGGTAGGCGAGCAGTTTCACGTCCCGGATCCGTCGGAAGCCCGCGAGGTCCTTCTGGTCGATGTTGCCGGCGTTGTGCAGACCGGCGCCGTTGAGGAACAGTTCGATCTCCGGGTCGGTGTCCAGGATCGTACGGGTGGCAGCGGCGACGGAGGCGGGGTCGGTGACGTCGCATGTGAGGTAGTGGGCGCCGGTCGGTCCGCAGAGCTGCCGTAGGGCGTGCAGCGTGAGTTGGGATTCCCGGGCGCGTAGCAGTCGGTCGAAGTCCCGGCTGAGTCGGGCCGGTGTGGGGCGGTCCGGGCCGTGCAGCCCGCGTTTGATGTGGGCTGCGCGTAGGGCCTTCAGCTCGTTGTCGGGAGCCCGTAGGAGGGAGTCCGGTACGTCGTCGAGGGACGAGGAGCCGATCAGCCAGACCTTGATCGGGGTGGCGTGTGCCAGGCCCTTGAGGACGGCGGCGGTGATTCCGCGGGCGCCGCCGGTGGCCAGGACGACCGAGCCGGGTGCGAGTCGGTACTCCCGTTCGTTGGCCGAGGATCGTGGTGGGCTGGTGTGCAGTCGGTGCCGGTAGCGGGTGCCTGTGCGGTGGACGACGGAGGGTGAGCCGTCGTACTCCCTGATTTCCGCTGCGAGTTGGGTTGCGGCGTCCTGCGGGGGCAGGTCGGTGACCAGGGCGGCCAGGCGTGCCTGGGGCCATTCCCAGGACAGGCTCTTGGCGAAGCCGGTGAACAGTGCCGTGTGGGGGTGGGGTGTCCCCTGCGGCATGGGGTCAAGGAGCAGGATGCCCAGGGTGCCGTGGTCGGCGATCCGGTCGCGGCCGCGCTGGGCGATCAGGAACATGGCTTCCTGGAGGGTGAGCAGGGACCTGTCGGGGGCCTTCGGCCAGCGGCGGTTCTGGTGCCAGGACGCCACCACCCTGAGGTGCCGGACGTCCTCCGCGCCGTCGCGGAACGCCCGCTCTACGACGGCTTCGGGGGTGTCATCCGGGCCTACGGTGACCACACGGTCGGCCGGCCTCAGTGCGGCGGCCGCGTCGGCCGGGGCGGCGGCGTCCACGAGCAGCAGGGTTGTGCCGGGTTTGCCGGGCGGAGTCGTCGTGGTGTCGGGTCGGTGGGCGTCTGCCCCGGCCGTCGGGGCAAGCGGCTCGGCTACCAGGGTCTCGGCGTAGCGGCGGGTGGTCTGCTCCGGCACGGCCTCCGGTTCGGCAACGGCCTTGGAGTCGGGGGCGCTTGGAGGGCGCACGGTGATCACCGGGGCCGGGTGGGGGCCGGTGACTTGGGTGGTCGACGTGTCGTCGGTGCGCAGGACGGCCGAGAGCAGGTCGATCACGCCGTCGGCGGCGAGGTAACTCGGGCGCCGGTCCGTGCCGTGCGGTGCGGGCGGACGGGAGTCCGGGTCGGGTGGGGTGATGTCGAGTCGGCAGAGCACCGGCCATCCGTGGGCCCGGGCCTGTGGTTCCAAGGCCAGGGCGAGCAGCAATGCGCCCTCGGCCAGGGCCTCTTCGTGGGTCCTCAGGAGGGTGGCCAGTTCGGGAGTGCTGTTGCCGTTGAGCGCGAGGGCCAGGGCGAGGTCCATCTCGCCGGACCGCAGGTAACGTCCGGCGGTTTCGACGGCGACCAGCCCGGAGGCGAGTCCCGCGTCGATGGCCAGGACCGGTCCGTTCAGCCCCAGTTGGTTGCTGATGCGGGACGGGACGACGTTGGGCATGATGCCCGGCTGGGTGTTCTCGCTCGTGGCGGCGGTAGTGCGTCGCAGCTCGTGGACGGCGGCGCGGACCGCCGTGTGGAGGTCGTCGCGGTGCAGACCGGAATCGATGTCGAGGCGGCGGCGAGGGAGTTCGGTGAGGCTCTGTGCGTAGCAGCGCAGTGCGGCGGTGCCGAATCCGGCGGGTGGTCCGGTGTGGGCTGCGATCACTCCGGTGGTTTCTTCCGTGCCCTGCCATATCGGTCCGTGCTCGGCGGTGAACAGGTCGGCGCTGAGCAGCGCCATGAGATGGGTGCGGTCGACGGCGGCGAGGGTGCGTGGCGGCAGACGCAGACCGTGGGCGGAGGCCAGTGAGGAGAGGTCCTCGAAGCTTCGGGCGCTGGCCGGTGGGGCGCCGGATCGGAGTCTGGCTTCGGTGTCCTTCCGGTTTGGCATGCCTGGCAGCAGTGCGCTCCAGGCGATGAGCACCAGTTCTCCCTCGCGGTCCGGGCGGCCTGCGTGGGGTGCGGCGGCGCCGGGGCCGGGGTCGCGCCGCAGGAGTTGGTGGCCGTTGGTCCCGCCGAAGCCGAAGCCTGACACTCCCACGATTCGGTCGGTCCCTCGTCCCGGGTCGGGGAACGGGGTGTCCTGGAGCGGGATGATCACCCGGCCGGCCGGAGCGTCTGGCGGGAGTCGGTCGAATCGACGCTGGGCCGGTACGAGTCCGTGGCGCAGGCCGAGGGCCGCGTGGATCACCGAGACGGCACCCGCGGCCCAACCGGTGTGTCCGATCAGCGACTTGTTGCTCGTGCACACCGGTGTGCGGTCGGAGGCTGTGGTGGCGCCTCTCGCCGCGTCGTGCAGGGTGCCGAGTTCTACGAGGTCGCCCGCCTGGGTACCGGTGCCGTGGGCGACGATCCAGCCGACGTCTTCGGGGCGGACGGCGTTGACGTCGCGCGCTCGGCGCAGTGCCAGCTCCTGGCCTCGGGGGTTGGGCGCGTAGATGGACTTGCCGCGGCCGTCGGCGGCCGCGCCGAATCCGGCCAACAGGGCATGGATCTGGTCACCGTCGCGGCGTGCGTCTTCCAGCCGCTTGAGGGCCAGTACCGCGGCCCCGTCGGAGAACAGGGTTCCGTCGGCTCGCGCGTCGAAGGGGCGCACGTCGCCGGTGTGGGACAGTCCGCCCAGTCGGCTGAAGAGGACGGAGAGGCGCGGGGTCACCATGTAGTAGCCGCCCGCGAGCGCCAGTTCGCACTCCTCGGCCAGCAGTGCCTTGGCCGCGAGGTCGATGGCGTACAGCGATGAGGAGCAGGCGGTGTCCACGACGGTGTGTCGAGTGTGGGTCGGGACCAGGCCCGCCGTCGCGGAGCGGACCACCGAGTGCGGCAGGTGTGCTCGGGCCCGGCCGTCGTCGAAGGGATACCCTGCCCGCAGCAAGTCCCGGAGTCGTTCGGTGAGTTGCCCTGTCGGCTCCTCACCGGGCCAGTGCGCGGCGATTCGGCGCACGGCGTGCTCGACGACGAGCGCCTCCTCGAAATGTTGGTTGCCGTCCGTGCAGGCACCGACGAAGCACGACACCGGCTTGTCGCGTGGCACGGTCAGTGGCGCGGTCGCCTGGACGATGCTGTGGCGAAGCCAGCGTGCTGCCAGGTCCCCCTCGGCACCTGACTGACTGGGCGAGAACGGTTCCTCGCCGCGTACGAAACCCAGTGTCCGGCTGTAGGTGCGGTCCTCGGCCCGCGGGTCCGGATCCCAGAAGTCCGCCAGGGCGAACCGTCCGCCGGGCTCCGCGAAGACCGGTCGGTCGCCGCGCAGCAGCGCCCACAGTGCGTCCGGTGATGCCGCGCCGGGCACCTCAAGCCCCATGCCGACGACGGCCACGGCACCGCTGTGGCACGTGGTCGGTGCGACGCGCGCGGGTCGGTGGACGTGGGTGGGGGCCGCCGCGGCGGGTTCGGGGGGAGGAATCGTTCCGGCGGGCTGCTGGGGTGAACTGGTCACCCTCGTCCCTGGGTTCGGGGTCGGAGCCGCGGGCATGGCGGACGCCTTGACGCCGGTGGCGGCTGTGTGGGTTGTCGGGGATGAGCCGAGGGCGACGGTCCCGTCCGGATGCGGGGTGGCTGGCTGCCGGCTGGGCGCCTTGGTGGGCGGTGGGTTGTCACCGCGCAGCATGGCCCGGCCCAGGGACAGGCCGCCGTCGGCGAGGAGGCACTGACCGGTGATCCAGCTTGCCGCTGGCGAGGCGAGGAAGACCACCACCTGCGCCAGTTCGGCTTCCGTACCCAGCCGCCCGAGCGGCGACGCCTCCCTGGAGGTCTGCAGCAACTGCTCCCGGTCCGGGAACAGGTCCATGGTCCGGCTCTCCAGGAAGCCGGCCGACGCGCTGTTGACCCGCACGCCCCGGGGGCCGAAGTCTGCGGCCAGATAGCGGGTGAGCCCTTCCAGCGCGGCCTTGCTGACACCTACCGCCGCGTAGTTGGCGACGGCCAGGCTCGCCCCGAGTGAGGAGACGTTGACGATCGCTCCCCTGCTGCGGGACAGCAGGGGCAACGCAGCCCAGGCACAGCGCCGCGGGCCGTGCAGATTGACCTCGAAACAACGGTGCCAGTCGTGCTCGGTGAGCACCTCCGACGACTCGAACACCCCACGCGCGGCGCAGTTGACCAGGGCATCGAGTCGCCCGTGGTGTTCGTGCACCGTACGTATCATGGCCTCCACGTCGCCGGGCTTGGCCACGCTGCCGCGTACGAGCTCTACGGTTCCGCCCGTCTGCCGGATCTCCTCGCGCAGGGCCTCGGCGGCCTGCTGGGAGTGGAAGTAGTTGGCGATCACATGGGCGCCGCGCCGGGCGAACTCGGCCACGACGGCCCGGCCCACTCCTTTGGTACCGCCGGTGACCAGGACGACCCGGCCTGCGAAGTCCGATTCCGTGGCCGGGCTCATGCCGCTGAGCCTCGTGAGGAGGTACCCGAGGTGGCGTGGGGCAGGCTCACGACGAGCTCGGCCACCGACTCCAGCGTGCTGTAGTTGGTGATCCGCAACGCCGAGCGGTCGACCGCCAAACCGTGCCGCGTGATGATCTGCGCGAACAGCTCGGTCTGTTGGATGGAGTCGATGCCCAGGTCGGCTTCCAGCTCGACCCCTGGCTCGAACACCTCCACCGGGTAGCCGACTGCCTCGGCATACATCTCCCGCAGCTCCTCCAGAACCTGCGCGGCGCTCGGACCGCTGTCGGATCCGGGTGGCGGCGGGTCCGGGTGCGGAGCCGGGACGGGCTCACTGGTCGCCGGCACTCCAGTTGCCTCAGGCGCGGGAGGAACCTCGGAGCCCGGAGGGAGCAGGGCGGTGCGGAGTGCCTGGGAGTCCGTGCGGCGGCGCAACGGTGCCAGCGTCTCCACCGCCGGTACGGTCTGCACGACCAGGTCGGTCAGTGTCGTTCGGGGCCCGGCCTCCACGAAGCGGCGAACGTCGTACCCCCGCAGGGCACGTACGGAGTCCGAGAAGCGGACCGGTCGGGTGAGGTGGCCGACCACGACCTCTGTCGCGTCGTCTCCGGTCGAGACCTCCCGCGCCAATAGCGGAGAGAACACCTTCACCCGTGGGGTGCGGCGCGGGATGTCCGCCACGCCCTTCGCGAAGCGCTCTGCGGCGGGAGCGAGCAGCGGGTGGTGGAAGGGGTACGGCGCGCGCAGGTGCGTGGCGCGCAGACCAAGCGTTTCCGCAATCGATCCGACCCGGCCCAGAGCGGCCAACGGGCCGGATACCACCACCTGTTCGGGGCTGTTGTCCGCGGCGATCACCACGTCCCACGCGTCCACGGCCCCCAGGATGTGTGCCGCCCGCCGATGCCCCGTGTTGAGCGCCAGGAGTCCGCCCGGCGGTGGCGGGCACTCTGCGAAGGCGTCGTCACGCAGGCACACGATCTCGGCGCCCTCGCGCAGGCGGTAGACCCCGGCAGCGGTGAGGGCGGTGATCTCTCCGAAGCTGTGGCCGGCCACCATGTCGCAGCCGACCCCGTATTCCTCGGTGAGAAGGCGGAAGGTGGCCATTCCCGCGGCGAAGATGGCCAGGTGGAGGCGGGCCGGTTCGGTCTCGACCAATTCCTGAAGGGGTGGGGCGTCCTTGTCGGTCAGCAACTCGGCGACGGGTGAGCGGGACCGTTCGGCTGCGAGGGCGTCGATCTCGTCCAACGTGTCGCGGATAGTTCGGTGGCTGGATATCAGGTGGAGGAAAACGCCGGGGAGATAGCCCCCTTGGCCGGGAAAGAGGAATGCGGTTCGCAGCGTCACAGTGATGTCCCTGGAGCGGTGCCGGTGCCGATGAAGGCATGTCCGTCGGGTGGCGGACTTCTTGAGGCGCGCCAGACTGAGTGGCTAGAAAAGGGGTCCGATCTCGCAGCCATGAGGTGGCATACACCGGATCGTGGCCTCACGCCTCTCATCGATCATTACCGACTCGCGTCAGTCCGTTGAAGGCGCACGGACCTTACGCCGGAAGGCTCCGGCGGACAGTCCGGCGATGTGCACTCCCCCATTGTCCGCTGGGGCACGGCGAGTTCCTCGGTCGGTGGTCTTCGTCAGCGGTGGGGCGAGAATTACCTGTGTGGCGCCAGGAACCTCAGCAGTGTCGGTGTGGTGGTGTCTGGGCGAACTGCGGGTACGCCACGAGGCCAAGGGCTGCACGTCAACCTCCAGGCGTGGAGGGCCAGTTCACCCAACGACCGGCCGACGCTTCTCTTCCATCACTGGTTGCGGGCGCGCCCCGAGGCCGTGCCGGATCTCGCCACCTACGCCGACGTCAAGGGCCCCGTGGTCGATCTCGTGGTCGATCTCGTGGTCGCCGTGGCCGAACCCTGGGCGCAGGCCACGGGATGGCAGCCCTCCGCCACGAAGACGGCCCGACCTGCGCCCCACCACCGCTGACTCCCCTGCTACGGCCTGCCATCAGCCGCTACCCAACCGGCCGCCCGTCAGCTTCACCGTCCGCGGGCTGGCGTCGTCAGCAGCCTCGCCGCCCGGCCGGCGACCGGCGCCCGGGCCAGGCACGCCCGCGCTGACCCGCTGTTCGCCGACGGTTGTCCACTGGGACCCGAACTACCGTTCCGCCGGCCGGTCTTGAGCCAGGACGTGGTCTGCCCCGTGCCCGCTCCCCACGATCACCGGCCGCGCACTACTGGGTTCGCCGCCTCGATCTGGGCCTGCTGGAGCAGCCGCTCCCAGGTGCCGTCGGTGGACCGTATCTGATCGCGCAGGCCGGGCCCGGTGCGGTTTGCACGTGATGAGAAGGACCGGCGGGCGAGGGTGGGCCTCGTGGGACGGGCAGCCGATGCGGATCTGGGTCAGCCCCAGAACTCCCGCAGGGCGGCGTTGACGGCAGCGGGCTCCTGGGTGTGCGGGTAGTACCCGGGCACCCGCAGGAGGCGGCCCCCGAGGGAGTCCGTGAGGGACTCGGCCACGGCCATCAGGGGAACCCCCACGTGCTCGCGGTACGCGGCCGGTGCGCCATCCCAGGTTCCGCAGATCACCAGAACCGGCAGGGCGGCGCCCTGGATCGCCTCCAGCGGGATCTCCGCCTCCCAGATGGGTCGCTCCCCCATGGAGGTGGCAACGGCGCGGAGCCTGCGCGGCGTGGGCTCGGGCATCGCCATCCCCAACCCCTCGGTGGACGCCCGTAGATACTGCTCCGGCGTGATGTCTTCCGGGAGGCCAGGGGCACCTTCGCGCACCCGGTCGAGGAGCGCGGCGACGGCTGGATGGTGCGCGGCGGCGGTGAAGGCAGAGGGTTGGATGAGGGCAAGGGAGCGGACGAGGTCCGGTCGTCGCGCGGCGACGATGAGCGCGGCGACGGCACCGTTCCCGTGCGCCACGAGGTGGGCGCCGCCGGGCCCCACGCTGGAGGCCCCGTCGTCAAGAATTTCCACAACGTCCTCGGCGTCGACGTCGAAGTCGCTGCGCGCGGTGTCCGGGCTGTCCCCGTAACCCCGACGATCCATCAGGAGCAGCCGCCGGCTGTCCGCGAGGGGCCGCTGCCCGCCAAATCCGTATGCGGAGTCGCTGCCCCAAGTGAAGATGTTGTGGATGAAGAGGGCGGGGGCAGCAGCGGCCCCCGGGGCCCGGCCTCCTCCGGCCCCATCGCGGTCATCCCACACGGTCACGTGAACGGCTGCCATAGGTCATCCTCCCGAAGCTGACGAACATCAACTCCCTTGAGGCTAAGCCTTGATCCACAGCTGATGCCCGTGAATGACGTTGGGAATAGTGAAGGAGTGCCTTGTGACTTGTGACTTGTGACTTGTGGCGAGGGGAGTTCTTCACGCTTCCAGCGCGCACCCTCAGCCGTGGTGGGTGACAGCAGGAAGGGCGTGACTGAAGGCCCCCTCAACCTGGCCTCCTTGGGGAGGATCCACTAGCCAGGGCTCCGAAGGTAGCAGCGGCCTGTCCACACCCTGAGCCCCAACGTCCCTGCCACGTCCAGAGGCTGTCGCCGATGACGTACGTTCCCGGCGTGTGATCGAGTGTCGGGATGTGGTTACTGGGTGGGCGGCGGATGGCTGTGGTATCCCCTCATCGGGAGGAGGGAGAGATCCAGATCCTTGTCCGATGGTTACGCCGGTCAACGACTCTGGCGCTCCGGGGCATGCGGACGGCCACCTTCTGCGATGAGGGCGGTCGTTGCGTCAAGCATCAAGCGAGCCATGAAGACGGGGTGACCAGTCGCGCCCGCTCGTAGAGTTCCCGTGCAGCATGGTTTTTGAGGTGGGGACGAACTCGCGTATACATGGATCGAATGCGATCGTCCGCACGGCCGGATTGAACACTCGGGTAGTCGTCAAGAGCGAGATTCCAGGTCTCGCAGGCCGCCTCAAGGTGTCCAATTTCCAGCTGCCGCTCGGCCAGGGTGCACCGATGACGGACGCGCGCACGCCGATATACACCCTGTCGTTGCCGGTCTGACTGTTCCAGTGCACTAACTGACCCAACGGTGTCACCGAGTTCATAACGAACTTGACTCACGTGGTACAGCAGTGACGACGGATCATAAGAGCCGAAAGCCTTTGCCCGGGACTCCGCCTTCTCCATAGCTGTCTCAGCTTCCCGAAGGTACGTCAACGCATTACTACCGTCACCAATTTGCGCTGACGCGTGGGCCTGTTGACCAGCAAGGAAGGCACGCATTCTAGGCCCGGCATTTGGCGATGCGGACGCGGCGGCGTCAGCCAGCCGCATGGCCTGTCGCCCATGTCCAAGGTCTACTGCTTGAACACTCATCCCCCGCAGTGTGGTGCAGTACGTCAAGTGATCCTCGGACGCACCGGCAAGTTCCAGCGCCTTTACATAGTACTGCTGAGCCAGCCCATGAACCCCCTCGTCTACCGCCATGTACCCAGTGAGGTAACACAAGTCGGATGCCGCCGACAACATCGCCTTACGCACTGAATCAGGAGCGTCAGCCTTGAGGTACGGAGCGACTGTGTTTACGAGGAATGCCGCAGCCATCGGCCGAGCATGACGGCCGCCGAACTGATCGTCCAGGTCGGAAATTCGCTCGGTCATCGCGATGACCATTTCAACTTCCGGCATCCCTACCCGCTGGGCCTGGCCCGCCTGGACAGCTTCCATTCGTCCAACAACATCAGGCCAGCCCGGAACGTTGAGGGCGACAGAGAACAGTCCGGCCTCAATAACACTGCGGCGTGAGGGGTCCATGTCTCCCCTCCCCAGGTCAACGAGCCCTTCAGTAGAACTCGCGCATACGCGCGATTGGTTGGGGGGCGAGGGAAACCCCGCCTCAGTACGTGTGACAGGGCGACCGAGCTTGCGGGCCAAGGCTTCCAAGATCAGCGTTCGAGTGCCCTCCCTTGGCATGTGACCCTTGAGCCATTGGTGAACGGATGGCTCGCGGTACTTCACGGGCGTTCGCCGTTCGGTGCCAATGCGGTTGACCTCTTGCGCGAACTGACGGAGCGTCCAGCCAGTCTCACGGTGCAGTCGCTCAAGACCTCTGTTCGGTGCAGGCGTACCCATGTGCGCTCAACTCCTCGGACTGGTCGGGCACTTAAAGCTCTTAAAAACCACTCCCGTTGCCACGGTACCGCTGTGCACAGCAGTCGAGTTGCCTAGAGCGAGCACAGATCACCCGTCAAAACGTCACCCACGTCAAACGTGGGGTGCCAGGTACGGGACACCCCGGCGACCGTCCGCACGGCCCCGGGGCATGGTCACCAACCGCTAGGAGGTTGACGACATGCGCCAACATAACGCGTGGATCAGCGAACTGATCCTGAAAGTCTTACTGCCCACACAAGGGCGTCACCGGTCCACCAACCAACCGCCCCTCACCAAACGCCCGGACGCTCAGCGGGAGCGGCGGTTGCAGCGTGCCCGGCGCTGGGCGGCGTGGCTGGCGACGTACGGCGTAGATGTCGGGCCGCATCGGATTCACGGTGTGGAGGTGGGGTGCTGATGGCTCCCCGCATGAGCGACCCCGTGCACCTGCTGGACCCGTTCCCGGAGCCGAAGCCGGTCGAGGGATGCGACGTGTGTGCGGAGCTGGTGAAGCAACGAGCAGCGCACCGGAAGCACGGACGGTACGGGAAAGCGGCCATGTGCACGGTGGAGTTGGGGACCCACGCCCACAGGCGGAAGGCGAAGCGTTGAGGGGCTGGACGCGGTGGTGCTGGAAGGTTGAGGAGTGGTGGCACCGGCACGTGAGGCACCGGGAACTGTTCCGTCAACTCGACGCCTGTCGGGACGACGTCAAGGCCCGTTCCACGTGGATCGACGAACTGACCGACGAAGAGCTGGAGGAGATGCAGCGCCGCCTCGCAGCCTGCATCGACGCCCTACAAAGCGCGCCAGAACCTCCGGGCAGTACGTCATGCAGCGCAGGAGAGGTTCCTGCAATGGACGCTCCAAGCCGAGGCGGGCCCCGGCTACGTGGGGAAGTGCTGGGTCTGCTCCGAGTTCAGTCTCGACCCTCCCTCCAAGGACGAAGCCTGGGCCTGGTGCCTCCGGCACGTGGAAGCCACCGGTCACATCTATTTCGAGGTGACGGCGGAAGAATCCTTCGTTGCCGTACTCGCGGACCACCCGGCGGCGTAGGCCAGGGCGGATCCGCTGCATGAGTCTGGTCGCCCTGCCCGCGCAGTTGTCCCACCCTTTCCTGGGGTTTCCGGGTTCTCGGAGGCTCTGACGCGTTCCGGGTCACCTCAACGCGATTGCCCTGGGAACCATGCGCGGCCAGGATCAGGTACCGGCTGGCAGATACGTCAATCGGCCCTAACGTGACCGATGCACCTCCGGGAAATCGAGACGTAGGAGCGGTGGTGCGAGGGCGGGGATGCGAGGAACTCGTCTGCACTGTGAGCGTTGGCGAAGGCGGTGTCACCGTCATCGAGCAGGAAGACAAACCCACAGAACGTGAGGGCTCCCTACCGGCCGCTGCATATTTCTTGTCTTGGACTCTTCTGGCTGTGGCTCTGCCGCGGTGTATGGACACCCGACACGTTCCGTCGAATTTCGTGGCACGTGGGGTCGGCGTGACGCGTGGCCGAGTGGGTCGGTGCCCCGGCGGCTGCCGCCCCGTGTCGTTCCTCATCAAGCGACGCACCGAACAGCCAAGCTGGCACCGCCAGTCGGCGCCCGCATCACTGGTGCGGGCGCCGCTCACGCACCCTGTTCAGGCAGTTCCATTACCCGATACCCGATTCCACGATGAGGGGCCGAGCCAGTGGATGTGCTTCAGTTGCCACCGACGGCCAGGACGGCGGTGGCGTGGTTGCCGCCGCGGGAACTCTGGCCGGCGATTCAAGACATCCGCTGGGAGCACGATCCGCAGGTCCGGCGGTGGCCACCGCATGTGAACCTGCTGTTCGGCTTCGTGCCGGAGGAGGAGTTCGCGCGGGCCGCGCCGCTGCTCTCGGCCGCGGCGGCGGAGAGCACGGCGTTCACGGCTCGCCTGGCCGGCGTGCGGTACTTCCGGCACCGGCATTACGCGACGGTGTGGCTCGATCCGGCTGCGGCGAGCCTGGCACCGTGGACCCGTCTGCACCAGGCGCTGGAACTGCGGTTCCCCCTCTGCCGGGGGCGCGGTGGCCGCTTCACGCCGCATCTGTCTCTCGGCCGTACGCAGGACCCACAGTATCTGGCCGCCGAGTGCGCCGCCCGACTTGGTGCGTTGTCCGCCGTCGTCGAGGAAGTGGTCCTGCTCTCCCGACACGGCGAGGAGCCCATGCGGCCCCGGGCCGTGATCAGGCTGGGTACGGGCGAGTTCCGCCGGCTGACGGAGCAGCGGCAGTAGAGCTACGGATCGATTCCGGCAGACGCCTCGGCGGGCGACCGGCGGGGCAACCTGCTTGTGGCCACCGATCACATGCCGTGGCGCGCGGCAACTTCGATCCGCTTCGCAGCACTCCGGATCCACGGTTCACCGTGCGACGTCAACGACGTACACACAACCCACCCCATCCGCCTGGTCCCTGATCGCTCCCCTGGCTTCCTTGCCGCTGCGGACTTCTCCGGCTGCCTACAATCGAGCGATGCACAAGGACATCTCCCCCGACGTCGTAGTGGTCGCGCCCGATCCCGGCTGGGCGGTCCAGGGCGAGGACCTCGCTGAAGAGTTGTACGGCCTGCTCCGGCCGCTCGCGGTCCATGTCGAACACATCGGCAGCACGGCGGTCCCCGGTATGGCGGCCAAGCCCGTTCTTGACCTCCAGGTCAGCGTGCCCGACCTGGAGGAGGCGGAGAGCGCGTTCACTGGGTCGTTGGCCGAGCGGGGCTTCACGCTCGCTCCGTATCGGCTGGACCATGTTCCCGCGGGCAGTGACGACGATCAGGCGCGATGGACGAAGCGGCTGTGGGTGCGCCAGGGGGGCCAGGGGCTGGACGTCAACCTCCACGTGCGGAAGGTCGGTTCGCCCAACGAGCGGCTGGCGCTCCTTTTCCGGGACTGGTTGCGGACGCACCCCGAGGCGGTGCCGGCCTACGCCCGCTTCAAGCAGGTGTTGGCCGGCGCTGTTCCGGATCTCGCCACGTACGCCGACGTCAAGGACCCCGTGGTTGACCTCGTGGTCGCCGTGGCCGAGCCCTGGGCGCAGGCCACGGGATGGCAGCCGTCGGCCACGAAGACGGCCCGGCCCGCGGCCCAGAGCGGTTGACTTCCGTCCTGGCCGAGCAATTGCTCTGCGACCATCCGGCCAACCCGCGCCAGTGGTTGGACGCCGACGAGGTGGCCGGCCGACTGGCCTCCACTTTTCCCACCTGGTGGACGCGGTCCGCGCCGGCACCTCCGTCTATGCCGAGGTCCACGGCGCCTCGTTCTGGGAGGACTTGAGGGCGTCCCCTGCCCGGACCGCCTCGTTCGACCGACTGATGACGCAGGTCTCCCGGACAACGCGGAGAATCCGGACCGGCTACGACTGGTCGAGCGTCCGGCACGTGATCGATGTCGGCGGCGGCACCGGTGCCCTGCTCCACGAAATCTCGAAGCCCACTCGCACCTCCGCGGCACCGTCGCGGACCGGGAAGCTCGGTGGCCGAGGCTCACCGCTACCTGACGACGCAGGGCCTCAACGGCGGTGCGGACGTGGCGGTCTGCGACATGTTCGTCTCCCTCTCACCGCGCGGCGACGCCGATCTCCTCTCCCGCGTCCTGGCCGACTGGGGCGACGGGGAGGCCGCACGGATCCTGCGCACCTGCGCCACGGCCGCCCCAGCGACGGCCGGGTACTGATCGCCGAACGTGTACTCCCCGACCCGTCGCAAGCGCCTCAAGGCTCCGCAGGGGCCCGGCGACTGACCTCCCATGACCTCTGCGCATGCTGCTCCTCCTGGGCGGCCGCAAGCGCACCACATCCGGCTACGCCCGTCTCGGCGCCCAGTCCGGCCGGCCCCTCAACACCGCCCACCACCTCCCCGGCGGTGCCACGGTGATGGAGTTCTGGCCAGGGGCGGGCGGCGCCAAGGGCGGCTAGAGCCCGCCCGACGGGTCTCTCCGTACTCTCCAGTTCTGTTGCGCCCGGTAGCCAGGCGACTCCGGATCGACTAGCTTTTGCATGAGTAGTCGTGGTTCCGAAGTCTCAACGCCCGCGGTTCGCGCCGCGGGCGTCGTGCCGTGCAGTAGTGCCCGAGGACCAGGGCGATCACCTCACCCTGGGGCACTGACAAGCCAGTGCCCCCCGACCCTGGACAAGGGGACAACATGGCAACTGGCACCGTGAAGTGGTTCAACGCTGAAAAGGGCTTCGGCTTCATCGCCCAGGACGGCGGCGGCCCCGACGTCTTCGTCCACTACTCCGCCATCAACGCCGCCGGCTTCCGGTCCTTGGAAGAGAACCAGATGGTGAACTTCGACGTGACCCAGGGCCCGAAGGGCCCGCAGGCGGAGAACGTCACCCCGGCCTGACCGAAGGCCTCGGCGCCCCGAACCCAAAGGGCTCGGGGCGCCTTGCCGTAGCCGCGCTCCGGCTGGACCTCGCTGTCGCGGCTGACCCACGGTCTTCGTCGTCGGTCGCCGGCCCCGGTTGCCCGGCCGTTGTTCAGGGTGCACCTGGCTCGTCGACCATCGTCTTGACAGCGCTTTCGCGCCAGCCGGCGGTCCCGTTCCTGCCAACATCGTCGCCAGCAGCATCCTCGGGGAAACCGGTGAGCACGGTCTGCGGACTGCACTGATCAGTGCGCAGATTGGTGATCACGTCAGCGCAAGGAAGGGTTCAGTCCCCCGGTCGAGCCTTGGGCGACCCATTTTTCTCGTCCCACACCAACGGCCAGCGAGCCCCCGTCCGTTGCGCCTCCCTACTCCACCGCGTAAAGCAGCCGGTACTCAGCGCCATCCGCCGTGAAGCGCAGGCAGCGCTCACCAGGCGTATCCGTAATCCACTGCTCCCCGTCCTCGCCGTGCCCACCCGAGGCGCCGGCCTCTCCGAGGGAGACACCGATCCTCCCGGTGAAGTCGCAGTCGTACTTGACGGTGAACATCCGGTCTCCCAGCACCGTTCCGTTCCACACGGTGCCGCGATCCTGGACAACCAGCCTCGGCTCATCGGAGCCGCTCCAGCCCTCAGTCGTGACGCACTTGAGCTTCTCCAGATACAGCTTGGCCATACCGTTCCCCTGTGAAGGATCCTTCTCGACGCTTCACATCCTGCCGAGCCGCAATAAACGATCACTAAACGGTTGGTGTGGTGATCGTGGCAAGGACGATGTCCGCGGCCGAAAAGGGCTCGGTGCACGGCTGGTGCGGCGAGGAGCGTCCCTTCGCCCTGACTTGGCTGTGGGCTCCGCGGCTGCGGGCAGCAGGAGCGGGTCTGTGCCGGGAGCCTGCGGGTCAGCACAAGGCGCTGGCCGCTGGACTTCGGTGAGTGTCCGCCGGGTGAGTTCGGCGAAGTCGTAGCGGTTGGTCGTGTCCCTCCAGCGCTCGTAGGCGATCTTCCAAGCGAGCGCGCCCAGTTCGGCGGCTACGCGTGCGGCCAGGTCGGGAACGCCGCGGCGCTTGAGTGCGTCGACCATCGACGCGATGAGGCCGAGTTCCTTCAGCGCCTCGCGTTCACGTAGTTCCGGGTTGGCGGCGATCACCGCCGACCTCCGGGCATGGGACCAAGTCCCGTCACTGTGTCTGCTGGGGGTACTCATGAGCCGAGCTGTTGTCTACGACAACTTCGGTGGTCCCGAAGTACTGGAGCTGCGGGAGGTTCCGGAACCGCATGCCGGGCCGGGCGAGGTCCGCGTCCGCGTCACGGTCGCCGGTCTGAACCCCATGGACTGGGTCATTGCCTCGCAGCCCGAGGTCGCGGCCCGGTTCGGCGTCGGCGCGCCCTCCGGCTTCGGCTACGACTTCGCCGGCGTCGTCGACGAAGTCGGCGCCGGTGCCATGGGTTTCGCTGTAGGTGACCGTGTGCACGGTGGCGCGATGGGGAGGGCTGTCGCCGATTTCGTAGTGGTCAAGACGCCCTCTGAGGCGGCCGAGCCGATCTGGCGCACGCCGGAGGGCATCGGTGACGAGGTGGCGGCGACGCTTCCGGTGGCCGGCATGACCGCCGCCGCCGCGCTGTCGGCGATCGGCCTGCGGTCCGGCGACACCCTCCTGGTCGGCGGCGCCGCGGGCGGCGTGGGCGTGTTCGCCGTACAGCTCGCGAGGCTCGCCGGCGCCAGAGTGATCGGAACTGCCGGGCCGGGCACGTTCGGGTTCCTGCGCCGGTTCGACGTCGAGCCGGTGGCCTACGGCCCCGAACTGGCAGACCGGGTCCGGGCCCTGGCTCCGGAGGGCGTCACCGCGGCAGCCGACCTGTTCGGCATCGAAACGGCCGAGACCGCGCTCGCGCTCGGCGTGCCGCCCGAGCGGATCTCCACGATCGCCGCGGGTCCCAACCCTCCCGGCGGCGTCCGCGCGACCGGTGGTTTCGACGCGAGCCCGGACGCCATGGGTCGGATCAGCGACGCGATCCTTGCCGGCGCGATCACCGTGCCGATCGCCGCGACCTTCCCGATCGGGCAGATCCGCGATGCCGTGGCACTGCAAGCCGGACGCCACGTCCACGGCAAGGTCGTGATCACGCTGCGGCCGGGGCTCCACTGAACACCGCACCACGCTCTACCCGCCGGGAGAGAGTGCCCGCAACACGTTCGCCGTCTTCTTCGGTGAGACCTGCCGGCACCGTACTCACGCCTCGCACGCGACGCCGTCCAGCCAAGGGCGACTCTCCGGGCGAGAACCGGCACGCCTCTTCCCTCGATGCGCTGGCTGACTGGGTACAGGCTGGGTTCGGCACGGTCGACGCCCTGTTCGCCGATGCCGGGGTCACCGGCTCCGCACCGCTGGGAAGCAACGAGTGAGGAGTTGGCGGCCACCTGCTGACCGCCAACGCCAAGGGCCGTACTTCTCCTGCGAAAGATCCGAAGCGCGCGGGTTCGCGGGTTCCTGGAGGGGAACGGGCGCGAACTCGCGCGTCGGTCTGCCGATTTGGCTGGTGCCCGCCGAGGGGGTCCGGGCCTCGGCGGGCCGGGTGTCACTCGTCGATTGCCTGGTAGACGGTGGTCCAGAAGTCGTGGATGAGCCGTGCCGGGGCCGGGGTGGACAGCCCGACCTGGGTGAGCAGGATTCCGGTGAGTTGGTTGTGCGGGTCGGCGTAGGCCGTGGTACCGGTTCCGCCGTCCCAGCCGAATTGGCCGAGAGGCGCGTAGTCGCTGCGGTAGGTGCGCACCGCCATCCCGAAGCCCCAACCGCCGTGCTGGCCCTGGCCGAAGCTCAGATGGACGTTGTCACGGGCCAGGGCGGTGCGGGCGGCGTTCTGCTCGGGGGTGAGGCGGTTGGTGGTCATCAGCTCCACCGCGGGCCGGGACAGGATCCGCTCGCCCTCGTGTGTGCCGTGGTCGAGCAGCATCCGGAGGTAGGCGTGGTAGTCGTCCACGGTCGAGACCAGCCCGCCGCCGGCTGACTGGAACGCCGGCGGCCGGCTCCACCGTCCCTCCTCGGCCTCGTCCCACACCTGGAACCCTCCGGTCTCCTGGGGGAAGTAGACGGGCGGCAGCCTGTCGATCGTGCCGGCGGGCACGTGGAAGCCGGTGTCCTTCATCCCCAGCGGTTCGAGGACCCGCTCGCGCAGGAACGACTCGAACGGCCGGCCCGTGGCCCTGGCGACGAGCACGCCGAGCAGGTCGCTGGCGAGGTCGTACTGCCAGCGCTGTCCGGGCTGGTACGACAGCGGCAACTCCCCGAGGCGGCGCATCCACTCGTCCGGCTCGGGGACCGGCCCCGCATCCGGGTCGTAGTTGGACCGCTCAAGGGCGGCGGTCATGATCGGGGAGCCCATCAACGTCAGGTCGACGCCGAGCCCGAACGTGGAGGTCAGCACGTCGCGCACGGTGATCGGTCGCTGCGCGGGCACGGTGTCGTCCAGCGGGCCGTCGGGCTGCTTCAGCACCTGACGGTCGGCGAGTTCGGGCAGCCACTGGTCTATCGGGTCGTCCAGCCGCAGTTTGCACTCGTCCAGCAGGACCATCGCCGCCGCCGTCGTGACCGGCTTGGAGGTGGAGGCCATCCGGAAGACGGTGTCCCGGCGCATCGGCGCGCCGCCGTCATGGCGCATCGTCCCGATCGCCTCCACATGTGTCTGCCCGCCCCGGCTGACCAGGGCGACCAGCCCCGGGATCTGCCCGGACTCGACGTGCCGCGCCAGGACGTCGCGCAGTCTGCGCAGCCCTGTCTCGGAGAAGCCGCTGCGCTGGCCGGCCAGGGTCGTGGACATGGTGGGAACTCCTTTGTTGGCACGGATGGTTGTGGGTCGCCTCGCCCGAGGGGCTCGTCCTCGGCGCGGGGCGGCCTTGCTTCGAGGGAGCGGATCGCCGATCGGTCGGCGCCGGTCAGTGGCTGTGCGCGGTGATGTCGCCGTCGGAGGTGGTGGCGTGGATGACGAGCTGGTCGACGCTGCCATCGGCTGACTTCAGGGAGTTGCGGATCCGGCCGTGGGAGGTGCCGGCGTCCAGGGAGGCCGACACGCCGGCGGCGGCGCCGACCGAGATGTCGCCGGCGTCGGTGCGCAGCGTGACGCTGCCGCGGACGGCCTCCGTGATGCGGATGTCGCCTTTGCTGGTGCGGATCTCGGCGGGGCCGGTGACGCGGCCGACCGTGACGTCACCGGCCGTCGTGGTCAGGTGGGCGCTCGCGGCCTCGTCGAGGTCGATCGCGCCGTGTTCGCTGGCGACGGTCACGTTGCCGAACCGGCCGACGGCCCGCAGTTCGACGCTGGCTGCCGTCAGCTCAACCCGGGATCCGGCGGGCAGGTGGACGGTCACCTCGACGGCGCCGGTGGGCCCGAAGTACTGGTTCCTGGCCGGTCCCTGGATCCGTAGGACGCCGTCGGTGCAGTCGACCGTGGTCTGCTCCGCCGCCTTGGCGTCGCGGTTCCTGGTGGGGTCCGCGGGGGCGATCTCGACCGCGGTGTCGGCGCGGTCGGCGGCCGTGAGCCGGACGGTGCCGGCGGGGACGGCAAGGACGGCGGTGATCGGGGCGGGCGTGGTGAACGTAGGCATGACGGTGTTCTCCTGAGGGTTCGCTATGGCGACTGGTGCTGGTGGACGCACCTTGATGAGGTGGATGCGGTCGGTGGTCCGAGCGTTGGGGCCGGGATTGAAGGGTGTGCTGACACCGGAGGCACTGTGCCGAGGTGTCCGCCGGCGTGGCGGGGCGTGGTGCGTTCAGGTCAGGCCGGTTGAAGGGGGCGCGCCCGCGGGTGGTTCGGCCCTGCGGGGAGGGACCGGTTGCGGGCAGCCGAGCCGGTCGGCGATCACCGCCAGCACCTGCCCCAGGTCGCGTGCCATGCGGGCGTGCAGACCGATTTCGGCGATCCCGGCGGCAAAGCCCGGGTGTTCCGGAAGGACTCGCAGGACCCGATGGGTCACCCGGGTGCCCGCGGGGCAGGCGGTGGCGTGGTGCACTCCGGCGTACCAGCTCTGCACCGCGACTCTCGACCGGGCCCGGTCCACCTCGATGTCCACCGGCTCCACCGGCCCGGCGAGCTCCGCCCGGTAGGTGTCAGCGCCGGGCCCGGCCACGACGGTCATCGCCCCCTGCCGTGCTGCGGAGGCTCTGGCCAGGATCAGCAGGTTGTCATCGCCCACCCGCCCTTCGGCGACGGCGAGCAGGAGCGCGGCGACCGCTTCAACGGGCGCGGCGAGCGTGCCGTGCACGTCCCAACGGGCGGGCAGCGCGTCCAGTTCGGTGAGCAGAGATGGCCTGGTGTCCATGAGGGGAAGCCTCGCCGCCGCGGCCGGTCCCCGACCACCCCTCCCCTGCCGCTCGGGACGCGGGACAACCCACCGAGACCCGACTGACCTGCGTCGTCACTCCCCGGTACGGCCCTGGTACGGGTGTCCCGGGACGGGACGGGACACCTGGGCCAGCGCCGAACGTGCCTGCGGCATCAGGTAGTCGATGCCGCTGGCGGTGGCGATCTCCAGCGCCGCCCGGGAGTGCCGCGCCCCGGCGTCCCGGTCTCCGGTGTCCAGGCAGGACTGCGCGTATGCCAGGTGGCTGCGGGCCAACCAGTGCGGCTCGCCGACGCGTTCGAGGATCCGCGCGGCCTCGGCATGCCTGGCGGCCGCCTCCTCGACACGGTCGAGGTGGCGCAGCGCGACGGCGACGTCCGTCAGGCTGATCGCCTCGAACACCGTATGCCCGGTCGTCCGACTGATCTCGGTGGACTGCTCGGCGAAGTCGAGCGCGGCCTCGGCGTCACCCCGTCCGAGCGCGGCCCAGCCGAGCACGTCCAGGCACATGCGCTCCGTCTGCCGGTCCAGCGCACGCGCGGCCTCGATCCTCTCCGCGGCGATCTCGTGGGCCTCGTGGAACCTCCCCAGCTGCACCAGCGCGGTACCGATGGCGGTGTGCACCCGTACGTGGACGGCGGACCCGGCGGCCAGCGGCAGCGCGAAGGACTCGCGCATGACTGCGATGCCGCCCTCGGCGTCGCCGGTGTACATCCGGGCTTCTCCCAGCTTCATGAGGGAGAGGGTCTCGCCGACGAGGTCGCTCTCCGCGGCCATCAGCGCGCGGGCCGCCTCAAGTTGGGGCGCCGCCTCCGTCATCCGGCCGACGCGCATCAACGCGGCCCCCAGCAGGTACCGGTGCGAGGCGAGCATGCGGCGGTCGTCGAGCCTTTCCGCGGCGGGCATGCTGGCCTCAAGTCCCCGGATCAGCCGCGCCACTCCGCCGCGTCGGGCTTCGGAGATCAGGGCGAGCTGCCCGAGCCCGACCGCGGGCGCGTCGATGCGCAGCTCCACCGCGAGCGAGAACGTCGCGGTGAGGTTGGCCCACTCGGTGTTCATCCAGTCGACGGCTATGTCGTAGACGGAGAGGTCGGGAAGCGCGGGGGGGCGGCTGCTCGACGATGACCGGCAGCGGGATGAGCACCTCGACCCGCTGCTTCACGGCGAGCATGCCGCTCAGGTAGTAGTCGCCCAGCCCGGCGATCGCCGGCACGGGATCGGCCACGGCCGCCTCGCCGAGGGCGGCCTGCCGCAGCAGGTCGTGCATCCGGTAGCGGCCGGCCGCCGGCTCCTGGAGCAGATGGACGTCCACCAGGTCCTCCAGCAGGGCTCGGGCGTTGACCAGCGGAATCCCGGCCAGAGCGGCCGCGCCGTAGGCGTCGATGTCGTCGCCGGGCACCAGCCCCAGCAACCCGAACATCCGTCGCTGCGCGGCGTCGAGCTGACGCAGCGACATCCCGAAGACGTCCGCGACGGCCAACTCGCCGTCGCGCAGCCGCTCCACGAGGGTGTCGAGGGTCCATGCGGGCCGGTGCCGCAGCCGCGCAGCGGCCACCCGGATCGCCAGCGGAAGGTTTCCGCAGCGGCGCAGCACCTCGCCGACGTCGCCGGGCCGGGTGCCGCCCGCGGACGCGACGAACAGCCGTGCCGCCTCCTGCGGCGGAAGGACGTCGAGGGACAGCGGCCGGGCGCCGTCCAGGTGCACCATCCTGCGGCGGCTGGTGACCATGGCGAAGCTCCGGCCGGCGCCGGGGAGCAGGTCGCGCACGTGGTCGGCGTCGGCGGCGTTGTCCAGCACGACGATCGCGCGCCGGGTGGCGAGCTCGGACCGCCACAGCGCGGCCCGTTCGGCGACCGACTCGGGGATCCTGCCGGGCGGGAGCCCGAGTGCGGCCAGCAGCACGCGCAGCGCCTCCGCGGGCTCGACCGGTTCCCGGCCCGGGGTGAAGCCGTGCAGGTCCAGATAGAGCTGGCCGCCGGGGAAGTCGGCGGTCAGCAGATGCGCGGCGTGCACGGCCAGCGCGGACTTGCCCACCCCTCCCATGCCGTCGATCGCCACCACCGTCGTCTCCCGTGCGGCGGCGAGGAGTTCGGCCAGCTCGTCGCGGCGCCCGGTGAACGCGGTGACGTCGTGCGGCAGGTCGTTGCGCACCGTCGGAACCGGCGATGCGACGCCGCCGGACCGGGGCGCGTCCTTGGCCCGCTCCCACAACTCGCGCAGCGGCCTGGGGTCCCGTCCGGCCGCCCTGCACAGCGCCACCACCGCTGGCCACGGCGCGACGGCCTGGCCGGAGAAGTAGCGCGACAGCGAGGAGCTGCTGACATTGATCTCCCGCGCCAGTTCGCGCAGGCTCCGCCCGGTCTGATCGCGCAGCTGCCGAAGGCTGCCCGCCAACTCCTCGCTCACCTTGCCGCCCTTCTCCAGGTTCATCCGTCGATCATCGAAGACAGTGAAGTATGCCGGTGCTGATGAGGGTCGACTCCCGTGTTGAGGCGAAGGCAACTTCGTCGCGCACCGGCCGGAGAGACAGCCGACGAGCGCTCCCCGTGTACGCGGGGATGACGGCCACGAGTTGGTCGGCATCTCCGGGGAACGATCCCCGCGTGGGCCGGGTCCACTTCACCACGGCATGCACCACAGTGGTGAAGCCTGAACGACCCCTTCTGGCAGCGGAAGTCGGTTGCAGCCTTCGCCTCGGCCACCGTCACCGCGGCAGCTCTGCTGTCCGCTCAGGGCGTGCTCGGCAGCCATCTCCACGAGCACCACCGGGGCCTGGTCCCGGCCGCGCACCTGCGGCTGGGTGATCGCCCGCGCGGTCTCCCCGGCGGCGGCAGTCGGCCGAGGAGACAAAGGTGCTCGTCGCGCAGATCCCCATGCTGCGGCTGGGGACTCCGGCCGAAGTGCCCAAGGCAGCGCTTTTCTCGCGTGTGACGCCGCCTACACCACCGGCACCGAACTCACCGTGGGCAGTGGGGGCACTCAGCTATGACGCCCAACACCCGTGGCTGAGCACATAGTCGACGAGCGCTGCCGCTGGGCTCGGCTCGTCCGACGACAGCGAATCGAACGCTGCTGGACATTCGATTCCCCAGGCCAGAGTGTGGCAGCGGTGACGTACGCCATGGCAACTCCAGGGAGATTCCACGAAGTTGCCAACTCTGACGGCTCAGCCGATGCTGGCGGAGCCTGGTCCTCCGCCCCGCCCTGTGGTGCGAGATTCTGGCGCTGGATGCGATCTACGTGGCGTGCCGAATCGGCGGGCGGAGACGGAGCGAGAGCTGGGGTCGTGGGGCTGTTCCTGGCTGAGGGGGTGTCGGTGCCGCGGCCGGAGGAGCAAGTGTCGGCGACGTGGCCCTCGGCGGAGAGGCCGAGGCCGCGAAGCTCCGGCGTGGACACAGCCCCAGCGCCGCCCTCCCGGCAGAGCGCCCGGAGGACAGCGACCTCGGCCTTCCGCCCTTTCGCAGCGGAAAGGACGGAAGGCCGAAGTGCGCCGCAAGACCCTGTCCTCGCGGCGCACTTGACCCGGCATCAGCCGGGGCGCTTCACAACAACGGAGCCTACGACGCCGCCGGGCTGTCGACGTGACGCGCGCGCAGCGCCTTCTTGTCCACCTTGCCGACCTTGGTCGTCGGGAGCTGGTCCAGCAGCACCGTCTTCCGGGGCGTGTACAGCTCTCCCAGCTCGGCGGTCACCGCCGCGGCGACCGCCTCCGGGTCGACGTCGACGTCCTCGGCCGTGGCCAGGAAGATCTGTACGGCCTCCCCGTACTCCTCGTCCGGCACGCCCAGCGCCGCCGCGTTGCGCACACCGGGCAGCGTGAGGAGGAAGTCCTCCAGGACCCGGGAGTAGACGTTGTCGCTGGTGCTGCCGGTGACGATGATGTCCTTGGCCCGGTCGACGAGGTAGAGGTACCCCTCGGCGTCGAGGTAACCCATGTCGCCCGTACGCAGCCAGCCGTCCTGCAATGCCGCCGCGGTCCGCTCCGGGTCCTCGTAGTAGCCGAGCATCACCGGCTCGCCGTGGACGCACACCTCGCCGACCTGCCTGACGGGCAGCGCCTCGGTGCTGTCCTCAGCGCGGATCTCGATCTTGACGTCGGAGATCGCGCGACCGCAGCTACGCCAGAGCTCGGGACGCCGGGCCCCTTCCGAGGCGAGGTCCTCCGCGCCGAACGCGGTGATTCCGAGCGACTCCGACTGTCCGTAACCCTGGCTGACCACGGGGCCGAACACCTCGACCGCCTGCTGCAGCCGGCTGGGCGACGTGGCAGCGCCGCCGACGACGATCCGCCGCAGCGCGGGCAGGATGCCCGGCTTGCACTCCGGGTGGTCGAGAACCGCGTACAACATGGGCGGTACGAACATGGTGGCGGTGATGCGCTCCTCGCGCAGTACCGTCAACGCCGCTTCCGCTTCGAACTCCGGCAGCACGACGAGGGCGGAGCCCGTCACCAGAGACTGGAGCGAGGTGAGGTGGCCGCTGCCGTGCGTGAGCAGTGTGGAGACGAGCACCCGGTCCGTGCCCTCGTCCATGTTCGGGAAGAACGTGGAGCCGGACTCCTGCTGGGCGTCGTCCACCAGGTCCACCAGCATGTTGTAGAGCCGGTGGCTGTGCGAGGCGAGCTTGGGGCGGCCCAGGGTTCCGCCGGTGTAGAGAACGGTGACGGCTTCGTCCGCTCCCGGGGCGGGCACGCCCTCGGGGCGCTCGTCCGGGCACTCGGCCGCGAGAGCCAGCAGGTCGGTGCACTCCTGCTCGCAGGGCCCGAGGCTGAGCAGTTCGGGGTTGTGGATGCTGCGGCCGGCCGCGTCGGCGGCCCGTTGCGCGAAGAGCGGGTCGGTGACCACGGCGCGCGCCCGGGACTGCTCGACGAGCGCGGCGAGCTCGCCGGGCCCAGGCTCGGGCGGCAGGAACACGACGCGACAGCCGATGAGATGGACGGCGAGCTGCACCAGGACGGAGTCCACGCGGTTGGCCAGGAACAGCCCCACTCCGTCGCCGGGCGCGAGCCCCTGCCCGCGCAGCGCATGCCCCAACTTGAACAGCCGACGCCGGGCTTCCCCCCTGGTCAGCCGCTGTTCCCCCTGGACGAGCGCCTCGGCGTCCTCGTCCTTGTACCAGTGATCCAGAATGCGGTCCACGTAGGTCCGCGTCTCGGATGTCTCCTGTGCATTAACAATCACTAATACATCCAAACATGCCGCTCAGTGGCCGTGGCCGCGTGGGGCCGCCCCTTCGCTCACAGGCCGGCGGAGTACCATGCCCCAGCCTTGTTGAAGAATCGACAATCGCAGGTCAACTGAGCTCTGGAGAGAGCACGCTGAACGCCCGTCAGCACGGCGGGAACCGCTCCCACGGTGTGGCCTCAGCAGGCGGGCTCTTGTGCGGATGCCGACGGGCCGGCAGCGAGGTCGGCCCGTTGCGTCGCGCTCACCGCAGGTGGCCTGCCTGGCCCTACGGGGCGCACAGGCACTCCTCACACCCTTCGGCAGCCGCGCAGTCACCCACGAAGTTCATCAACGTTTCCCTCCGCGTTCTCGTCCAAGCCCGCAGGGATGCCAGGGAACGCGAGATCGCCGGTTTCGTACCCCTTGGCGGAGAAAGTGATTACTTTCCGCCCGGTTTCCGCGAACGCTCCGGGTATGACCGTGTTGTTCCTGATCGTCGGCCTGCCAGGGGCTGGAAAGACCACGAGGGCTCGGCAGTTGGCCGAGGAGCACCGTGCGCTGCGGCTGACGCCGGTGAGCTGATGGGCCCGCTGTTCGGGGAGCCGGAGGCTGGCGGGAAGCGCGAGGTGTGGGAAGGTCGGCTGCTCTGGCTTGGCCTGGAGGCGCTGAGGCTTGGAACGAACGTGGTGCTGGATTTCGGCTGTTGGACTCGTGACGGGCGATCCGCGATCCATTTGCTGGTGGCTTCCGGAGGTGCGTCCTGTCACCTGGTGTACGCGCCGGTGGACCATGAGACCCAGCGCGCTCGGATCGCCCATCGCCAGTCGACCACCCCGGGCCAAACCTTCCCCACGAGCGAGGCGGATCTCCGTGGCTCTCGGGGTCTGTTCGAGGAGCCCGACGCAGCGGAACTCGAATGCGGTCAGGCCGCCAACCCGCCTTCTGGGTGGCCGGGATGGTACGAGTGGTCGGCCGGTCGATGGTCCTCCCTCGTGTGACCGCCCACCGTCCAACCTCGGTTTGCCCCGACTCTGAGCGGGCGGGGGCGGAAGTCAGGGACAGGCACCCGAGGCGATCGGCGAGCCGTATCCAATCCGCCCAAGACACCGGCCTGTTGGTGCAGTTCGACGTGGCGAGGTGACTGGCGTCTCGGCTGGGAACGCTGGACCGCACCTGGCCGTGGACTGCTAGTGCCGCATCAACGAACCTTTGCCTCGTTGTGATGTGACACGCCGTTGGAACGTTGGCCCGGGGGGTGTGGTGCTGGCAGGTTGTTCGAATG
>NZ_JBIVXW010000019.1:0-135550 GCF_044769405.1 Streptomyces sp. NPDC090442
CCCCATAGCTCCGCTATGAAGACATCCCGGCGCCTTGCGATCGCACGCACCAGACGCCGCTCCTTCCTCCACGGAGATCCGTCAGAAGCGCCCTAAGTCCCGGCCGGCGCCGGTGGGTTGGCCCGGACCTCATGGGTGATCCAGACGCAGGGTTCCCAGTACGCGCCGCGGTCGCGGGCGTGGTCGATGTCGAGCGGGGCGAGGCCGCCGGGGAAGACGTAGCGGCCGTCGTCGGGGAAGGACATCCCGGTCCACGCCTCCCACTCGGCGAGGGTGCCGGTGATGCGGGACGACTCGGCCACCGCCGCGGCGACGGTGCCGCCCTGGCGCACCTGGGCGCGGATCCACGGGTCGAACGGGGCGCCGTCGGCACGGGACCAGGTGGCGTAGCGGTCGATGGGGACGAGCGGGTAGCGGTCCTTCCAGGTGGGGCGGACCGGGACGATCACATGGGAGAGGCCGGCCGCGCGGGCCATGTCGGCCATGTGCGCCAGGAGCCGGGCGGAGTGCCCGCGGCCCTGGTGGGCGGGGGCGATCTCGATGCCCAGCGCGCACAGGGCGTCGGGCGCGGCCCCGGCGTCGTGGTCGCGGAAGGCCGCCTCGATGGAGGCGTCGAGGCCGGTGCCCAGCCCCTCGGGGGTGCCGTCCCAGGTGCGGGGCAGGGTGCGGCCGGTGCCCAGGACGGTGTCCGCGGCGGTGTCGTGGAGCAGGAACTGGTGGTCGGGGAAGTCGCTGAACAGCCGCTCCCAGAAACCGGCGTTGATGTCGCCGTGCAGGTTGTATTCGGGGACCACCCCGGCGAATTCCCCGGTGATCCGGTCCCACAGTTCCGGGCGCTCGGAATGGTGCACGAAACGCAGGGTCATACGGCGCTCCCCCGGTCGGTTCCGGCGGGCTTCTCGACGTCCCAGACGACCACCAAGGGCATTCCGCCCCAGGCCGCCCGGGCGGCGTCCGCGATGGACTCCTCGTAACCACCGGGCGCCAAACGGCCGTTGAAGACCGGTTCGCGGCATTGCCGCACGGTCAGCCCGGCGGCACGGAATCCGTCGAGATAACTGCCGGGCAGATGGACGTGATTGCGGACGAACGCCAGCCGCTCGCTGCCGTCGACGAACACGCATTGTCCCTGGAGGGCGATGACGAACGGGTGCAGGTCGGAGACGATGATCCGGCCGCCCGGTCGCACCACCCGGGCCAGTTCGGCAATCCCGCGGGAGACGTCCGGCAGATGGGTCAGGGCCAGCGAGCAGAGCGCCAGATCGACGCTTTCGTCGTCGAGCGGGAGGCTTTCCAGGCGGCCGCGCCGGAATTCCGCCCCGGGCACCTTGTCGGCGGCCCGGGCCAGCATTTCCGGCGACTGGTCGACGCCGACGGTGCGGTACCCGCGGGCGGCCAGCGCGCCGCTCTGCCGCCCGGTGCCGCAGGCCGCGTCCAGCGCGGTGCCCACCGGGCCGCGGTCCAACAGCCCGTGCACGATCGGCTCTTCGACCTCGATGTACGCGCTGGGCAGCGAGTCGTAGCGGGCCGCCCAGGAGGCGTAGCCGGCCGCCGGATCCAGCTCACCGACCGCCGTCCCGCCGTCCGGCAGGGAAATCCCCTCGCCGGTCACGAGGGCCGTGATCTCCTCCAAGCGGGCCTTGAGGAAATCCTCGTCGGCGTCCAGCGCATGGCGCAGCAGCGCCAATCCCTCGACGCCCAGCATGAGTTCGCGCACCCGGAATTCCCTGTCCATCTTTTCCCCTCTTCCGTGGCCACGCGGCCGGCGGCTGCGCGGCTATGTGGTTACCCGGCTACTTCCCTGCTCGGCTCCCTGCCCCCTTGGCCTCCTCGTCTCGTGGCCGGAAGATCGGTTGTCGGGTCCTCGTTCCGCTGCCTAGCCTGGCGCGGTGATCGAGGGATATCTGGATCGTGAGAGCGTGACAGCCGGTCGGCGCCTGACCTTTCATGTGTCGACGGACGCCGCGGAATTCCGGGTCCGTTTCTACCGTTTGGGACGGGAACTGTCGTTCATGGCGGAGACCGGCCCCTATCCGGGGGAACGGGCCGCCGCGCCACCGCACCCGGACGGCGTCCCGGACCATGCCTCCCCGGCCGTGGACTGGAGTTGGCCGCCCCACCACCACACCCTGCCCGACGACTGGCCGCCGGGAATCTACCTCGCCCATTTCGTCGAGGGCGACGGTCGGCACGTCCCCCTGCTGGACGACTCCGAAATCGAGGGTTTCGAGCGGGAGTTCTTCGTCGTCCGACCGGCCCGCCCGGGCGCGACCGGGGCCCGCATCCTCTACAAGAAGTCGACCTACACCCGGCACGCCTACAACCGCGCCGACCGAGCCGACGTCCAACGGGCCGGCAGTCTCTACGACAACCCCGTCTACCAGCAGGCCGGCCCCCAGGGCCCGCGCGGCCACCGCCTCAGCCTGCACCGCCCGGGCGGCGTCATCGACCTCGCCTACTGGGACGCCCCCTTCATCGCCTGGCTGGAACGCAGCGGCTACCACGTCGACTACTGCACCGACCTCGACCTCCACGAGGACCCCGAACTCCTCGCCCCCTACCGGCTGTTGCTCAGCGTCGGGCACGACGAATACTGGAGCGCGGCGATGCGCGACCACGTCGCCGAGTTCGTCGCCGGCGGCGGCAACGTGGCGTTCCTCAGCGCCAACACCTGCTGGTGGCGCGTCCACCCGGTGGACGGCAACGCCGCGTTCGTCTCCGACACCGACCACCACGTCGGCGCGGAGTACCCGCACCTCCCGGCGACCGACCAGTGGTGGCCCGCGCCGCCCGACGGCGTCGGGGAGCCCGAGAACGCCCTCACCGGCGTCAGCTTCCGCAACGGCGGCATGTGGCCGGGCGATTGGCCCGGCGACCGGCCGCGCGACGGCTACCGCGTCCAGCACGCCGACCACTGGGTGTACGAGGGCACCGGGCTGCGCGACGGCAGCGACGGCGGGCCGGCCGAAGCCCTGGGGGCCGGCACGCCGCTGATCGGCTACGAGTGCGATGGCGCGGCCTTCGCCCGGGACGCATCCGGCATGGCGCACGCCACCGGCGCGGACGGCACGCCGGAGTCCTTCCTCATCCTGGGGATCTACCTCCTCGATCCGGTGCACGACGACTTCCACCACCTGAAATGGGGGCACTGGAACTGCCCGGCGCGCGAGGCGGCGCTCACCAGCCCGCGCGCGGCGACCATGGGGCTCTACACCGCCGGCGGCACGGTCTTCACGGCCGGGACCACCGACTGGCCGGTGATCTGCGGCCGGGAACTGGACGCCGGCGTCGTCCGCGTCACCCGCAACGTCCTGGACCGGCTCTCCGCCGCCGGCCCCGTCGCCCCCGCTCCCGTCACAGCAGCTCGCTGAGCGCGGCCAGCGAGGGGACGCGCGCGGCCCCGTCCGGCAACGGCGGGGCCGCGCCCACCACGACCCGGTCCGGCCGCCACAGGTGCACCGCGCGCATCCCGTGGGCCAGCGGCCCCGCCACGTCCGGTTCCCACATGTCGCCGACGAACAGGGCCTGTTCGGGGCGGAGCCCGCAGCGTTCCAACACCGTCCGGTAGATCAGGGGGTGTGGTTTGCGGGCGCCGGCCCGGGCCGAGGTGACCGCGACGTCGACCAGCCCGGCCAGTCCGACGTCCGCGAGGGCGCGGTCCAGGTCCCAGTACCAGTTGGAACAGACCGCCACCGTCAGGCCCCGGGCGCGCAGCCCGGCCAGCGCCGCCGGGACGTCCCCGAACGGCGCCAGGCGCAGGTCCTTCATCGCCCGGTCCAGTTCGACGGCGAGCGGGCCGGCCTCGGACGCGGGGACGCCGCAGGACAGCGCCCGGCGCCGCAACCGGTCCAACTCCCAGGCATGATAGGTGTGTTGGCTGACGGAGTGGGCGGCGTGCTCCTCGCCCTCCCGGGGGCCGACGGCCCACTGGTCGCCCCACTTGTCGGCGGCCTCGGCCAGGCCCCGCCGGAGGAACAGCGACCGGTGACTGGGCGGCAGCGGTTCGATCAGCCGCACCAGCGTCCCGTAGAAGTCGAGGATCACACCCCGGACGGCGCTCCGCCCGGGGGGAGCCGGAGCCGGCACCGGGCCTCAGTACCGTCCGTGGCGGTGCGGGAAGTAGTCCTCCAGTTTCCCGTCCCGTTCGATGTCGAAGGTGGCGCAGTGCAGTCCGCCGCCGAACGGGCCCACCGCGCGGAACGGCACCGGCACGATCTCGAAGCCGTAGCCGGCCAGTTGGTCGGCGAGCGCGACCTCCTTCTCCTCGATGCACAGGGTGTTCTGGTCGAGGTTGAGCATGTTGCCGGCCAGCCACGGGCTGCAGAACGACAGCTTCGGCGGGTGGTCCCAACTGGCCGGCTGCACCGCCTCGATGATCTCCCAGTCGTTGCGCCGGAAGAACTCCATCAGCTCGGGGTCCGCGAGCCGCTCGCCGCAGTGCAGCACCAGCCCGGGACGGAGCGGGACCCAGGTGGCGTCGATGTGCAGCGGATGGGTGTTGGTGGAGGTCACCGCGTGCACCCGGTGGTCGGGGAAGTGGCGCCGGAGCCACTGGTAGCCGCTGCGGTTGGTGACGAACGACAGTTGGACGAAGAGGTCCTTGCCGAAGCGCGCGATGTCGGCCGCGTCGAACAGCGGCTCCTCCTCGGTCAGCACCAGGTCGTAGTCGCGCACCCGGGCCAACTGCACCTCGGTGGGCAGGGTGTTGTAGGTGTCCCAGAACCCGGCGTGGTAGGAGGCGTCGGTCAGCCGGGGCTTGGGGGCGGCCTCCCAGCGCATCCGCGGGTCGGCACGGAAGAGCTCCTGGAGGAGGGGCCGGTAGCAGAGGTACTCGAACCAGCGGCTGCGGTAGGACATGGTGGCTTCGAGGATCTCGTTGCCGACGGTCAGCAGCAGGTCCCGGGGCGGCATGCAGCCGGACATGGTCTCCTGGGTCCAGTCCGGGGTGCTCACGCGCTGGTTGAAGTCGACGGGTGCGGGCCGGTCCACGCGGATGCCGCGGCGCCGCAACAGCGCGGCGAAGCCGTCGAGTTGCTCGTTGGCCTCGGCGGTCATGTCGGCCGGCATCGGTCCGTAGGTGCCGAGCGGGAAGCCGTCCTCGGGGAAGTCCCGCCGGATCGCGGGCTCGGGAGCCTGCACCACCGCGCTGTCGGCGCGTCCGACGACGACGTGCCGCAGCGGATCCCAGCCGTTCCAGGAATTGACCTTCACCGGGCGGGTGGCCTGATCTGCGGTCGTCGTGCCGTACTCAGTCACGTGCAAACCCTTCGATAGGGGACGTGGGAGACACCCGAGCAAAACTGAGGCAGTGGGGGCGGCACCGTCAAGAGCCGATCATTGGCGGAGCGCGCCTTTTGCGTCAAACCGGCGACGGCTTTGCCGACGCCTAGTCAAGATCGGTATATGGTCCGGCCTGCCGGGTGGTCGTTCGCGGATTCCGCCATGACTCACTTCCGGCCGCCGGATTTTCTGGCCGGAAAGGATCCCCGGGGTGAAAGCCGAGGTGCCCCGGGTAGATACAGCCGGTTCCGACAACCCGACGGAGGAGATCATGGCCGAACGCATCTCCCGGATAACGGCGGGCCTGGGGGCGATAGCCGTGCTCGGCGCGGTGGCCGGCTGCGGCGCCGGCAAACCGGTCGCGGCCGCGAACCGGACGGGCGAGCTCACGGTCTGGCTGACCGTGGACGCCCAGGAGAGCTGGCCGGATCTGGTGTCCGAGGTCAACGCCCGCTTCCGGAAGACCTATCCGAAGATCAAGGTCACCGTGCAGTACCAGCAGTGGACGACCAAGAACCAGAAGATCGACGCCGCGCTGGCCGGCCGGAAAGTGCCCGATGTGGTCGAAATGGGCAACAGTGAGACCACCAATTACATTGTCAACGGGGCCTTCGGCACTGTGGATCCGGCGAAATTCGACCATTCCAAGGAATGGCTCCCGGCTCTCCGTGACGCCTGCCAGGACGGCGGGAAAACGTACTGCGTGCCCTATTACGTGGGCGCCCGCGTCGGAATCTACCGCACCGACCTCCTCGCTCAGGTCGGCGTGCACCAACCACCGCGCAGCTATCCCGAACTCCGCACCGACCTCGATAAATTGAAGGCCAAGTTCGGCAGCGCCGACAAGAATTTCTCCGCCTTCTACATGCCGGGCCGCTACTGGTACGCGGCGATGGCCTTCGTCAAGGACGCCGGCGGCGACATCGCGGTGCGCGGGGACGGCCGCTGGCACGGCGCGCTCTCCGACCCCCGCTCCGTCGCCGGGCTGACGCAGTGGAAGGACCTCCTGGACGCCTACTACACGGGCGACCGCTCCAAGGACAACGGCGACGAGCCGGCCGTCGTCGGCCAGGGCAAGGTCGGCATGTTCTACGGCAACACCTGGGAGGCCAAGGCCGCCACCGACAGCACCTCGGGCGGAAACCCCGCGCTGCGCGGGAAGTTCGCCACGTTCGCCTTCCCCGGCCCCTCCGGCAAACCGCTGCCGCCGTTCCTGGGCGGCTCCACCCTGGCCATCCCCGCCAAATCCGGCAACCAGGACCTGGCCCAGGAGTGGATCAGGCTCTTCACCGACCGCACCTCGCAGCGCCGCCTGATCGCCGCCGACACCCTGCCCAACAACACCGCCCAGCTCCACGAGGTGGCCGCCGGCGGCATCAACGGCCCGGCCGCACGGGCCGCCGAGCGCGGCTGGGTGACCCCAACCGCCCCCGGCTGGGGCGCCGTTGAGAAGTCCAACGTGCTGCCGGAGATGCTCCAGGACATCGCCACCGGCAAGCAGTCGGTGGCGGACGCCGCGCGGGCCGCGGACCGCCGCATCGACGCCGTGATCAACGAGCACTGACCGCCGTGCCGTCCGTGCAGAATGCGGGCCCACCGCGGCGCGGCCGGGCCGACCGGGCACCCCGCGCGCGGCGTGCCCTCCGGCGGCGGGCGCTGCCGTACCTGCTGATCGCCCCGACCGTGCTGGCCCTCGCCGCGGTCCTCGGCTACCCGCTCGTCGACCTGGTGCTGCTGTCCTTCCGGGACATGACCCGCCGCGAGCTGTTCTCCGGGGCCGCACCCCCCTGGGCCGGGCTCGCCAACTACCGCTCGATCCTCTCCGACGGCTTCTTCTGGACCGTCGTCGGCCGCACCGCCCTGTTCACCGTCGCCTGCGTGACCGCCACCATGGCGCTGTCGCTGCTGGTGGCGCTCCTGATGCGGCGGGTGGCGCCCTGGGTGCGGACGACGATGACCGGCGTCCTGGTGGCCGTGTGGGCGATGCCCGTCATGGTGGCCGCGTCCATCTTCCGCTGGCTGTCGGACGCCGACTACGGCGTCGTCAACTGGTTGCTCAGCCTGGTGCCGGGGCTGGACTTCAGCAAGCACAACTGGTTCGACGACCCCTGGCAGGGCTTCGCGGTGATCACCGGCGTGGTGGTGTGGGGCGCCGTCCCGTTCGCCGCCCTCACCCTGCACGCCGCGCTCAGCCAGGTCCCCGCCGAACTGGAGGAGGCGGCACTGGTCGACGGCGCCCGCCCCGGCCAGCTCTTCCGCCACGTCACCTGGCCGGTGATCAAACCGACCGCCGTCCTGGTCACCTCGCTCAGCGCCATCTGGGACTTCGGGGTCTTCAACCAGATCTGGCTGATGCGCGGCGGCCAACCCGAGAAGGACTACTACCTGTTGGGCGTCTACTCGTTCATCGAGTCCTTCGCCGTCAACCGCTACAGCGTCGGCGCCGCCATCGCCGTCCTCACCGTCCTGATGCTGCTGGTCGGTGCCGTCGTCTACGTCCGCCAACTCCTCCACCTGGGAGCGGCCGAATGACCAGGGCCCCCGGCACCGGGACCCCGCGCCGCCGCCGCGCGGCCGCCAACGCCCTCGGGCTCGTCGTCAGCGCACTGCTGGCCTTCCCGCTCTACTGGATGCTGCTCACCGCCTTCCGCCCGGCCACCGAGATCCACGCCGACCCCCCGCACTTCTGGCCCGACCACCTCACCCTCGAACACTTCCGCCGGGCCCTGGCCACCCCCACGTTCTGGGCCAACGTCCGCGCCAGCGTGCTGATCGGCGCCGGTACCGTGCTGATCTCCCTGCTCATCGGCACGCTCGCGGCGTTCGCGCTGGCCCGCTTCGCCTTCGCCGGCCGCAAGGCCCTGGTCCTGGTCATCCTCGGCGTCCAGATGATCCCGCTGGCCGGCCTGATCATCCCCGTCTACCTGCTGCTCAGCGACGCCGGCCTCACCGACAGCCTGGCCGGCGTGATCCTCACCTACCTCGTCTTCACGCTGCCGTTCACGGTCTGGCTGCTGCGCGGCTTCATCGCCGCCGTCCCGGCCGAGTTGGAGGAGGCCGCGATGACCGACGGCTGCACCCGCCTGGGCGCCTTCCGCCGGGTCGTGCTGCCGCTGCTCGCGCCCGGACTGGTGGCGACCTCCATCTACGCGCTGGTCCAGGCGTGGAACGAGTACGTCCTGGCCTACGTCCTGCTGTCCAGCAACGACAAACAGACCCTCAGCATCTGGCTGATGTCCTTCCAGACCAGCTTCGGCACGGACTACGGGGGCCTGATGGCCGGCGCCACCCTCACCGCGCTCCCGGTGGCGGTCTTCTTCGCCCTCGTCCAACGGCGCATCGCCGCCGGCCTGACCACCGGCGCGGTCAAGGGGTGAGCCGCCGAAGACCGGCGGCCGGCCGCCGCTGAGGCGCGCCCGGCCGCCGCCCGATCCCCCCTCCACGGGCCCGCCGCCCACAGCCACGTCGCACGCGCTCGACCCGCGGACCGACGTCCCGCGGGGATACGGAACCTCCGACCAAGCAGGAGAACACGTGACGTTCGACCGTCTCGACCTGGTGTCCAAGCTGTACCAGCCGTCCGGCTGGCCCCGGATCCTCGAAGCCGCCACCGGCACCCGCTCCAGCGGCCCCCTGGTCGTCGACCTGGACCCGACCACCTTCTGCGATCTGGCCTGCCCCGAGTGCATCAGCGGAAAGCTGCTCAACCAGGGCCGCTTCACCCCGGAACGGCTCGCCGAACTCGCCGCCGAACTGGTGGAGATGGAGGTCCGGGCGGTGGTCCTGATAGGCGGCGGGGAACCGCTCGCCCACCGGGGCACCCGCCAGGTCCTCCGCATCCTCGGCGAGGCCGGCATCGCGATCGGCGTGGTCACCAACGGCACCCTGATCAAGCAGAACCTGGCCGAACTCGCCGCCTACGCCTCCTGGGTACGGGTCTCCGTGGACGCCGGCACCAGCGCCACGTACCGCCGCTTCCGCCCCGACCGCAAGGGCCGCAGCGTCTTCGACAAGGTCATCGGCAACATGCGGCTGCTGGCCGAGGCCAAGCGCGGCGCGCTGGGCTACTCGTTCCTCGTCATGACCCGCCAGGAGCCGGACGGTACCGTCGTCAGCAACCACCACGAGGTCCTGCGGGCCGCCGAACTCGCCCACGACATCGGCTGCGACTACTTCGAGACCAAGGCGATGTTCGACGACGGACACCACGTCATCCAGGTGCCGGACGACCTCCTCGCCTCCGTGGAGGAGCAGCTCGGCCAGGCCGCCGCGCTCGCCGGCGACGGCTTCGAGATCGTCAACTCCTCGACGCTGACGTCCCTGCGCAACCGCGTCGGGCCCGTCCAGGAGAAGGACTACCACCGCTGCCGGGTCGCCGAGCTGCGCACCCTGGTGACCCCGTCGGGCGTGTACGTCTGCTCGTACCACCGGGGCAACGCCGGGGCCCGGATCGGCGACGCGGTGACCGAGCGCCTCCCGGAGATCTGGCGCACCTCCGACCGCGGCATCGTGGACCCGAGCCGGGACTGCCGCTTCCACTGCGCCCGCCACCGCTCCAACCTCGAACTCGACGGCATCGGGGCCGGAGCGGCGGCGGGCACCGTGTCCGCACCGGAGCCCGGCACGGACTACGACCCGTTCATCTAGGCGCGGGGGCGGGCCTCTTGGGGGTCGGTGCCGCGGCGAGCGCAGGAGCCAGGCCCGCCGCGGCCCGGGTCCCGATCACCCGGGCCCCGGGGTGCACCGGGCTGAGCGCCCGCCGCAACCGCGCGACCACCTCGGCCCGCTCGCCGGCCGCACAGACGCCGACCAGCGCCCCGCCCCCGCCGGCCCCGCTCAACTTCAGCGGCAGGCCGGCGGAGCGCAGCGCCAGCGACCGCAGCTCCTCCAACAGCGGCGTGGACATCCGCTGCAGATCCCGCATCGCGCTGTGCGCCTCGCTCATCGCCGCGCCGAGGGCGGCCAGGTCCCGGCCCCGCACCGCCTCCCACACGGCGCCGGACGCGGCGTCGGTCCGCTCCCGGTACGCGGCCAGGCGGGCGTCCCCGGCGGCGAGTTGGGCGCGAACGGACCGGATGTGGTCGCCGGTGTCCTTCCGGGTGCCCGAGTCGAGCACCACGACGGACCACTCCTCGGGGAAGTCGACCCGGTGCCGGATCTCCGGCAGGCCGGTGGTCCGCCCGTCGAGCAGCAGCAACCCGCCCGCGAGGACCGCGAGATGGTCCATGCCCCCGCCGTTGAAGATCGCGAACTCGAACTCGTACGCCCACTGCGCCAGCGTCCGCGGCGGGACCGGCCAGCCGCCGCCGTCCCCGCCGGCCGGCAGCGCGGCCTGGGTGAACGCCCGGAACAGCGCCACGATCAGCGCCGTCGACGAGGACAGGCCGCTGGCCGCCGGCGCCCGGCTGTCCGTGGACACCGTCGGCGGCTGAGAGCCCAGCCCGGGCAGCCGGCGGCGCAGGAACGCCCACACCTCGCCCGCCCAGTCCCCGGCACCGCCGCCGCCCGGCACGGCGGCGCCGGGCGGGCGGACACCGGGCGGGTGGACCGTCACCGACGTCGGCAGGTCCAGCGCGAGGCTGACCGACCGGCCGCCCAACCAGTCCAGGTCCTCCCCGGACAGACAGGCCCGGCACGGCACCACCGCCCGCCCCGCGGCCGGCGCCGCCGTGCCCTGTGCCCCCGACACCCTCGTCGCTCCGTTCATCGGGCCTGGAACCTTCCGGTCGAGCTGAACTCCCGGAACATCTCCAGGACCACAGCGGTGGGCGGATGCAGCGGCCGCGGCGGATCGCCGAGCGCCCGGAACCGCACCTCGGACACCTCGTCGCGGCCCGGCGAGAGCTCACCGGACCAGCGACGGGCCACGAAACACAGCGCGAAGCAGTGGGTCACGTCCCCGTTGGGATAGGTCAGGGTGTGCACCCCGGGGTCCGACAGCGAGCCGAACGCCTCCAGGGCGTCCCGGTCCACCCGCAACCCGGTCTCCTCCGCCACCTCCCGCCGCGCCGTCCCGACGAAGTCGTCGCCCTCCTCGCAGGCCCCGGCCGGCAGTTCCCACACCCCGGTGTCCGCGCGCCGCTGGAACAGCCCCCGGCCGGCCGCATCGAGCAGCAGCACCTGGGCACCGGGCACCAGCAACCGGCGGCTGCCCACCGTCCGCCGCACCTCCCAGAGGTACGAGCCGACATGACTCACCGGCACGTCACCCTTCGCTCAGCCAACCCGGCACCGCGTGCGGGGTCCTCGTCAGCCAGCGCACGTACCGCTCCACGCCCGCCCGCACGTCGATCCCCGGCGCCCAGCGCAGCAGTTCGCGGCACTGCCCGGTGTCCGCGTAGCCGCCCAGCGGGTCGCCCTCCGGCAGCGGAGTGGTGAGGAAGTGCACCCGTGGGAAGTGCCGGGCGATCAACTGCCCGACCTCGCGGACCGAAGTCGGCACGCCCGTACCGACGTTGACGGTCGCCCCCGCCATCCCCTCCTCCACCAGGGCCAGCGCGGTGGCCGTCGCCACGTCCTCGACGTGGACCAGGTCCCGCACCTGCACCCCGCCGCCGTTGAGCCGCATCGGACGCCCCAGCCGGGCCTGCATCGACAGCCAGGCGACCATCCACGAGTGGCTGCCCGGCTTGGGCACCTGCGGATCGCCGTAGACGGAGAAGTACCGCAACACCGCGTACTCCGGGGAGCCCGCGCCGCTCAGCAGCAACCGGGTCTGGTGCTCCGCCCACAGCTTGGAGTTGGCGTACACCGACACCGGCAGCAGCCGCTGGTCCTCCCGGAACACCTGCGGCCCCCGTACACCGGGATCGCCGTTCCCGTACACCGCCGCCGACGAGATCAGTACCAGCCGCCGCACGTCGGAGGCCGCGACCTCCTCCAACACCACCTGGGTGCCCTCGACGTTCGCCCGGAAGGCGATGTCGGGCCGGCGGGTGCAGGCGGCGACATCGGCATAGGCCGCGGCGTGCACCACGTAGTCGGCGCCGGTCAGCACCCGGCGCACCGCGGCGCGGTCGCAGATGTCCCCGACCACCAGATCCGCCCCGAGGCCGTCGACCCCGAACAGCGTGGCGTGCACGTCGTCCGGATAGGCGTCCAGCCGGTCCAGTATCGTCACCTCGGCCTCCGCCCGGCGCAACAGTCGCACCAGCCGGCTGCCGACGAGCCCGGCGCCGCCGGTCACCACCACCCGGGAATCCCGGAGTTTCTCCAGCCGCGCCGATACCGATTCCGTCAACACCCCGGGCACCGGACTCCCCGCGCCGGCATCTGCATTACCGCCCGCATTGCCGTTCCCCCCGACGTTCCTGTTTCCGTTCAGCGTTCCGGGCATCGATCCCTCTCTTCGCATAACGGAGCACGAGCCGACCGCACATGGGCCGGCGGTCAGCATGTCCGGCGCCAATCGGCATGGCCAGAGCGCCATTTCGGCAGTCTTGCGGGCCGTGTGCGGGCCGCCGTACTGTCCGGATTCACGTGGCCGGATCGACCGGCTGCGGCGTAAAAGACCGACGGGCCGGAAAAGCGGAGAACCGGAGGAATTGATGACGCGATATCGGCTGAGCGGGGCCGTGATGACCCATCCCAAACGCCGCGCGGCCGCGGAACGGCTCGCCCGTTCCGCCCCACCGGGCGCCCTGCGCGTCGTCATGGACCCCGACCCGGCCGGCAGGCCGTCCGTGTTGCGGACCGCGTTGTGCGCGTGGGAGGCGATCGAGGAGGGCGCCACCCACCAACTCGTCGTCCAGGACGACATGATCCTCTCGGACACCTTCTTCGCCCGCGCCCGGCAGGCGATTTCCGCGATGCCCGACGCCGCCCTCGCGCTCTTCGCGCTCTGGGACTCCCGGAACGGCGCCGCGGTGCGATTCGGCGCCATGGCCGGGGCCCGGTGGGTCGGCGCGGTCAATGAGTACTTTCCCTGTGTGGCCATCATTCTTCCCAGGGAAGTCGCCGCCGGATTCGCCGCTTTCGGCCGCCGTCATCTCGACGGCTGGCCCGACGACATCCTGATGAACCGCTACTTGCGGGCACAGAAAATCCCGGCGTACGTTTCGGTGCCCAGCCTCGCCGAACACGAGGACCACGGCAGCATCTCCGGCAATGCCTTCCGCGGGCCGCGCCGTTCGGTGTGCTTTCTGCCGCACGACGCCCCCGGCCGCGAGGCCGCCCGACTCACCGGGCTGAGGGTCCTCCCGTTCTTCAAGCAGGGCGTGGCGCAGTGCGCGGTACGCGCCGACGACCCGCCCAACGGGGCCGCGCCCCAAGGGACTCAGGGGGCCGGTTCCGGCCACTGGCTCCACCTCGACTGCGCGCAGTACCTGGAGGGCTCCGGCGTCCGTTGGGAAAGACGGCAACCGGCCATCGTGCGAATGGCCGAAGCCACCACCCCCGAGGCGGCCGAGGGCGCCTGGCTCACCGCCTTCACGATGGGCCTCGTCCACCGCAGGGACGGCCTCCGCTGCGATCCGGCCCCCGGGGACGACGCAGCCCCCGACCTCGCGCCGGACCCCACCGTGCTCGCCGAGGCGCTCGCCACCGTCGGCCCCGGAGGCATCAGTTACGCCCAAAGCGAGGACCGGATCGCCGCACAGCGGGACGAGTTGGCCCGGATCACCACGGCCGGGCTGGAGGCGGGCCACGAGGCGGCCGCACGCCTCCGCCGGCCCCGCCGGCCCGCCGCGCCCGCCACCGACCACCCCCACGTCGCCGTCCTGGGCGCCGACACCCCGCTCGGCGCACACCTGGTCCGCGGCCTGCGGGACGCCGGCCACCCCGTCACCCTCCTCGCCCACCTCCCGCCCGACCGCCCCACCACCGCCCTCCTGGACCTGACCGCCCTCGACCAACCCGCCACCCTCACCCTGCAACTCCCGGACAGTGCAACGGAGTTCACCCT
The DNA here is from genome assembly GCF_044769405.1 of Streptomyces sp. NPDC090442. Taxonomy (NCBI): domain Bacteria; kingdom Bacillati; phylum Actinomycetota; class Actinomycetes; order Kitasatosporales; family Streptomycetaceae; genus Streptomyces; species Streptomyces sp. NPDC090442. Next base: position 14,183 of record NZ_JBIVXW010000019.1, read on the forward strand.
CCGCCTGGGCGACCTCTACGGCCCCGGCTGCCCGCCCGACTCGCGCATCGGCCGCCTGGTCTGGGACGCCCTGCGCAGCCACCCGCTGACCCTCGACGACCCCACCGGGACGCTGCGCCCCCTGCACACCCGCGACCTGGTCACCGCCCTGTCCACGCTGCTCCGCACCCCGCCCACGGAGCCGGTGACCGGACTGGCGGACGCCCCCCTCACCGCCGCCGAACTGGCCGAGGCGGTCCGCACCGCCGTCCGCCCGGTCCCCCTCACCCCACCGGAACCGACCACCCCCCGCACCACGCCCGACCCCCTCGACTGGCCCGCGCCCCCGCCCGGTTGGAAACCCACCGTCGACCTCCGCTACGGGCTGCACACCCACGCCCAATGGCTCGCTTACGAGGGCATCCACTCCGCCCTGGAGGTGTGAAAGGCCGGGGCCGGTCCGGCGGCCGGCCCCGACCGCTCAGTCGAACGTCACCTCGCCGGTCGCGTGGCTCGCCTCGCGGTGGCTGGCGATACGCAGGCCGGCCCGCCCGCCCGAGGCGGTGCCGGCGGCCAGCAGGCGCTCGCCCGCGAACACCGGGCGCCGCAGCCGGTACGCCAGCGTGCGCACCCGGCGTTCGGGGGCGTTGCGGCGGACGAGTTCGAGCATCAGCAGGGCCAGCAGCGGGCCGTGCACGACCAGACCCGGATACCCCTCCGCGGCGCGGCAGTAGGGCGCGTCGTAGTGGATGCGATGGGTGTTGGCGGTCAGCGCGCTGAAGCGGAACAGCAGCGTCGGGTCGGGCTGGAGGGGAAGTTGCCAGGGGTCCTCGGCCGTGGGGACGGCCCGCTCGTCGAGCGTGGTGGGGAGCGCCGGGTCGGCGGTGCGGCCCGAGCGGTAGACGTAGTCCTGCTCCTCGACCAGGCAACGGCGCCCGTCCTGGTGGTACTCCCGGCGCTCGGTGACGAACAGCATCTCGCCGGTGCGGCCCCGCTTGGGCGCCACCGCGCCCAGACTGCCGACGCAGGTGGCGGGCCGGCCCAGGCGCAGCGGCTCGACGAACTCGCAGCGCCCGCCGGCGAACATCCGCTGCCGGTCCGGGACGGGCGGCAGGAAACGCTCGTCGTGCGGGTGCCCGTCGGCACTGAGCGCACGCTGGGCGGGCCAGTGCAGGAAGTAGAACCACTGCCACAGCGGCGGCAGCGGACCGCCGGTGGCGGCGGCCGGTTCGGGCAGGTCGAGGAGTGCCGACACGGCGTCGACCGGCCCGGGCGGCAGCGGGTCCCCGGTGGTGACGGGCTCCGGTCGCCAGGCGTCGAGGGCGGGGCCGAACGGGGACTGGGCAGTGGGCATCGTTGCGTCCTTCCACGGGGCACGGCACGCTGGTGATCAACCGGACGGGGCGGACCACCGACCCGACCACCACCCACCCTCCACCATCCGCCCCGTGCCCGGCGACGCCCCACCCGCCCCGTCCCCAACACCCGTTGCCCACCGCCCGTTGACGAGGAGCACCCCATGAGCACGCTCGACGCACTCCCCGAGGAGGAGCGGTCCGTCGTCCGCACGGTGCGCGACTTCGTCACCAAGGACGTCAGGCCCGTCGTCCGGCAACTGGAGCACGCCAACACCTACCCCGAGGCCCTGATCGAGCGGATGAAGCGGCTCGGCGCCTTCGGCCTGGCCATCCCCGAGGAGTACGGCGGCACCCGGGTCTCCACCCCCTGCTACGTCCTGGTCACTGAGGAACTCGCCCGCGGATGGATGAGTTTGGCCGGCGCGATGGGCGGCCACACCGTGGTCGCCAAGCTGCTGCTGCACCACGGCACCGAGCGGCAACGGCGGCACTATCTGCCGCGGATGGCCACCGGCGAGATCCGCGCGACCATGGCCCTGACCGAACCGGGCGGCGGCTCCGACCTCCAGGCCCTGCGCACCGTCGCCCGCAGGGACGGCGACGACTACCTGGTCAACGGAGTCAAGACCTGGATCACCAACTCCCGGCACTCCCAACTCATCGCCCTGCTCTGCAAGACCGACCCGCACGCCGAGCCCGCACACCGCGGCATCTCCGTCCTCCTCGTCGAACCCGGCCCCGGTCTCACCGTCTCCCGCGACCTGCCCAAACTGGGCTACAAGGGGGTGGAGAGCTGCGAGCTGGCCTTCGAGGACCACCGGGCGCCGGCCGACGCCGTGTTGGGCGGCGTCGAGGGGGAGGGGTTCGGACAGATGATGAAGGGCCTGGAGACCGGCCGGCTCCAGGTCGCCGCCCGCGCGCTCGGCGTCGGCCGGGCGGCCCTGGAGGACGCCCTCGCCTACGCCCAGCAGCGGGAGTCGTTCGGCAAGCCGATCTGGCAGCACCAGTCCATCGGCAACTACCTCGCCGACATGGCCACTTCGCTGACCGCCGCCCGCCAGCTCACCCTGTACGCGGCCCGCGAGGCCGATGCCGGCCGGCGGGTGGACATGGAGGCCGGGATGGCCAAGCTGTTCGCCTCCGAAACGGCCCTGGAGATCGCAGTCAACGCGGTGCGCATCCACGGAGGTTACGGCTACTCCACCGAGTTCGACGTGGAGCGCTACTTCCGCGACGCCCCCCTGATGATCGTGGGCGAGGGCACCAACGAGATCCAACGCAACGTCATCGCCCGCCAGTTGGTCCGCCGCGGCGGCCTGGACACCTGACCGCCGCGGCGGACCGCGTATCGACCTGCGACGGTCACCGAGGAAGTGGATGCGCTCTGCCGCGGACCGTGCTCGGCGTGGACGCGGACGCCTGACCGCACCGCACCGAACCCTCTAGGATCGCCAGGGCGTCGGAGCGCCGGCGCCGGACCGGGGAGAGGAGCCTGGGATGTCGTCGGCGATCGAAGCGCCTGCCGAGGTGTGGGTGTTGGTACGCGAGCACCCGGTGCCTTTGATGAAGGCCACCAGCGTGCTGGCCGCGGCGTTGGAGCAGGCGCACGGCCCGCGCTTCGCCGTCTGGCACTCCGACGAACTCCTCTTCGGCGTGCGGGACGGCCGGTTGGTGCTCCAGAACCTGGCGGGCCAGGACGTTCCGCCGCCCAAGGTCGTCCTGGTGCGACAGACACCGGGCACCATGACGCAGCACCGCGAGTTCACCCTGCTCCGGCACCTGGAACGGATGGGCGCGGTGCTGGCCAACTCGGCCGACTCCCACCAGCGGTGCGGCAACAAGATGTGGCAGTTGCAGGAACTGGCCGCGGCCGGACTGCCGGTGCCCGACTCGCTGTCGTACGCCACGGCGCCGTTCGCCGGCGTGGTGCGCAGCCCCGAGGTGGCGGCGCCGTGCGTGGTGAAGTCGGTCAACGGGCGCAACGGAAGAGGGGTGTTCCTGGCCCCGGACACCGCTCTGCTCCGGGCGGTGGCGGGCAGCCTGGCCGAGGAGGTGCCGCTGATCCTCCAGGAATACGTCGCCCCCTCCCACGGGCGGGACCTACGGGTGTTCGTCGTGGACGGCGAGCCGGTCGCGGCCCAGATCCGCAGCTCGCGCGACGGCTCCCTGGCCGCCAACCTCGCGCGGGGCGCCGCCGCGGAACTCTGCCTGGGCCGCTACCCGGAGGCGGAGGCCCTGGCGGTCCGCGCCGCCGCGGCGCTCGGCCTGAGCATCGCCGGGGTCGACCTGCTCTTCACCGCCGACGGCGGCCACACCCTCTGCGAGGTCAACGCCGTCCCGGGCTGGCGCCCCCGCATGACCACGGTGCTGCCCGCCCTCACCGCCTACGTCGACAGGCTGCTGACCGGCATCAACACCGGGGCGTAGGGCGGCGGCTCAGCAGCCTGGGACACCCGCGGCGGCACTCGGGCCGCCCGCCGCCCGCACCCTCACCGACGCCACACGTACCGCCCCAGGGCCCGCTTGAGCGGCGGTGGGGTGAAGGAGAGCAGCGCGCTGACGAGTTTGTAGGGGAACCCGGGCACACAGCGCCGACTGCCGGCCGCGACGGCCTTCAGGCCGGCGGCGGCGACCTGGTCCGCGCCCAACCACAGGAATTTCGGCACCGGCGCGGGCCTGAAGTCGTTCGAGGTGAAGTAGTCGGTCCTGGTCAGGCCCGGCACCAGCGCGGTGACATGGACCCCCGAGCCGCGGTTCTCGATGGCGAGGTCCTGCGAGAAGTGGGTGAGGAACGCCTTGGTCGCGGCGTGGGTGGCGAGCGAGGGCGAGGGCAACTGGCCGGTCATGGACGAGACGTTGAGGATGCCGCCGCGGCCCGCCATGCGCAGGCGTGGCAGGACGGCCCGGGTGAGCCGCACCGGAGCCTGGCTGTTGAGCCGCACCGTGGCCTCCTCGCCGTCGACCGGGAGGCCGGCGAAGACCCCGGCCGCGCCGGAACCGGCGTTGTTGACCAGGAGTTCGATCGGTTTGTCCGAGTCGGTGAGGCGGGCCTCCACCCGTTGGAGCTGCTTGTGGTCGGTCAGGTCCGCGGGCAACGCCTCCACTTCGACGCCGTGCGCGCGGTGCAGCTCCTCCGCGAGCTCCCGCAGACGCTCCGCCCGCCGGGCGACCAGCACCAGGGAGACGCCCTGGGCCGCCAGACGCCGGGCCAGGGCAGCGCCGATGCCGCTGGAAGCGCCGGTGATCAGCGCGGTCCGGTACGGATAGGGTCGGTCAGCCAAGGTGATCTCCCCTCATCTCCCCGTAGAAAACGCACAGTTGGTCGCCGCGGTCCGCCCCGCGACCCGTGTCGAGACCTGCGCGCGGCTCGGGCACACGGATCCGCCGCCCTCCTGGGACGGACTCCGGAGACGGAACTCCTGCGACCCCGCGAGTTGCCGTGCGTAACGGAACGTACCCGCCGCGCCGGCGCCCCTAAACGGGGCGCATGGACTCACAAGCCACCACCACCGTGCGCCCCACGACGAATCCGGAGGGCCTCCACCGTCCCCTCGGGCCCGTTGACTTAGGGTGACGCACGCTCGCTCGTGCGGGAGGGGTGACGGGGCAGGTCGGTCTCGGGGGCGGGGGAGTCGGTTGGTGGGGGTGTGGCTAGCCCCACCTCGGATGTGCCGGCTGGCCGGATGGGGCGGCGGGGCCGTGGCGGGGAGTCTGGGAGGGTCCGGATTTCCGCTGTGGTTGCCGCGCGCGCCAGGAGGGTTTGCCATGACCGAGCGTTCTCATCGGGCCGTGCGCCGTGGAGTTGCGCCCGTAACAGGGTGTCGGCTGGGGGTGATGGTCGCGGTGCTGGCCGCCTCTCTGGCCGTGAGTGCCGTGCGGCCCGCGACCGCGGTGCAGGAGCACGGCACCGGCGATGCCGTGCGGCAGGGGCTCCAACGCCTGGTGCACGACGACCGGTTCCCCGCCGCGCTGGCCGCCGGCACGGACCGGGACGGGCGTACCCACCACTACGCCGCCGGCGTCGCCGACCTGCGGACCGGGGCGAGGGTGCCCCTCGGCGGGCAGGTGCGGGTGGGCAGCAACACCAAGCCGTTCACCGCCACGGTCGTGCTCCAACTCGTCGGCGAGGGCAAGGTCGCACTGGACGCGCCCGTCGAGCGCTATCTGCCGGGACTGGTACGGGGCAAGGGCAACGACGGGCGCCGTATCACCGTGCGCCAGCTGCTCCAACACACCAGTGGACTGCCCGACTACGTCGAATTCCTGGGCGACTTCCCCGCCTACCGCCACCGCTACGTCCAACCCCGGGCGCTGCTCGACCTGGCACTGGCGCACAAGCCGCTCTTCGACCCCGGGACCGACTGGTCGTACAGCAACACCAACTACGTGCTGGCCGGCCTGCTCGTCGAGAGGGTCACCGGCCGCCCGCTGGCCGAGCAGATCACCCGGCGGGTCATCGACCGCATCGGGCTGCACCACACCTACTTCCCGGGCGTCGGAGACGAGCGGCTCCGCGCGCCCCATCCCGAGGGCTACTTCCCGGCCCGGCCCGGCGGGCCGTTGACGGACGTCACGGAGCTGGACCCCGGCTGGGCATGGGCCGCCGGGCAACTCGTCTCCACCCCGGGCGACTTGAACCGGTTCTTCCGCGCGCTGTTCGGCGGCGAACTGCTGGCTCCCGCGCAGCTCGCCCAGATGCGCACCACGGTCCCGGCCGCCTCCGGCCTGTGGCCCGGCGCCCGGTACGGACTCGGCGTGATCAGCACGCCGCTGAACTGCGGCGGCCGGATGTGGGGCCACGGCGGCGACATCCCCGGCTACCGCACCCGCTCGGGCGTCACCGACGACGGCCGCGCCCTCACCGTCGCGGTCACCGCCGACCCCACACCCACCGAGGACGCCCCCGACCACGCCCAGGCACTCCTGGACACCGCCTTGTGCCGGTGAGCTAGGGCGCGCCGGCGCCCTCGTCGTCGGACGCGTCGGGTGCGTCGGATGCGTCGGCCTCGGGCGGCAGCGGCTGTTCGGCCCAGATGACCTTGCCCTGGGGGGTGTAGCGGGTGCCCCAGCGCTCGGTGAGCTGGGCCACCAGGAACAGGCCGCGGCCGCCCTCGTCGGTGATCGCCGCGTAGCGCAGGTGCGGCGAGGTGTTGCTGCCGTCGGCCACCTCGCAGACCAGGCTGCGGTCCCGCAGCAGCCGCGCCGTCACCGGCGGCGAGCCGTAGCGGATCGCGTTGGTGATCAGTTCGCTGACCACCAACTCCATGGCGAAGACGGCCTCGGCGAGGTCCCACTCGGCCAGCTTGTCCGAGATGCGGGAGCGCATCTCCGCGACCGCCGCGGGGTCGAACGGCACCTCCCAGGCGGCGACCCGGTCCGGACCGAGGACCCGGGTGCGGGCGATCAGCAGCGCCACGTCGTCCCGCGGGCGGTGCGGGAGCAGACGGGCCAGCACCGCCCGGCAGTTCTCCTCCGGCGACCGGCCGGGGTGGGACAGCGCCCCGCGCAGCAGCTCCATCCCCTCGTCGAAGTCCCGGCTGCGCTCCTCGACCAGCCCGTCGGTGTAGAGCACGATCTGGGTGCCCTCGGGCAGCCGCAGCTCCGTGGTCTCGAAGGGCACGCCGCCCAGCCCCAGGGGCGGGCAGGCCGGCAGGTCCGGGAACTCCACGGTGCCGTCGGGGTGGACGAGCGCCGGCGGCGGGTGCCCGGCCCGGGCCATGTCGCAGCGCCGGGTGACCGGATCGTAGATCGCGTACAGGCAGGTGGCGCCGGTGATCCCGGTGTCGCCGCCGGTGTCCGCCTCCTCCTGGTCGATCTGCTCGACGAGGTCGTTGACGTGGCCCAGCAGCTCGTCCGGGGTGAGGTCGAGGGTGGAGAAGGTGTGCACCGCCGTGCGCAGCCGGCCCATGGTGGCCGCGGCGTGCAACCCGTGGCCGACGACATCGCCGACCACCAGCGCCACCCGGCTCCCGGACAGCGGGATCAGATCGAACCAGTCACCGCTCACCCCCGACTGGGCGGGCAGATAGCGGTGCGCCACCTCCATCGCACTCTGCTCGGGCAGGGTGCGCGGCAGCAGACTGCGTTGCAGGGTCACCGCCAGCGCGTGCTCCCTGGTGTACCGCCGGGCGTTGTCGATGCTCAGCGCGGCCCGCGCGACCAGCTCCTCGGCCAGCGACCGGTCCTCGTCGTCGAACGGCTCCGGCCGTTCCGAGCGCCAGAAATTGGCCACGCCCAGGATGTTGCCGCGGGCCTTGAGCGGCGTGGCGATCAGCGAGTGGACGCCGTACGCCACGATGCGGTCGCCCTGTTCCGGGTCCTGCAGATGCCAGTCGCGGGCCGGCGACAGGTCGGGCACGACCTCGGAGCGCCCGCCGACCATGCCGCGCGCCTGTGGGGTGCCGCCCACCAACGTGATCAGGGTGCCGGAGGGGAGGAAGGGGTGGTCCGCGCGGATGCCGTGCGTCGCGGCGCGGAGCATCTGGTGGGCGCCGCCGGCGGCCGGCTCCTCGCCGTGCAGGACGGGCGCCGCCAGGTCGACGGTGACGAAGTCGGCGAACCCCGGCACCGCGACCTCCGCCAGCTCCTCGGCGGTGCGCGCGACGTCCAGGGTGGTGCCGACGCTCACCCCGGCCTCGTACAGCAGCCGCAGCCGCTCGTGGGCGCTCTCGGCCCGGCCCGAGAGCAGCCGCAGCTCCGTGGAGTCGCGGATGGTGGCGACCGTCCCCGTGCCCGCGGCGTACCGGTCGGTGGGCCGCTGGTTCACCGCCAGGAGCCGGCCGCCGGCCTGGTGGATCTCGTCGGTGGCCGCCCGGCCCGAGGACAGCAGCTCGGCCAGCCCCGGGGCGAGGCCCGGCAGCCGTGCCACCTCCCGCCCCTCGGCGTCCTCGGGCAGCGCCAGCAGCCGTCTGGCCTCGTCGTTCGCCAGCAGCAGCCGCCCTTCTCCGCTGACGATGACCACGCCCTCCCGGACGGCGTGCAGCACCGCCTCGTGATGCTCGTACATGCGGCCCATCTCGACGGACCCCAGCCCACGGGTCTGGCGTCGCAGCCTGGTGGTGATCACCGTGGTGGCGACGGTGGCGAGCACCAGCGCCGCGGCGCTGATGCCGAAGATCGTCGGGAGGTGGGCGGCGATGGCGCGGCTGACGCTCGCCACCTTCATGCCCGCGGACACCAGCCCCACCACCGAGCCGTGGGCGTCGGTCACCGGGACCACGGCCTGCACCTCGTGCCCGAGCGGGCCGTTCACGCTCTCGACCGCCACCTTGCCGGCCAGCGAGGGCTTGATGTCGCCGACGAAGCGCTTGCCGATCTGCGCGGGGTCGGGGTGGGTGTAGCGGATGCCGTGGGTGTTCATCACGACGATGAAGTCGACCCCCGCGCGGTTCCGGGCGGTCTCGGTGAGGGGTTGCAGGGTCTTCGTCGGGTCGGGGGAGCGGAGCACGGCCGGCAACCCGGGGGAGTGCGCGAAGGTCTCCGCGACGGCCACCGAGCGGTTGCGCGCCTCCTGCTCGGCGTCGTGCCGCGAGGTCAGCAGCAGCGCCGCCAGCGCGCCCAGGACGATCAGGAGGCCGACGGTGAGTTGGAGCAGGAAGACCTGCCCCGCGACGCTCTGCGGGCGTCGTTCGGTCAGTGACCGTACCGTTGCGCGCCGATATCGGCCGGACCCTGCGGCCATGCTGCTATTTCTAACACTCCCGGGGCGGGGCTGCCCATGGATGCGCGGCGGTCTGTTACGGAACGTGATCGAGGGGCGGCTCGCGCACCTCACTCCTCGGTGCTGGTGCGGGGTGACCCCTCGGCCCAGGGCGCGGGTCCGGGCGGTCCGGCCTGAGGGGTGGGAGTCGCGGGAGGCACCGGCGGGGGTTGGTGCCTGGTTGGCACGGTCGAGGGCCCCGCCTGGGGCTTCCCGGTCGCGGAGTCCGAGGTGTGTCGTTCAACTCGGCCCGATCGGCGCGTGGTTGTCCCGCTCGTCACCCCAACCGCTGGGTGGTGGCGCCGGATTCGCCGACGTGTCCGCCGTCAAGGTTCGGTCAAGTAGTTGCGTCAATGTGCAAGTAGACCGGTATGCTGCTGGACGTTCGAGAAAATCGAAGGCACCTCGTTCGGTGAGGCGTCTGCACGGACACAGGCCACTGACCCCACGACGTCGAGAGACGCCCAGGTTCAGGACAGGTCTCCCCGGATTAAGGGGTGACCCCAAGTGGCTGCCCCGGCAAGGGGATTACGCCGTGGAGTGCCAAAGCTCTGACGAGTAGGGGTGAGCCGGCCCGCGCGCCGGTCCGCTCCTTGCCGTGTCCGTCATGGCGCCCCGGGCGCCCCGGCCGGGAGGAGGCGAGAGACATGGACGGCCATTGCAGTAGTCCGGGCCACAGTTGGCCCCGCATCCGTATGTCCTCGTTGACCTCCGGCACGCGGTAACACCCCTCGTCTCCACGCCCGCTTCCGCCCGCCCGCGGCCCCACCGGTACGGCTTCCCCGCCGTCCCGGTACCCGGGCTGCCCACCCGCGGAACGGTGCCGCCGCGTGCCCCCGAACCTCCCCCGGACGGGGGACCGGGAGGCCGTCATGACCGAACTGTCCACCACCGCACCGCCCACCCCGACGCCGTCCTCCGCGGTCCTCGACGAGGCGCACACCGGCGACATCCGGGGCGCGCTCGGCACCATCCGGCAGGGCGACACCGCCCCGCGCCGGGGCCTGTCGGCCAAGCTCAAGACGCTGTTGGCGATCGTCGGTCCGGGCCTGATCGTGATGGTCGGCGACAACGACGCCGGCGCCTTCGGCACCTACACGCAGGCCGGCCAGAACTACGGCACCAGCCTGCTGTGGACCCTGCTGCTGCTCGTCCCCGTGCTCTACGTCAACCAGGAGATGGTGCTCCGGCTCGGCGCCGTCACCGGGGTCGGGCACGCCCGGCTGATCCTGGAGCGGTTCGGGAAGTTCTGGGGCGCGTTCTCGGTCATCGACCTCTTCCTGCTCAACGCCCTCACCATCGTCACCGAGTTCATCGGCATCACCCTCGCGGTCGGCTACCTCGGGCTGCCGAAGGTGCCGAGCGTGCTGGTGGCGGCGGCGATCGTGGTGATGGCCGCCTCGACGGGCTCGTTCCGCCGGTTCGAGCGCACCGCGATAGCCCTGTGCGCGGGGTCGCTGCTGCTGGTGCCGATCTACTTCATCGTGCACCCGCCGGCGGCGCAGATGGCGCACGACTTCGTCGTCCCGGGCCTGCCGCACCACTCCCAACTGTCGGACGTGATGCTGCTGATCATCGCCATCGTGGGGACCACCGTCGCCCCCTGGCAGCTCTTCTTCCAGCAGTCCTACGTCATCGACAAGCGCATCACCCCGCGCTTCATGCGCTACGAGAAGGCCGACCTGTGGATCGGTATCGCCGTGGTGGTCGTCGGCGCCGCCGCGATGATGGGGTTCTGCGCCGCCGCGTTCGCAGGGCACGGCGAGTTCGGCAACTTCACCGACGCCGAGGACGTGGCCGCCGGCCTGACGAAGTACGCCGGTCGGACCGCCGGTGTGCTGTTCGCCATCGCCCTGCTGGACGCCTCCATCATCGGTGCCTCGGCCGTCTCGCTCTCCACCGCCTACGCCATCGGCGACGTGCTGGGCCTGAAGCACTCGCTGCACCGCGGCGTGCGCAGCGCCAAGGGCTTCTACGCGGTCTTCGCCGGGCTCATTCTGGCCGCCGCGATCATCGTGGTCATCCCCGGCTCCCCGCTCGGGCTGCTCACCGAGGGCGTGCAGACCCTCGCCGGGGTGCTGCTGCCCTCCGCCTCGGTCTTCCTGCTGCTGCTCTGCAACGACAAGGCCGTGCTCGGGCCGTGGGTCAACGGCCGGGCGATGAACGTCTTCACGTCCTTCGTCGTCGCCGTCCTGGTCACCCTCTCCATCATCCTGACCGCCGCCGTGCTGTTCCCACACATCAGCTCGGCCGCGATCCTCGACATCACGGGTGTCTGCGGCGTCGCCGGCGTCCTCGCCCTCGGCTACGCCGAGGCCCGCCGGCGCCGCAAGGGTTGGGCGCTGGCCGCGCGGGTGGACCGCACGGGCAAGGAGGACTGGCGGATGCCGCCGCTCGACCGGTTGCCCACGCCGATCATCTCCACCGGCCGCAAGGTGGGCCTCACCGCCCTGCGCACCTACCTGCTGGCCGCGATGGTCCTGGTCGCCGTCCGCATCGTGCAACTCGCCCTGGGGCACTGAGCGTTGTCACCCGGGTAGTCCGGGGTGGCGTGCCTGACGTCCGCCGCCCCGGAGGCCGGCCGGTCAGTCGCACCCGTACCGGCCGGCAAGTCCACACCTCCACCGAACAGTAGAGAGGGGAGGGCAGCAGTCATGCGCCTCCTGAACAACCAACGGAACCCGCTCCCGCGTCCCCGTACCGGTTCCGACCGGTGTCGCGATCGGCACGCCGTCCCCAGCCACCGCTGCCCGCGGGTCCGACTGGCCCTGCACGACGGGACCGAGCGCACCTACCTGTTGGAAACGCCGGACAACTGCACCGACTGCCCGGGTCCGCAGACGTCCTACGAGCCCCGGGTCCACCTGGCCTACCTCCTCGCCCGGCAGGGCCACGACGCCCACTGGCTGGCCGACTTCGCCGATCTTCCGCTCCCGGCGGCCGATCGCCTCACCGAGGCGGCGGCCACGCCGCGGGCGCGCGGCTGACGTTGCGGGAACCCGGGGCTGATCCCTGAGCCGGCCCCCGCGGGCTCGACTCACCGCTCCGGTCAACTCCCGTACGGCTTACCCGACTTGCCCCCTCCCCCTCCTCCTTCCCCTTCTCCTTTCCCTTCTCTTTCTCCTTCTCCGCCATCCGCACGGAGGTGAGTGCGCCATGTCCGTTCTGTCCGTGATCCACATCCGTCCGCCGCGATCGCCCGCGGCCCCGACCGCCCCGTCTGCCCCCGCCGTCAGGACCGTCCTGCGCGGTGTCGTCGAACGGCTCGCCCGGGGCGCCGTCGACAGCCCCGTCCTGCACGCGCTGGAGCCGCCGGCCACCCGGCGGCCGTCGGTGGACCGCACCCGCCGACGCCCGCGCGCCCACTGGCGCTCCGTCGTCGACCCGGACGGCCGGCGTCGACTGGAAGCCCACTGGCGGCCCGAGGCGTGAACGCGACCCGCCAGACACCCCCTCCCCAACCGCCGCCCGGAAGGTCAGGAACCGCCATGTCCCTGCGCTACGCACGCCTCCACCACGCCCACGGGAACCGCAGATTCGGGATACCGGACACCGTGCCCCCGCACGCCCCGCACGCCCCGCACGCCCCGCACGCCCCGCACGCCCCGGACCGCGGGTCCGCCACCGGCGACGCGGGGCCCGCCCCCAGCGGGCCGCGCCACCGGGTGGCCGGCCTGATGGTGGACACCGAACAGCGCACCGCCCGCGCGGGCGAGCGCGATCTCGTCCTGACCTTCATGGAGTTCGAGCTGCTGGCCCATCTCGTCGCGCACCCCCGCCGGGTGCACTCCCGGCGTCATCTGCTGACGACGCTGTGGGGTCACACGGCCGTCAGCGGCACCCGCACCGTCGACGTCCACGTGGCCCGGTTGCGGCGCAAGCTGGGGCCCGGCTACCAGGCGATCATCAGGACCGTGCGGCAGGTCGGCTACGCCCTCGACCCGGCGGCGATCGCCGCCACCCGCGGGGAAGTGCTCGGCCCGGGCGGCGCGGCATGAGGCTGCTGTCCGGGCGCCCGGTGCCCGCGCCCGGCCCGGAACGGCCCGGGCCGGCGCCGGGCCGCGCCCCCACCCCGGAACGCCCCGGTGGCCCGGCGGAGTTGCGCGGCCCGCTTCGGCCGGTGCGGGGCGCATTCGGTTCGTGCCGTCCGGCGCCGCCAGTCGTTAGACTCCCTTCATGGATGCGCAAGCCCCACCCGATGCCGACCCGAGATTCGAGCAGGCCGTTGCCGTGTTGAAGGCGGTGGCCGACACCACGCGTTTCCAGGTGCTCTGGGCGTTGACGCAACGCGAGCACGCCGTGGGGCAGTTGGCCGAGCTGGTCGGCGCGCACGTCGCGGCGGTGTCGCAGCATCTGGCGCGGTTGCGGGCGGCGGGGCTGGTGGTGTCGCGCCGGGAGGGCACCAGGATCTTCTACCGCGTCGCGGGCGACCATGTGCGCACGCTGCTGGAGGGCGCCGTGGTGGCGTCCCAGGCACCGCCGGCCGGCGCGACGGACCAGGCTCCGGCGGCGACGGGTGCCGTGGCGGCCGGTGAGGCGGTGGCGCGCGGCGCGGCGCGCGGCCGGCTCCGCCCACGGCCGGCGCCGGGAGCCTGAGGGCGCCGGTCAGCCGGTGGGTGTGTAGGTCCCGGGCGACCGGATGTCGAGGTCGGCGCCGCCCTCGTCGAGGGTGTACTGCTCCGGGCCGGCGTCGTAGCCGAACAGCGCGGCGTAGCGGCCCCAGTCGGTGGCGGTCTCCAACTGCCGGGTGATCTGCTCTCCGGTGAAGTGGTGGGCGAGCAGGTCGCGGAAGAACCCGGCGCGCAGGGTGCCGTCCCGGCGCTGGAGGCTGGTGACGATCAGCCGGACCAGGGGCGCCGAGTCGAGCACCGCGCGGGCGAAGATCTTCTTGGAGTCCTGGACGTCCGCGTCGGCGAAAGTGCTGCCCTCGGGGGTGAGTTGGAGCTCGCCGCCGTGGACGACGGCGAAGCCGAGCAGGTCCAGGGCGTCGACCATGGGCAGCAAGTCATCGACCTCCAGCCCGAGTTCGTCGGCGAGGTCGGCCAGATCGCAGCGGTCGCCGCGCCGGGCCAGGATCTCGGCGAGGCCGGCCAGCCCGTCGACACTGGCCTGCGGCAGCGGGGTGTTGGCCGGGGTGCGGCGCCCGGGGTCGCACGTCTCGGGCCGGCCGAGTCGGGCCGGCCCCGGTTCCTTGTCGCGGCCGGTCATCACCCGGTACAGCCGGTCGACCAGGGCGTCGAACTCGGGGGCGCCGCGGTCACGGGGGCGCGCCAGCGGTATGTCGAAGGCGGCCTTGAGGGTGCCGGGCCGGGCGTCGAGGACGACCACCCGGTCGGCCATCAGCACCGCCTCCTCGATGTTGTGGGTGACCAGCACGACGGCGCGGGTGGGGAACTGGCCCGACTCCCACAGCTCCAGCAGCTCGCCGCGGAGGTTCTCGGCGGTGAGCACGTCGAGGGCGGAGAACGGCTCGTCCATCATCAGCACATCCGGCTCGACGACCAGCGCGCGGGCGAAGCCGACCCGCTGCCGCATCCCGCCGGACAGCTCCTTGGGGTAGGCGGACGCGAAGCCGTCCAGCCCGATGAGGTCGATCGCCTGGAGGGCCGCTGCGGTCCGTTCGGCGCGCCGCAACCCCCGTGCCTCCAGGCCGAGTTCGACGTTCTGTTGCACCGTCAGCCAGGGCAGCAGCGCGAACGTCTGGAAGACCATGGCGCTGCCCGGGTTGGCGCCGGCCAGCGGCTCGCCCCGGTAGACCACACTGCCGGAGCTGGGCGGGATCAGGCCGGCCAGGCAGCGCAGCAGGGTCGACTTGCCGGAGCCGGAGCGGCCGAGCAGGGCGACGATCTCGCCGGTGCGGATCTGAAGGTCGATGCCGGCCAGGACGGGGAGTTCGCCGCCGGCGCCGGCGTAGGACTTGGTGAGGGCGCGGGCGGCGAGGAGGACCTCGTCGTCGGCCGGGCGGACGGGTGCGTCCCGGAGGGCGTTGGGGTCCACGGCGCGGCTCCTTTCGTCGGGCGGGTGTCGCGTAGGGCGGGGGTCAGAGCGCGTAGCGGGTCTCGGCGAGGCGGTAGAGCCTGTGCCACAGCAGCCGGTTGAGGGCGACGACATAGGCGGCCATCACCGCGACGCCGGCGAGCAGATGCGGGTAGTTGCCCTCGGCGGTGGCCCGGAAGACGTAGGCGCCCAGGCCGGTGGCGGAGAGCGAGGTGCCGCCGAAGGTGACGACCTCGGAGACGATCGAGGCGTTCCAGGCGCCGCCGGAGGCGGTGAGCGCGCCGGTGACGTACGAGGGGAAGATGCCCGGGATGATCAGGCGGCGCCAGCGCTGCCAGCCGCGGACGCCGAGGTCGTCCATGGCCTCGCGGAGGTCGGCGGGGATGGCGGCGGCGCCCGCGATGGTGTTGAAGAGGATGTACCACTGGGCGCCCAGCGCCATCAGCAGCACGCCGCCGACGTTCAGGGACAGCCCGGTCCGCAGGAAGAACCAGGTCGCCAGCGGGAAGAGGAAGTTGGCGGGGAAGCTGGCCAGGAGTTGCACCAGCGGCTGGGCGATCCGGGCCAGCCGTGGCGAGAAGCCGATCTTCACGCCGATCGGCACCCACACCACCGTGGCCACCGCGACCAGCAGCACCACGCGGGCCAGCGTGGCCAGCCCCAGCAACAGGGGCTCGACGAAGACGCCGAGGCCGGTGCGGTGGTGGAGGTAGCCCAGCAGATCGGCCAGCCCCCAGACGATCAGCCCGCCGGCGACCACCGCGAAGACCAGGTCGCCGGTGCGCCGTTGGGCCCGGCCGCCCGCCAGCGGCGGATCGTCGGTGCCCAGGATCCGCCCCGCCCGGCCCAGCAACTCGCCCAACGGGCGCAGCAGTCGGCCGCACCGGCGCGGCCAGGGCGAGCGGCGCAGCAAGTCCAGCACCAGCGAGCGGTGCACGTCGGTGGCCTCGGACTGCTCGTTCTTGAACCGCTCGGCCCAGGCGGTCAGCGGGCGCCAGAAGACGAAGTTCACCCCCGTCACCATGACCGCCATGGTGGCCACCGCCCAGCCGACCCTGCCCAGGTCCCCGTCGGCGATGGCGGTGCCGGCGAACGAGCCCACGCCGGGCAGCGGATAGCTGTGGCCGGCGACGCTGATGGCCTCGGAGGCGACCAGGAAGAACCAGCCGCCACCGAAGCTCATCATGCCGTTCCACACCAGGCCGATCGCGCCGGCCGGCAGCTCGATCCGCCAGAACCGCATCCAGCGGGTGAAGCGGAGCGAGCGGGAGACCTCGTCCAACTCACGCGGCAGCGTGATCAGCGCGTGGTAGAAGCCGAAGGCCATGTTCCACGCCTGCGACGTGAAGATCGCGAAGACCGAGGCGCACTCCAGGCCGAGGGTCGAGCCCGGGAAGAGCGAGACGAATCCGGTGACCGCCACCGTGAGGAAGCCGAGCACCGGTATGGACTGGAGGATGTCCAACGCCGGGATCAGCACCCGCTCCAGCCGCCGGCTGCGCGCCGCGGCATAGGCGTAGCCCACGGCGAAGGTGACCGCGGCCGCCAGCGCGGCGAACATCCGCACCAGGCTCCGCGCCGCGTAGTACGGCAGCTTCGCGGGATCGGTGTCCACCGCGACGACATGGGACGGGGCGAACGACACCGGCGTCCCCGTGCCGCCGGCCCGCAGCAGCAGGTACATCCCGACCAGCACCGCCGCGGCCACCGCCACGTCCATCCACGGCATGCGGACCAGCCGCCCGGCCACCCGGGCGGGCAACGAGGCGCGGGACACGGCGGACAACGACGGAAACGTCACGGGACACCCCCCGGTGCACGACGGTCTGCGGACCGACGATGGCACAGCCGGGCCACGGCGGAACGGTCACCGGCGCGCGCGAGCACGTCGGCACCGGCTGCGAGGACGAAGAGTTGGGGAAGGGGACAGGGAGGTCAGGCGCTGCCCGGAAGACAGCCGGGACTATGAGGTTCGCCGCTCACGGCCGCCTCCCTTCCTCGTGTGCGTGCCGCGGAAATACCGCGCAAAGTCTGCCGCTTGTTGCATTCGTATGCAAATAAACGCAGGGAGTTACCGGGAAACCAGCGGGGAGTCACCGTCGGGCGCCGCTCCGTGCACGCGGCGCCGGCCCGGCGTCGAGAGGTCTCGCGCCGGGCCCGGACACCTCGCAAGATGGAGGGGGAGGCGTCGTGGTGTGCCGTTGACGCGACGGCGGCGACGCCGGCCCGACCGCACCCCAGGGCAGGGCAGAACCATGGCCGTCAGCCCCCTTTCCCCCAGGCCGCCCGCCGAGCAACGGTCGGCGCCGCTGCGCCTCTCCGCGCTGGTGCGGCGCCCCGTCGCCGACCGTCAGGGGCGGACGCTCGGGCGGCTGGCCGATGTCATCGTGCGGCTGCGCGGCACGGACTACCCGGAGGTGACCGGGCTGGTGGTCCGGGTCGGCCGCCGCGAGCTGTTCGTCCCCGTCGAGCAGTTGACGTCGTTCGACGGGGACGGCCAGGTCCTGCTGGAGAGCGCCAAGTTGGACCTGCGGCCGTTCCGCCGCCGCGAGGGGGAGGTGTTGCTGCGCGCCGACGTGCTCGGCCACCGGCTGATCGACGTGGCCAAGGCCCGGCTGGTGCGTGCCTCGGACGTCGAACTGGCCCGCCGCAACGGCCGTTGGCTGCTCTCCGGGCTCGACACCCGCCGCCCCCGCGGCCCGTTGCGGCGGCTGGCCGGCCACCGCCGCGAACACCGCTGTCGGGACTGGAAGGGCTTCGAGCCGCTGATCGGACACCGCGGCAGCGTCCTGGTCCGCCGCCCGACGACGCGGATCCGCGGCCTGCGTCCCGCGGAGATCGCCGATCTGCTCGAAGACGCCTCCAAGGACGAGGAGCGCGAGATCCTCGGCCGCGTCCACCAGGACCCGGAGCTGGAGGCGGACGTCTTCGAGGAGTTGGAGGAGGAGCGCGCCACCCGGCTCCTCGGCACCCGCAGCGACCAGGAGATCGCCGCGGTGCTCGGCCGGATGCGGGCCGATGACGCCGCCGACGCGCTGGAGGACCTGCCGCAGCCCCGCCGGCGCCGCGTGTTGGACCTGCTGCCGCCGGCCCAGCGCACCAAGGTCAGGACCCTGCTCGGCTTCAACCCCGACACCGCGGGCGGGCTGATGGCGATGGACTTCCTGGCGCTGCCCGCCGACACCCGCGTCGCCGCGGCCGTCACCGCGCTGCGCAACTCCCGCCACCTCCAACCCGAGGCCCTCAGCAGTGCCTACGCGACCGACGACGAGGGGCGGCTGGTCGCCGCGGTGCGCCTGGTGGAGCTGCTCCAGGCCGATCCGCAGGCGGCGTTGGGCGAGGTGAGCGAGCCGGACCCGGTCCGGGTGCGGCCCGACACCGACCTGGTGGACGTCGCGCTGCTGATGGCCGACTACAACCTGACCACCCTGCCCGTCGTGGACGAGGACGAGGTCCTGCTGGGCCTGATCACCGTCGACGACGTACTGGAAGCGATGCTGCCGGAGGACTGGCGGCGTCGGGAGCCGGCGCCGGCCGTGCACCGCACCGCGATCGCGCCCCAGCAGCGGGAACGGCCGTGACGGGCGGAGCGCCGCGGCGGCCCGAGCGGCCACCGCGCCCCACGGGACCGGTCCCACGGCCCGGACCGCACACAACGCCCGAACCACCCCCGCCCCCCAAGCCGCAGGCCGCACCGCCCGAACGCGGCGCCGGCCCCGCCACCCCACCCCCGGGCCCGCCTCCCGGCCGCCCCACTCCCACTCCCGCGCCCGGCTCCTGCCCACCGCCGACCCGGACCAGGGCCGACGCGTCCCGACGACCGCGCCCGCCCACCGCCCCCGCGCCCGCCCGCGCCCCGCGCACCACCCGCGACGACGACATCGAAGGCGCCCTCGGTCGCATCCGCGTCGACGACGCCGACCTCGGGCGCAGCCTCAAGCGCCGCCTGCTCACCTTCCTGGCGATCGTCGGCCCCGGACTGGTGGTGATGGTCGGCGACAACGACGCGGGCGGCGTCGCCACCTACGCCCAGGCCGGCCAGAACCACGGGTACAGCCTGCTGTGGGTCCTGCTGCTGCTCGTCCCCGTGCTGATCGTCAACCAGGAGATGGTGGTGCGGCTCGGCGCCGTCACCGGGGTAGGTCACGCGCGGCTGATCCTGGAGCGGTTCGGCAGGTTCTGGGGCTGGTTCAGCGTCGTCGACCTGTTCGTGCTGAACGTCCTCACCATCGTCACCGAGTTCATCGGAGTCTCCCTGGCCCTCGGCTACTTCGGCATCAGCAAGTACGTCGCGGTGCCGGTCTCCGCCTGCCTCCTGGTCGGGATCACCGCGACCGGCAGCTTCCGCCGCTGGGAACGGGCCATGCTGGCCTTCGTCGCCGTCAGCCTGCTGCTGGTACCGCTGGCCCTGCTGTCCCACCCGCGCTACGGGGACGCCGCCTACCACCTGGTGGTGCCCGGCGTCCAAGGCGGCTTCACCCCGCTCGCGGTCCTGTTGATCATCGCGATCGTCGGCACCACGGTCGCCCCCTGGCAACTGTTCTTCCAGCAGTCCAACATCATCGACAAGCGCATCACGCCGCGGTTCATCGGCCACGAGCGCGCCGACACGGTCCTCGGCTCCCTCTTCGTGGTCGGCGGCGCCATCGCCATCGTCATCGTCGCCGACTACGCGGTCCGCGGCACCGGCGCGGCCGGCCACTTCACCGACGCGCTCGGCGTCGCCAACGCCCTGGGCGCGCACAGCCGCGTCCTGGGCGCGCTGTTCGCCGTCGTGCTGCTCGACGCCTCGATCATCGGCGCGGCCGCCGTCACGCTGGCCACCAGCTACGCCTTCGGCGACGTCTTCAACCGCAGCCACTCCCTGCACCGCAGCTTCCGCGAGGCCAAGGCGTTCTACGCCAGCTACACCGGCATGGTGCTGGTCGCCGCAGCCGTCGTGCTGCTGCCCGGCGCCCCCCTGGGACTGATCACCACCGCCGTCCAGGCCCTGGCCGGACTGCTGCTGCCCTCGGCCAGCACCTTCCTGCTGCTGCTCTGCAACGACCGCGCCGTGCTGGGCCCGTGGACCAACCCGCGCTGGCTCAACGCGGTGGCCGCCCTGATCATCGTGGTGCTGCTGGCGCTCTCCGGCATCCTCGTCGCCACCACCCTCTTCCCGTCCCTGAACGCCCTGGAGGTCGGCCTGTGGGCGACCGGCGCCCTGGTCGCCGGGCTCCTCGGCGCCACCGTCTGGCTCCGCCTCACCCGCGGGGGGCGGCCGCCCGCCGTCACGGTCTCCCGCGCCGACCGCGAGAGTTGGCGGATGCCGCCGCTCGCCCTCCTCGAACCCGTCGTCTGGTCGCCGGGCCTGAAGCTGGGCATGGGACTGCTCCGCGGCTATCTGGTGATCGCCGCCCTGCTGCTGTTGGTCAAGGCGATTCAGATCGGATGAGCGACATGCCCGCACCCCACCTCCGCCACCGCCCCGGCCACGCCGAGGGACAGCACCCCGCGCGTACCCCGCCGAACCAGCGGGAGGCGCCGCGCCGTTGGAGCCCCGAGCTCACCGCGGTGCTGGTCGTCATCGCCGGCGGAGCGGCCGTGGTCACCGTGCTGCGCGTGGCGCCGCCCCATGTGCAACCGGCCCTCAGCGGCGCGCTTGTCGCCGTCGTGGTCGGGGTGCTCGTGCTGTTCCGGGTGGTGTGGCAGCGGCGGCACGCCCCCCGCCACGAGGTCCACCACCCCGCGCCCCCGAGGGCGGGGCCCGAGGGCTGGTTCGACGCGAAGGCCCTGGAGGGCTTCCCGCTCCGGGAACTCCGCCCCCTGCTCGCCGCCCCCGGCGCCCCCGATCTGGAGCAACTGCACACCGCCTGGATCCTGTTGGGCCACGGCCGCGACCCCGCCTGGGTCGGCCACCACCTGGGCCTTCCCCCGGCCGTCCTCCGGACCCTCACCGAGGCCGCCCAACGGCGCGACGCCTGAGCCGGCGAACGGGCCCCGGGCGCAGGCCGGCTGGGCGCTCGCGCACCGAGGCCGTCGGGCGCCGCCTGCGACGTCGACGGTGCCGGTGCGCCTCGCGGCCGCTAGCCGGAGACCGTCGCGGCCCGTCCCGGGCGACCGCCCGCCAGCACCTCCGCCGCGGCGACGCCGGAGGCGGCCGTCGCGCCGTGCGTGAGGACCTGCACCGCCCCGGGAAGCGAGTCGCCCGGCAGGCCCATCTCGACCACGACGGCATCCGGGCGGGCCGCGGTGAGCTCGGCCAGCGCGCGGCCCATCCAGGCGTGCCGGGTGGCGTCCCGGACGACGACGACCAGCGGGCGCCCGGCGGCGGGCGCCAGCGCGTGGTCGGCCAACACCGCGGGCCGCTCGGCGAGTTGCTGATGCGGCACCCGGACGAAGGTGGTGCCGGGCAGCCGTTCCCGCAGCGGCGCGGCGACGCCCCAGGGCGTCTCCTTGCCGATGGCGAGGTTGGTCGAGGGCACCAGCTCCACCACGTGCGGGGGAGCGGCCAGGGGGAGGGTGGCGTCCGCGGCGCCGCGCAGCCGGACGGCGCGGCGGGCGGCGACGAAGCCGATGTCCCGGTTGACCGGATCCACCGGGGCCCCGCGGCCCAGCGCCCGGGACCACGCGGCGAACGCCCGGACCCGTTCGGCGGCCTCTTCGAGGCGCTCCGCGGCGCGTTCGTCGTCGGACGCGGCGGTGGTGAGCGCCTCGACCAGGCGGGCCACGGTGGCCTCGTCGGCGTTCTCCCCGCCGACGCAGACCGCATCGGCGCCGGCGGCGACGGCCCGGACCGCGGCGCCGCCGATGCCGTAGCGGTCCGCGACGGCGCCCATCTCGATGGCGTCGGTGACGATCAGCCCCTCGAAGCCGAGCTCCTTGCGGAGCAGGTCGTTGAGGAGTCGGGGGCTCAGGGTGGCCGGGAGGTGCGGGTCGTGGGCGGGCACCAGGAGGTGGCCGCTCATCACCGCACCCACGCCCGCCGCCACCGCCGCCCGGAAGGGCGGCAGCGCCTGCGCGGCGATCTCGTCCGGGCTCGCGTCGTAACTGGGCAGGCCGTGGTGGGAGTCGACGGCGACGTCCCCGTGCCCGGGGAAGTGCTTGGCGCAGGCGGCCACGCCGGCCGACTGCAGGCCCCGGATCCAGGCCGTGGCGTGGCGGGAGACCCGCGCGGGATCGGCGCCGAACGAGCGGACGCCGATGATGGGGTTGTCCGGGTTGGAGTTGACGTCGACGCTGGGCGCGTAGTCCAGGCTCACGCCGGCGGCGCGCAGTTGGTGCCCCAGGTCGCGGGCGACGGCCTCGGTCAGTTCCGGGTCGTCCACGGTGCCGAGGGCGAAGTTGCCGGGCCGGGTGGCGCCGGTCGCGGATTCCAGCCGGGTGACGTCCCCGGCCTCCTCGTCGATGGCGATGATCAATGCCGGGTTCTCGGCGCGGAGTTGGGCGGCCAGTCGGGCCACCTGCTCGACCGAGGCGATGTTCCGGGAGAAGAGCACGACGGACGACAGTCCGTCACCGATGGCGCGCAGGACCCAGTCCGGTGCCTCGGTGCCCACGAAGCCCGGTTGGAGGACGGAGAGAGCGAGTCGTCGCAACTCCTTGCTGTGCGGGGTGGAGGACATCGACGGGGCCTTCCGTTGTGGGGCGAGGCATCGATCAGGGGTTGTTGGTACAGACCAGCGGATATTGGCCTAGTCCAATCCGCACTGTCAAGGGATCGGGCAATCGCCCCCGACTCCTCGGCCATGAGCCCCGGTTGACGCGGAGGGCGTCGGTGGGGCGGGCGAGGGGTGCTCTGCGGCCGACCCCGCCCCCTCCCGAGTCCGCCGCGGCGGCACCCTCCTCAACTCCGCTATTGACAGCGCAAGTTGGTCTAGTCCACTTTGTTGGTGAGCGAGTGAAGCAAGGGACGTAAGTTGCGTACGGGGCGGGTCTGATCGCCCCCGGCGGACGAGCGAGCCCGCCGGCCCCTGCTGCGCACCCCGCTCACCTTCGGCAACGACATCCACCGCCGAGCGGATCGCCCTCCCCGCGACGTCCCGAGCAGCCCGACGGCCCAACGACGCGCCTCCCACGGCCCGGTGCCCCGTCCGAGAGGGATCCGCACGGCCCGCCAGTCATCGAAACCTTGGAGCGCTGCATGCCGGCGACCGACGCATACCTGTACCGAGCCGCCTCCGACGTCCCCTACTTCAGCGCGGACGGCGAGACCTACCTGGCCCGCACCGCGCTGCACGAACTGCGCAAGACGCACGGGCTGCGGGTGCTGTCCGAGGCGGACTTCGCCTTCTGGCAGACCTACGGCTTCGTCGTGGTCAAGGAGGCGATCGCGCCCTCCGCCGCCCGGCGCCTGCTGGACTTCGCCTGGGACTTCCAGGGCCTCGACCCGGCCCGCCCCGACACCTGGTACGAAGACCGGCCGTTCCGCTCGGACCTCGACCGGGAACTGCACGTCTACGGATTCGTGGAGGCGTACCACCACCAGTACCTCTGGGACAGCCGCCAGGCACAACGGGTCTACGACGCGTTCGTCGACGTCTGGGACTGCCCGGAACTGTGGGTCACCCTGGACCGGCTCAACCTCAACCCGCCCAACATCCACAACCGCGACCGCGCGCTCATCGCGCCGACCGCGCGCGGCTTCGACATCGAACTCCACTGGGACATCGACACCACGCTCGGCGTGCTGCCGCAGCGCGTCCAGGGCATCATCGCGCTGGACGACACCCGGCCGGACTGCGGCGGATTCCAGTGCGCGCCCGAACTGTTCCGCCGGTTCGACCAGTGGAAGGCGCGTCAACCGGCCGACCGGGACCCGCTCCGCCCCGCCTTCGACCGCGACGAACTCCCCGTCATCCGCCCTGAGTTGGCCGCCGGCGACCTGCTGATCTGGAACGGCCTGCTGGCGCACGGCGTCGCCGCCAACACCTCCCGGGACGGCGTGCGCGCCGTCCAGTACCTCTCCATGATGCCGGCCCTCGAAGAACACCACGCCCTGCGCGCCTCCCGGGTCGACTCCTGGCGGCACCGGCGGACGCCGGACTGGAACGCCACCCTGGTCGGCGACGCCCGGCGCCACGAATCGCTCCGCTACGGCCCGGCGGTCCTCGACGAACTGGGCGCCAGGCTCCTCGGCCTCGACTCCTGGACCGGGCAGGACGCCGCCGAACCCACGGGAGCGGGCGCATGCGCACAATCTGCCTGACCCTGCCCACCAACCGGCCCTGCGCCCCGGCGATCAGGGCCCTCGGCGAGGAGGCCGCGTACGCCGCCGAGCACTTCGACGTCGTGGTCCACCTGCTGGTCCTGGACTCCTGCGACGGCGCGGCGTTCGCCGCACACGCCCGGGCCGTGCGGGAGACCCCCCGCCCGCCGAACGTCATCGCGCACCACCTCGACGAACGCGCCCAACGCGGCTTCCTGCGGCGGGTGATCCGGGACTCCGGCGTCGCCAAGCCCGACCTGATGCTGGACCTCATGCTCCCGACGGAGCCCTCCTACGGTGCCTGCACCAACCGGGCGTTCCTGATCGCCGCCGCCCTCGGCTGCCAGTCCGTCCACCGCCGGGACTCGGACAGCCGCTACCAGAGCGGCAACGGCACCCCGGTCTTCCCCATCCACCACGAGCTCCGCTCCCTCGGCCGGCCCGCCGGCGACGCGGCGCGCCACGTCACCGAGACCACCCTGGACCCGCGGCACGCGTCCAAACCCGTGACGATGGTGGGCAGTTCCTTCATCGGCGAACTCTCCGTGGACATCGCCGAGATCCACCGCCTGGACCCGGACGTCTACGCCGACGTGGTCGGCCTGTGGGCACCCGGTCACTGGTCGGAGCAGGCCAAGCGGGAACTCGCCGCCGAGTCGTTCCGGGGCGCCGGCACGGAACCGTTCACCCGCGACCACTCGGTCCTGGGCCTGGTCGACCCCATGCGGGTGGACATGTGCAACATCAGCTTCCACCGCGTGCACGAGCGCGTCCCGCTGCCGCCCGCCACCAACACCATCGGCAGCGACTACTTCCTCATCCACCTGGTGCACGACGCCGGCCTGCCGGGCGTCCTGCACAACCGCAACATCGTGAACTTCTACACCGGCGAACGCCGCACCGGCCCCGGATTCCCCGCCTACCAGACCCGGTTCACCAAGTTCTTCCTCTCCATGCTCTACCTCAACTTCCTCTACGACCGGATGGCCGCCGAGGGCGACGCCCTCCTCGACGACCACCACCAGGTACGCGCCCCCGCCGTCGCCGCGCTGGTCCGCGAGAGCACCGCACTGGACCGGACCGAGAACGTCCGACGACTGGACGTCCTCGACGCCTCCTACCGCCAACTCGGCGGAAAGTACGCGACGTTCGCCGACACCCTTGCCCCACGCCGGGAGCACCTGCTCCACGAGGCCGGGCAGGACATGGCGGACTTCGCCCTGCTCATCGAGGCATGGGCGGCGCTGGTCGACGCGAGCCGCGCCACCGGCCCGCACCCGTTCCCCCAACAGCCGGACCGGTACCGCCGATGACCACCGACAACCCCGCCCTGCGCGCCGCCCTGGCAACCGCCGACCACGACCGGATCGTCTACGACCTGGCCGGCATCGCCGAGCACCACGCCACCCTGCAACGCGAACTGCCCGGCGCCGCCGTCCGCTTCGCCGTGAAGTCCTGCCCGATGGACGCCGTCCTCGGCTGCCTGGCCGGGCGGGGCGCGGGCGCCGACGCGGCCAGTCCCCGCGAGATCGCCCAGGCACTCCGCGCCGGCATCCCGCTCGACAGGATCCACTACGGCAACACCGTCAAGTCCGACCGGGACATCGCCGAGGCACACCGGCTCGGCGTGCGGGACTTCGCCACGGACAGCCTGGAGGACGTCGCGGCCCTCGCCGCCCACGCCCCCGGCGCCCGGGTGTTCTGCCGCCTGGCCACCGACGGCGCCGGCGCGCTGTGGGGACTGACCCACAAGCACGGCTGCTCCTCCGCCGACGCGGTCCGCGTGCTGGCCGCGGCCCGGGACGCCGGACTGACCCCGTCCGGGCTCTCCTTCCACGTCGGTTCCCAACAGATGACGGCCGATGCCTGGCGCCGCGCCCTCGACCTCGCCGCCGGGACCCTGGCCGCCCTGCACCGGCGCGGCATCCGCGTGGACCACGTCAACCTCGGCGGCGGCCTGCCGGCCCTCGGCTACGCCGACGCGCGCGGCGGCCCCCTCGACCCACCCGTGGACAAGATCTTCGCCGTCATCCGGGAGGGCATGGCGCGCCTCACCGACGCCTGCGGACACCCCCTGGACTTCCGCATCGAACCGGGTCGCTACCTCGTCGCGGACCACGGAGCCATCCGGGCCCACGTGACCCGCCTCACCACCCGCCGCCAACCCGACGGCGAGCGACAACGCTGGCTGTACCTCAGCATCGGCAAGTTCAACGGCCTCTACGAAATGGACCAGTTGACGTACCGGATGGTCTTCCCCACGCACCCCGCCGGCCCGACCCTCCCCGCCTTCGTGGCGGGCCCCACCTGCGACAGCGACGACGCCTTCGGGCCCGAACGCGGCCCCGTCCAGGTGCCCGCGGGCCTCGCCTCCGGCGACCCGGTCTGGGTGCTCTCCTGCGGCGCCTACGCCCTCAGCTATCTGACCCAGGGCTTCAACGGCTTCCGCCCGCCCCCGTACACCTGGATCCACGGCCCGGGCACCGGAGACCACGCGCCACCCCACCGCCAACGCCCGCAACCGGTCGCGGAGGTGTGCTGCGGATGTCGATGAATCGCGAGACCACCGAAGCCACCGACACCACCGACGCCGTCGACACCCCACGCATCCGCCCCGTCGCGTCGGACGACTGGGATGCCATCACCGCGCTGGAGTCCCGCGCCTACGCCGCCCTCGGACTGTCCGAGGAGCCGGCCGCCCTCGCCTCCCGCGCCCACGCCTCACCAGGCACCTGCTTCGCCCTCGACCTCCACCGGCGGCTGGCGGGCTACCTGTTGGCCCTGCCCTACCCGGCGTTCCACTACCCGGACCTGACCCGCCCGGAACGCCCCCCGCTCCCCTCCCGCAACCTCCACCTGCACGACCTGGTCATCGCCGAGCCGCTCCGCCGCCGGGGACTGGCCAGGCACCTCCTGCGCCACCTCACGACCACGGCGACGCTCACCGGCTACGAGCGGATCTCCCTGATCGCCGTCGCCGGCAGCGACCCCTTCTGGACGGCCAACGGATTCCACGCCCACCCCGGAGTGGTCGCCCCGGACGAGTACGGCCCGCACGCCGTCTACATGTCCCGACCGCTGCCGACACCAACAGCACCACACCGCAGACGCGTCAACGCGTTCGACGACGACAGACACGGCCACGAGGCCAACCTCCGAGAAGGGGCATGATGCTGGCGTTCCGCATACCCGATCCGTTCCCACGGGCGCTGCTGGCGATCGCGGCCCTGTTCTTCACCCTGGGATTCCAGTACGCCACCTGGGCGTCCCGGATCCCCGCCGTCAAGGCCCAACTCGGCCTGTCCGCGGCGGAAGTGGGCGTGCTGCTGATGGCCACCGGCGTCGGCGCGGCGGCCTCGTTCCCCCTGGTGACGCTGTTGATGAACCGGCTGGGCGCCAGGCGCCTGGCGCTGTGGTCCGCGCTCTGCCTGACCCTGCTGCTGTTCGCGCTGGCCGCGGCGCCCAACTACCCGACCGCGCTGGTGGTGATGTGCGTCGACGGCCTGCTGGTGGGCTGTCTGAACGTCGCCATGAACGCCCAGGGCGCCGCCCTGGAGTCCAGGCACAAGCGCAACGCCATGTCCAAGCTGCACGCGACGTTCAGCGCCGGGTCCCTGGCCGCGGCCGTGTTGGCCTCCGGCGTGACCGCGCTGACCGCGAGCGTCGTCGTGCACTTCGCGGCGGCCGCCGCGGTGCTGCTGCTGTTGCTCGGCTGCGCCCGGCCCGGCCTGCTCACCGACGAGCGACCCGCGACGAGTCGCGAACGGCAACGCACCGGCCGCCGCTGGGCGTTGCCCTCGCGCCTGACGCTGTGGATGTGCTGCGCCATGGCGTTCGGCACGGTGACCGAAGGCGCCATGAACGACTGGTCGGCCCTCTACCTCAGGGACGTTGCCAAGGCGTCCGCGGAACTGGCGCCCATGGGTATCGCCGTCGTCTCCGGCGTGATGGTGCTGTCCCGCCTGTTCGCCGACGGTTGGCGGAGCCGTTGGGGCGACGGGAGGATCGTCCGCGCCGGCAGCGCGCTGGCCGGAGTCGGCCTGGCGCTCGCCCTGTTGAGCGGTGGCGCGCTGCCGGCCCTGATCGGCTTCGCCTGCGTCGGCCTGGGCGTCGCGGCCGTCACCCCCTGCGTCTACGTGGCCGCGGCCGGGCAGGGCCCCCAGGCGCTCACGCTGGTCGCCGCCATGGGCACCACCGGCCTGCTCGCCGGTCCGCCCTTCATCGGCTTCATCGCCAACGCCACCGGACTGGTCTGGGGCATGGCCGCCGTCGCCGCCTCGGCGCTGGTGGTCTCGCTGTGCGCCACCCGCATCCGCTGGACACCACCGGCGGCCCCCGCCGGCGCCGACCAACCAGCGCACGACGGGGCCCGGACCGCGCCATAGGGACCGCCGGCACCACCGTCGCGGCCGCACACCCCCGGGCGTGCGGCCGCGACGGTCACCGGGAGGCCGTCGGCCCTACGGTCCCGCCGCCGGTGAACGGCGCGAAGACATGGGTGAAGTCCCAGGTCTGCTGCGGGATGCTGGAGCAGTTGTCGGCCGAAGCGCCGCCGGGGCAGCTCCCGTTGTCCCGTTGGAGGGCCCAGAACGACAGGGTGTTGATGCCCTTGTCCACCGCCCACTTGTAGACCTGGTGGGCGTTGTCGAGGCTGAACGTCTCGGCCGGCCCGAAGTCGTCGACGCCGGGCATCTCGATGATGCCGACCATCGCCCACAACTGGGCCGGCGTCTTGTCCGGGTAGAGCTGCTTGAGCTGGTCGTACAGCCCCTGGGCCGCGGTCTGGGTGTCGTTGGCCATGTTGTGGGTGGCGTTGTCGTAGTAGTCGAACGTCATGATGTTGACGACGTCCACCCGCGCGCCGTTGCTGACCGCGTTCTGCAACAGGGCGGTTCCGTTGTCGGCCGGGCCCTGCGTCGTCGTCGGGAGGGTGTAGGAGATCTCCACCTTCCGCCCGTTGGCCCCCGCCCAGTCCTCGACCAGCTTGATGGCCTTGTTCCGCCGGTCGACCGCGGCCGAGTCGTCCAGCGAGTCCGCCTCGATGTCCATGTCGAGCCGCGACACGTCGTAGGTCGTGATCACCTGCTCGTACGCGGCGGCGATCTTCTGGACGTCGGTACAACTGTCCGCGATCTCGGTGCCGGTGGTGTCCGCGGTGTAGCCGCCGAAGGAGGGGATGACGTCGCCCCCCTTGCCCTGGATGGTCTTGATGTCGTCGCCGAAGGAGGACGAGGAGACCGGGGTATGGGTACTCCCGTTCCAATAGGGCGTGCAGGAGCCCTTGGACTCGGTCTGCAGGAACGCCATCGTCAGGTGCTTGGCCCCGGACTGGGCGGAGAGCGCGGCGGGGCTGTCGCCCGTCCACGACTCGAAGTAGGGCGCGAACACCTGGGCCGGAAGCGGGGTCGCCGCGTGGGCGGCGCCACCGCCCAGGGCGGTCAGACCGGCCGTGGCGACGGCGGTGACGGTAGCGGTGAGGGCGGTGCGGAGGGAGCGCCTGCGTCTCATGTCAGTCCCAGATGTCGGAGGTGGACCGCCAATTCCCCTTGTACGCAGCGGTATTGACTCTGGGATAACCCTGATGTCAGGGGCATGTCAATGGACTGGACCAAGTCAGGACTAGACCAATTCGCGGTGCGGTCGACCATGCTGCTGTCCAGCGCGCCCGCGGCGCGATGGACCACTCGCCCGCCCTCCGGCGCGCCCGCCCGCGATCCGGGCCCCGACGCACTGTGGTGCCCGGACCGCTCGCCTGTCCGCGCGTCAGGACTTCTTGTCGCCCAGCTTCTCGACGAAGCCCTGGGCCTTGTCGACGGCGGTGTCGATCTTGTCGCTGTGCTTGTGCTCGGTCCGGTCGTCGATGAACCCGCCGACCTTCTCCAGCCCGTCGGAGATCTTGTCGCCGTGTGCCTCGGCGATCTCCTCGGCCTTCTCCTTGAGGTTCTTCAGGGCGTCAAACATCCGGGCTCGTCTCCTTCGGTGCCATGCCTTGCGGTGAAATCGCCTGGTCAGGACATGATCCCACGGACGACGAGGCGGCGGCGACGGCCTGTGGACGCGCACCCGACACACGGAACGCCACCGGCGCGCGCAACGGGGGCACTGGGAGCGGGGAGTGCGCCGCCGGCCGATGACGGGCGGCGGGCCACCCCCTCCCGACGCCCACGACGCAGGCCCTGGTTCACTCGACTGACCGCGGCCAATCCCGACGGCGCCGAACCGCACGTCGTAAAACTGACGGCATGTCACCCAACGCATGGTCCTACGGCCTGAGCGCACCGCCGTCACCGCCGTCACCGCGGCCACACCGGACTCCGCGCCCCACCACGCCACCCGCCCGGCACACGGACGGTGGCGCGTGAGGCGCCCGGTCGACCGGCCCACGGGCCGGACGGTACGGATGCCGCGCGCCGCGGCGGCGGCCGGCGTCGTCTCCGCGCTGCTGCTGGGCGCCGCCATCCTGCTGGTGCACCTGGCGGTACCCGAGCACCCCCAGGACGCCGTCGACTGGACCCGACAGACGTCCCAGCGCCACGCGCTGCAGGCGGCGCTGGCCCTGCTGCCGTTCGCCGGGATCTTCTTCCTGTGGTTCATGGGCGCCGTCCGGGACTACGTCGGCACGGCCGAGGACCGGTTCTTCGCCACGCTCTTCCTCGGCAGCGGGGTGCTCTTCGTGGCGATGCTGTTCGTCCTGGCGGCAACGGCCGGCAGCCTGCTGGCCGTTACGGACGTGACCGCCGCCGCCTCCGCGGGACAACGGGCGCTCTGGCAGTTCGGCCGCCATCTGGTCCTGGAGCTGCTGACCAACTACGCCACGCGGATGGCCGCGGTGTTCGTGGTGTCGACCACCACCATCGGGCGCCGGCTGGGTGTCTTCCCGCGCTGGCTGGCCTGGCTCGGCTATCTGGTGGGACTGGTACTGCTGTTCGCGGTCGGCTCCACGAGCCATCTCGAACTCGTCTTCCCGCTCTGGATGTTGGCCGTCAGCAGCCATGTCTTCGTGGTCACCCTGCGCCGCCGCGCGGACGAGGGGCAGAGCGGGACCGTGGGGGCGAGCCCCTGATCCGGCCCGCGGTGCCCGGAGGTGACGGGTACAGGTACGGATTCGGGTCCGGGATCGGATTCGGGTTCGGGTTCGGGTTCGGGTGAGAGCGTGCCTGTCCTCCTGCGTCGGTCGCATCTCCGCATCGCCACCGACCGGCGCGGACGAACGTACCCGTCAACTCCGGTCACCAGGGCCGACGGTGCCGCCGATGGTGGCCACGGTGCCCGCCGGAAGGCGGCCGAGGTGGACGAACGTGATGAGCGAATGGACGGCCAGCGCGACCACCACCGAGGGGACGAGCGTCCAGGACACCAGGCCGGCGATCGTCAACGCGGAGAGGATGACAAGTGCCGGCACGAGGGTGGGCAGGGCGGCGGACAGGGCGATGCGGAGCCGGACGGCGCGGGGCATGACGGGTCCTCGGGAAGGGGCGGAAGGAAACGGTGGAAACGGAGGGAAACGGTAGGACGGGTACGGGCGTTGGTCATGAGGAGGCGGCGCGGGCGCGGTCGAGGAAGGCGGCCAGGCCCTGCCAGGCGTCGGCCGGGGCGCCGGACATCGCGGCCGGCTCCTGCTGCCAGGCACTCTTGACCGCGGCCGAGAGGGTCTCCTCGCCGCCGCTGAACAGCGCACCGAGCTCGTCCATGCGGGCCACGATCCGCCGCACCTGCGGTGCACCCGGATCCGTCCCGGCCGCGCGGAGCGCCTCGGCACGGCGGTACAGCTCCGGCCACTCGATCTCCAACAGATAGTGGGCGGCGGGCCCGAGGGCCCGTGCCCGGTCCTCCAGGGCCCGGAGTTGGTCGTCGTCGACATGGCGGCGCAGGGCCTGGTCGGCGGCCGGACCGGTGCCCCGCATCGCCCGCAGCACGCAGATCAACGTGCCGGCCTCCGGCGCCCGGGCCGCGGTGAGTTCCCCGTGGATATGGGTCAACCGCTGCCGCAGCACATCCAGGGAAGCGAGGGCGGCCTCGACGTCGGACAGTTGCTCGGCCACCAACCGCACCGGATCCACGCCGACGTCCAGACAGGTGGCGATGGTCTCCAACGCCAACCCCAGGCGGCGCAGGGCGAGCACCTGGTAGAGGCGGACCACGTCCTGCTCGGTGTACTCGCGGTGCCCGGAGGCCGTACGGCGGGACGGGCTCAGCAGCCCGATCCGGTCCCAGTGGTGCAGGGTGCGGACGGTTACCCCGCTCGCCGAGGCGAGCGCCCCGACCTTCCAGGTCTGTTCGAAACTCATGTCCCCGCGATGCCCCCTGACGCCGCGTGAGGTTCAAGTCCGTCGGCCAGGGCCGCGCGCCGGCCGATCTCCGAGGATGCCGCTACCCGGCGGCCCGGACAGTCCCCAAATTTCCTTGCGCGCGGCGTACTGGCCGGGCCAAGGTCTGGACCCATGGGAATGATCTCTGTGCGACCCTTCGAAACCGGTGACTGGGCCCTCTACCGTGCCGTTCGCCTGGCGGCCCTGGCCGATGCGCCCGAGGCGTTCGGCTCCACACTGGAGCGGGAGCAGGTCTTCACGGAGGAGAAGTGGCGGGAACGCCTGGCCGAGCGCAACCAGTTCCTCGCCGAGGACGGCGGCCAGGCATGCGGACTGATCGGCATCGTCCCGACCGGCCCCCGCACCGCCGACCTGGTGTCCATGTGGGTCGCCCCCGCCGCCCGCGGCCGCGGGGCCGCTGACCTGCTGGTGGTGCGGGCCCTGCGGTGGGCGGACGCCGGCGGCATCGCCTACGTGGAACTCTGGGTCACCGAGGGCAACGACCGCGCGGAGCGCCTCTACGCCCGACACGGCTTCCACCGCACCGGACGCGTGCAACCCGTACGGGAGGGCGAGAGCAGACTGGAATTCGCCATGAAGCGCCGCGCACCCACGGACGGGAGCAAGGCAACAGCACAACTCCCCAACTGACTAACGCAATTGGGCGCCCCTCACCCCGCTTACCCGGCAGGTAATCGCCTCCGACCTCCTCGCCTGCCAGGATCACCGGCGTACGGGGAACTTCCTCTCTTCCCCCCGATCGACCGGAAGGGTGCGCCCATGCCCGCCTACGCCATAGCCCATCTCCGGGATGCCGCCCCGCACCCGGAGATCGCCGAGTACATCGAGCGCATCACCGGCACCTTCGAGCCCTACGGCGGCCGCTTCCTCGTCCACGCCACGCAACACGAGGTGAAGGAGGGCAGTTGGCCCGGGAACGTCGTGGTGATCGGCTTCCCCGACATCGCCCGGGCACGCACCTGGTGGGACTCGCCCGAGTACCAGAAGATCGCCCCGCTGCGCTCGCGCCACATTGCCGGCGACATCATCCTGGTGGCCGGCGTCCCCGACGCCTACGACCCGACCACCACCGCCCGCACCCTCCGCGCCGCCCTCCCCACCGAACAGGCCGACGACACCCCATCCGCCGAGGAACACGCACGACGAGCCCCCCGCGCCCGATGCCGGCGCACCGCGGCACGATTGGCGCAGCGCGGAGAGCAGTAACGCCGCCTCCCCGTACGCGAGGTGTCGGCGAAGATGGTGGTGCATTCCGCGACCGCGCACCGATGGAGCCGATGCATGCCGCGACCGGTCAGGTGCAGCGCGGTCCCGACCGAAATCAGCGCGAACAACACGGCCCCGAAGGGCTGTTGATCGTCGCGGTAGTGAAGGTGCCAGCCGTCGCAGGAGTGGGCGGTCAGTCGTGGATGGGAGGTGGCGGCCGCCAGCATCCGGTTGACCAACGCGACACGTTCGGCCCCGTCGGTGGCATCGACGACCGCCTCCCAGGCATCCAGGGCAACCAGCGCGCGGTCCACGTCATGCGAGGTGACCGGGCCCTCCAGTGCCAGCCCGGCGGCCGCGCACCGTTCCGCGAGCTCGTCGGCGCTCGTCGGGCGCCGGTTGGCCAGGTCCGCGGCCAGGTTCACGGCGTCCTCGCCGTAAGGGTTGAGGTGCATAAGGTCATTACAGCAGGGTGACCGGGGCGACAGCCAGAGTCTCTATCGGCGCCAACTAGGCCTACAGAGGCAGTAGTTGAGCCGAACCTGGCCGTCGACCACGTTGACCCCATTTCCCCTCCCACGACGGAGCGAGGACGCCATGCCTCACCTGCTGCCGGACAGCCGACCTCAACGCACCCTCGCCGCCGCCAACTTCGTCTACACGGTCGGCAGCGGCCTCTATCTCACCGCCGGGGTGCTGTACTTCACCCAGGCGGTGCACCTCCCGGCGGGCCAGGTCGGGCTCGGGCTCGGCGCGGCCGGACTGGTCTCGCTGGTCCTGGGCATCGCCGTCGGCCATCTCGCGGACAGACACGGTGCACGCGGCGTCTACGCCACCACTCTCATCGTCCAGGCGTTGGCGACGGCCGGATTCGTACTGGCGAACAGCTTCTTGCCGTTCGTGCTGGCGGTCTGTGCCGCCACCGGGGCCAAGGCGGCCGGAGTGGCCGCGCGCAGCCCGTTGATCCGGCGCTACGGAGGGGACCGGCCCCAGGCGTTCCGCGCCTACCTCCGCGCCGTGACCAACATCGGCATCTCTCTCGGCGCCCTACTGGCGGGGTGGGCCGTCCAGGCCGGCACCCTCACCGCCTACCACCTGATGATCGCCGGCAACGCCCTCGCCTTCGTCGCCTCCGCGGCGATCCTGGCCGTCCTGCCGCCGGTCCCGTCCGGCCCCACCCCTGAGGGCCCGCGCTGGATCGCCCTGCGCGACCGGCCCTACCTCCTGCTCACCACTCTCGACGGCCTCATGGCCATCCAGTTCAAGGTGCTCACCGTGGCCCTACCGCTCTGGTTGGTGCAAGTCACCACGGCACCACGTTGGTTGGTTTCGGGCACCATGCTTCTCAACACCGTCATCGTCATCGGGTGCCAAGTGCGCGTCAGCCGCGCCGTCGACTCCCCGGCCGCCGACGGAGTCGCCTACCGCCGCTCGGGCCTGGCCTTCCTCCTCTCCTGCGGGCTGCTCTCGCTGTCCGCCGGGATTCCGACATGGGCAGCCGCGATGCTGCTGCTGTCCGCCGTGGTCGTCCACACCATCGGTGAGTTGTGGCACTCCGCCGCCGGCTTCGAGGTGTCCTTCGGCCTCGCGCCGGCCCACGCCACCGGCCAGTACCTCGGAGTGTTCGGCCTCGGCGCCGGCCTGGCAGAAGCCTTCGGGCCCGGCCTGCTCATCGCCCTCTGCATCACCTGGGGCAGCCCCGGCTGGTACGTCGTCGGGGCGCTCTTCCTGCTGACAGGGCTGGCCGCACCACCGGCCGTTCGCCGGGCGCAACGCCAACAACAGCGCGCCGCCCGCCCCGTTCGCCCGCGCAAGCCCGTCAGTCCAACCACTGCACCACCTCCTGTCGGTCGGCGTTGTGGAGGACGCGTGCGTGGGCCCCGTTGACCAGGGGGAGGTGTGGGGGGACGTGGCCGCACTCGACGTCGGCGAGGAGGGGGACGCCGAGGGGGGCGAGGGCGTCGAGCACGGCCTCGTGCTGCGTCAGGGAGTCCCGGTCGGGCGCGGTGGTGCGGCCGACGAGTACGGCCTTGGCGGCGTCGAAGAAGCCGGCCAGGCGCATCCCGTGCAGATTGCGGCAGATGGTGAACGCGTTGTCCTCGCATGCCTCGACGTAGACGAGCAGCCCCTCGGGGGCGTGCGTGCGGGCGAAGGTCGCGACATCGCCGTAGGGCGTTCCCGCCACGTTGCAGAGCGTTTCGATGCAGCCGCCGATCAGGCGTCCCTCGACGTCCACGTCGCCGTCGGCATCCAGGCGGGTCCAGGTGCCGACACCGTCCAACTCGTAGGTGGTGACGTCCGGGAAGGTGCGGAAGTCGGCCCAGCCGCCGGCCCGATGGCGGCCCGGCGAGGTCTGGGCGAATCGGCTCCCCTCCGGCATGCCCACCACGTCCAGCCACGACAACAGGCCCTCGGGCACCTGGTAGGGCGTGTCCATCAGGTTGGTGCCGTGCAGGGTCGCGAGGCCCGTCAGGAGGGTGAGTGGGGTGAGGAGCGTGGACATGTCGGAGTACCCCACCAGCCAGGTCGGTTCGGCGGTGCGGAGCCGGTCCCAGTCGAGCAGCGGCAGCAGGTCGACGGCGGTCTCCCCGCCCCACGGCGGCACGATCGCCTTGACGGCGGGGTCCGTCAGCATCGCCGTCAGCTCGGCCGCGCGCTCCGCCGCGGGGGCGCTGAGGTGTCCCGTCCCGTCCATGCAACGACCGACCACCACCTCGTAGCCGCGGGCCCGCACCGACTCGATCGCCACTTCCAGGCGCGCTCGCATCTCCGGGCCGACGCCGCTCGAAGGGGATGTGACGGCCACGCGGTCACCCGGACGCAGGGGTTGCGGATAGCGGATCGGCATGGGGCGAGTGTGGCATGGGGTGAGGGCCAATGTCCCTGGAATTATGGCGTGTTGGGTGTTGTTGGGTGGTTGTGCGAGGGGGAGTGGAGGTCGGTGGACGGAGGATGGTCTTCGTGCAGCGTTCTGTGGTGGGTGTCCGGGCGCAGGGTCGCCAGGGCCAGGGCGCCCAGGCCGCAGGTGACCATGACGTAGTAGGCGGGGACATCCGGGTCGCCGGTGCGGCGGATCAACTCCGTGACGAGCAGGCCCGCGCAGCCGGAGAAGACCGCGTTCGCCAGCGCGTAGGCCAGGCCCAGGCCGGTGTGGCGCACCGCCGTGGGGAACATCTCGGCCAGCATCGCCGGCCCCGGGCCGGCCAACAGGCCCACCAGGGCACCCGCGAGCGCCACCGAGCCGTACGCCAACCACACCGGGGAGTGCCGGTCCTGCACCACGTGGAGCAGGGGCAGCGCGGACACCGCGATCAGGATCGCCCCGGTGACCATCACCGTTCGCCGGCCCAGCCGGTCGCTGAGCGCGCCGGCGGGAAGGATGGTGGCGGCGAAGCCCAGGTTGGCGATGACCGTGGCGAGCAGTGCCTGTTGCGGGCTGGCACCCACCGTGCTCTGGAGGTAGGACGGCAGGACCACGAGGAAGGTGTAGCCGGCCGCCGCCCAGGCCATCAGCCGTCCGCACCCGACGATGACGGCCCATGGTGTCTGTGTCTGTGGCTGCGCCGGTGTCCGTGGTTGCCTGGTCGTCGGCGGAGGCGGTGCGGCGTCCTTGCCTGGGGTGGCGGGCTCCTGTCGCCGTGGCTGCTGCGAGCGGCGGAACGCCGGGGACTCCTCCAGGCGTAGGCGTAGCCACAGGGCGGTCGCGCCCATGGGGAGCGCGGCCAGGAAGGGCAACCGCCAGCCCCATGAGGTGACGTGAGGTGTCGTCAGGAGGGTCGTCACCAGGGTTGCCGCGGCGGCACCGGCGAGCAGTCCGAAGGCCACGGTGAGAGACTGCCAGGCGCCGTACCGTCCCCGCTTGCCGGGCGGTGCGCTCTCCGTCATCAGGGCGACCGCACCGCCGAACTCCCCACCGGCGGACAGGCCCTGCACGATCCGCAGCGCCGTGAGCAACCACGGTGCGGCGGCACCCACCATGGCGTACGTCGGCAACACACCGATCAGCGCCGTCGCGCAACTCATCGTCGTCACCGCGGCCAACAACACCGGCCGCCGCCCGAAGCGGTCGCCCGCCCGGCCGAGGAGGAACGCGCCCACGGGTCGGAAGAAGAAGGCCAACGCGAACGACGCATACGTCTTGACCAGCGCCTCCGCGGCGCCGCCGCCGTGCGGGGTGAAGAAGTCGGCGGCGATGACGGTGGCGAAGTAGGCGTAGACGCCGAACTCGTACCACTCGATGAAGTTGCCGATCGCGCCCGCGGCCAGGGCCCGGGGCACGGAAGGGCGTCGGCGCGCGGCCTGGCGCGACTCGTCAGTGGAGGACGTCATGCCACTCAGCATTTCCCCGATCGCGCCCCGCGGAACGGCGTTTGAGGACCGTCATGCGCCCCACCCGGCATGCGCCGGTCCGGCCTCGGCGGGCGGCCTGCCGGGCCCCGGGGGCGAGGCGCCGTACGGCCGCAGGCAGGCGAAGTTGTGTCCGTACGACAGGCCGTGCAGCGGTATGCCGGAGGTCAGGCGGATGGGTTGGTACACCCGGTGCGCCAGGTCACCGTCCGGTCCCGGGAGCCAGAGGCCCCGGCCGTCGCCGTCGCCCTCG
Organism: Streptomyces sp. NPDC090442; assembly: GCF_044769405.1. Classification (NCBI taxonomy): domain Bacteria; kingdom Bacillati; phylum Actinomycetota; class Actinomycetes; order Kitasatosporales; family Streptomycetaceae; genus Streptomyces; species Streptomyces sp. NPDC090442. The sequence goes on from NZ_JBIVXW010000019.1 coordinate 52,539, forward strand.
AAACGGATCGCCCGGCCCCTGCCCTGGAGTGCGCGACGGACCGGTCCCGTAGAGGCGTCCCACAACTCCGGGTATGCCTCGACCTCTTCCAGGAGGGCGGCGTGCTCGGCGTGCAGTCGATCGCGGTGCCGCAGCAGCGTGGCCCCGAATTCGACCATCCACGGAATCATCCACTCCTCGTACCAACCGGCGAGGGTTTCCCTGGCGTCCGGATGGAACATCACGTAGCGGAACCCGTTGGTGGTCGGGTGGTTGGGATCCGATTCCGGGAGATGGCCGAAGAGCCGTCGATATGCGTTGTTGCAGGCGATGACGTCCCAGGCGCCGTCCATGAGGGCGAGGGGCGACGGCTGCCGTCGATCGTCGACGTGTTCCCGCACCCATCGCCGGGAACGGGCGGCGATCGCCGGACCGCCTCGAATGCCGGAAGTCGGCGGATCGCCCTTGGTGATGAGGAAATGCAGGAGGCCCTTCACCGCATCGGGCATGTGCAGCGCGTCCGCCAGGGCCGGGAGGTATTTCTTGCGCGGCAGGCTCCGCCCGGTTTCCCAGTCCCGGTAGGTGCGCGGCGATACCGGAAAGGCCGGTCGGCGGGAGAGGACCTCCTGGGAAATACCGAGGCGGGACCGGTAGCGGAACAGTAGATCGCCGACGGTTTGGACGCGTTCCGCCGCCGGTTGGATGGCTTCCTCGACGGCGGTCGTCGGACCGGTGGCGCCGGGCGAACGGGGCGGTGGGGGTGTGTCGGCTGTGAAGTGTCCCCCGGAGGGCGGGTGACGCTCCTCCAGTTGCTGCGGCTCTCCGTGCCGATGGCGATGCCGATGCCGTAACTCTTCGTTGTGCACCGGGGTCAGGGAAGAGCTCCGCCCACGCGTCGTTGAAACGGACGGCGTTCCAGCCGCCGTCCAGCAATACCGCGGGGGCGTCCTGGACGGCGAGGTGGGAATCGCACCAGCTCGCGGTGGTGGGGTCCACGCCCGATGAGACGTTCAGGCCCTTGAGGGACGGCGCGTCGCCGGTCACCAGTCGAAAGAACTGCGCCCGCGCCTGCGGCCCCATCTGGAGGGCGTCCCGAAGGGCACGCATATGGCTCAGGCTGATCCTCCCGCCGTTCTCCATTTCGTTGTACGCGCGGATCGAGAAGCCGTGTCGGAGGGCGAACACCTCCTGGGTGTGGCCGAGGAGTTCACGGTGGTGACGCAGGAGGTCGGACGTCGTGATCGGCGCCGTGGCACTCCGACGTTCCGCGTCATGGGGTGCGGTCATGAGCCCCTTCGCTTTCTGTCATGACTGGCGGACTGTGAAATGCCCGGGCTGCTCGGGGAGAAGGAAATTGCGGCCCTTTGCCCCGTCGGAAGGTTGCTGAACCGTCGCTACCATGACCTTCGAGTCGTCGAGTGAAGTGAGCGTGGGTGCCGATGAGTTCGGCCGAAAAGGACCGCAGGAAGGCGTGCCGGTCCCTCTTTTCGACGCTACGGAAGTCGGTTGACGTCCGGCAGCTCAGCGCTCGGCGGCACGAGCTGAGGGACGGCCTTTGGACGGACTTCCTGCACGCCAAGAAGACCCTGAGCCAGTCCGACATGGCGTATCTGCTCGGCGTTTCGAGCGGTACCTACGAAGGGGTCGAACGGGGCCTGAAAGCACCGTCGACGGAGTTATTGCTGACGTTCGGGAAAATATGTGGCATTCGCGATGATGCCACCCTGGACCGGTTGTGGAAGGTCAGTCTGGGGCGCCCCTTTCCGCGCGTCTCGGACTTGGTCGGCCTGTGCCTCCCGGACGAGTTGCGCGCCCTCGCCCTCGCCGACGGGGGAGGGGGCGAATCGCCGGATGCGGTCCCCGGGGTGCAGGCCGCCGCGCTGCGCGCGATCAACGCCCTCCTGGCGGGCGACCCCGCCGCGGACGCCAATCCGCACACGGTCCGGCTCACCGCGCGCTGCCTGGCGTCGGCCTTCTCCGCCGTGTCCGTGGGGGCCGGAGCCGAGGAGATGGTGCGCGCGCTGAGCACGGTCGAGGCGGGACTGCGGGCACCCTGCCGGGACTGGTTGGTCTGGGAGCTCCGGCGACTGGGCCGTGCCGGGAGCGCGCGCCGGCTCGTCGAGCGGGGGCTCGGGGTAGATGACGGTACGTAGGGGATGGATAGCGATCCGTGAGGTGGCGAGGGGTCAAGTCGTGGCCGAGCGGGGAATGTTGGCGGCCCGCCCGGCCCGCCCGGCCCGCCCCGCCCGCCCCCTCGCGCCGGGTCGCCAACAGCACCGGCGGCGCCCCCCATCGCACGCCGGGCGCTCGCCGGTTCGACCGAAACCGGCGAGCTCACCTCCGCCCCCCGTCCGTCAGTGATCGTCCGTCAGCGACCGCACGTCAGCATCCGTGCGTCAGGGCGCCGCGATGCCCCCCAACGCGCCGCCGTCGACCGTGAGGACCGTGCCGTTGACGAAGCTGGCGTCCGACGAGCGGAGGAAGGCGACCGCGCCGGCGATCTCCTCGGGGGTTCCGGCGCGGCCGAGCGGCACCTTCGAGACCACGGCCGCGCGCTGTTCCTCGCTCAGCTCGTAGAACATGTCGGTGTGGATCGGGCCGGGCATCACGGCGTTGGCGCGGATGCCCCGGTCGGCGAACTCCCGCATCAGCGACCTGGTGAGCGAGACCAACGCGCCCTTGGAGGCCGCGTAGTTGGCCTGGCCGAAGGCGCCGAAGGGGGCGATGGCCGAGGAGATCACGATGATGGAGCCGTCGTTGGGCATGGTCCGGTGGGCCCGGCGCGCCGCCGCGAAGGCGCCGAAGACGTTGGTGTCCATGACCTGACGGAACTGATCGTCGGTCATGTCCAGCAGCAGGTTGTCGCTGGTCGTACCGGCGTTGGCGATCAGGACCTCGACCGGACCGAACTCCCGCTCCACCTCGTCGAAGGCCGCGTCGACCTGGTGACTGTCTGTCACATCGCACTGCACGGCGTAGGCGCCGGGTATCTCCGGGTCGTTCTTGCGGAAGGTGATCGCGACGCGGTCGCCCTCCTTCATCAGGCGTTCGGCTATGGCTCTGCCGATGCCTCGGTTCCCGCCGGTCACCAGAACGGTTCGGGACATGGGTGCGCTCCTTGGTGTGGATGTCTCAGTGGTGGTGCGGCCGGCGTGCGTCGCCGGTTGCCTGGCGGCACGACCGCTCGTGGTGCCGCCTGTTCGTGGCTGCCGACTGACTCGCGGGTCCCCGCCGTTGCGGCAACGTGACGGTGCGGACGGCGGCCCGTCGGCGGCGGTCACGGTAGATACTTTCAGGCCAACTATGGCGGATGCGTCGCGGGGCTGATTGTTCCCCGGATGCGGGGGAGGAGCGGGGGAAGGAATGAGTAAGGCGAGCGTGTGAGGGGTGGGGCCCCGGATGGGGCGCTGAGGCGAGGGGAGCGGGGCAACGGGAGGGTGGCTGGCCGGTTTTCCCCGGCCGTGCCTGGTCCTCGGCCATCGACCGGTGCGTGTCGCGTGGTGGCGCGGGTGCGGCGTGGGGCTGCGCCGTGCCCTTCGTCCTCCTCCTGTGCGTGGGCGTCCGGTGGCCTGCACGGCAAACCGACATACCCGATATCTCCGACACCGGGAGCCGCGAAGCCATCGGGCGGACAGCGCGGACGGATGGACAGCGCGGACGGATGGGCGGACGGACGTGCGCAGTGCACGGATGTGGAGGAGCGACAGATGACGGGTGTGCACCGGCCGGCCTTTGCACTCGATCCCACCGGGGCGGACCACCACGGGGAGGACGCCAGGCTGCGGGCCGCCGGGCCCGTCGTCCGGGTCCAACTCCCCGACGGCGTCGTCGGCTGGGTCGTCACCCACCAGGACCTCGTCACCGACCTCCTGGTCAACCAGGCCCAACAGCTCAGCAAGGACCCGGCGGACTGGCGGGTCGAACTCCCCGAAGGCTGGCCGCTGCGGGGCATGGTGGAGGTCACCAACATGGTGACGGCGGACGGCCCGGAGCATCAACGCCTGCGCCGCCCGGTCACGCGCTTCCTCACGCCGGGGCGCGTGCTGCGGATGCGGCCGCGCATCGTCGCGATCGTCGGCGCGTTGTTGGACGACCTGCCCGCGCACGCGGACTCCGCCGGCGCGGTCGATCTGCGGGCGCACCTGGCCGGCCCGCTGCCGCTCCGGGTGATCTGTGAACTGGTCGGCGCGCCCGAGGCGTTGCGCGGCCGCCTGACGGAGATGACCGGCAGCATCTTCGACCACACGGCGACGCCCGACGAGGTGCGGGCCACCCAGGACGCCATAGGTCCGCTGATGGGGGCCCTGGTCGCGCACCGCCGTGCCCACCCCGGCGAGGACCTCACCACCGCCCTGATCCACCGGCACCGGTGCGGGGAGCTCACCGAGGACGAGCTGCGGCACACCCTGTGGCTGCTGCTCACCGCGGGCTTCGAGACCACCTGCGGCCTGCTCGTCAACGCGGTCGGGGCGCTGCTCACGCACGACGCCCAACGCGCGCTGGCGGTCGGCGGCGACGCGGCGACCTGGCGGGCGGTGGTGGAGGAGACGCTGCGGTGGGACTCGCCGGTCGCGAAGTTCCTGGCGCGCTACGCCCGCACCGACCTGGTGATCGCGGGCACCACGGTCCCCGCCGGCGACGCCATCATCGTCCCCTACACCGCCCTGGGCCGATGCCCGTCCGCGCACGGTCCCGACGCCGGGCGGTTCGACATCGGGCGTACCACGCCCCACCGGTCCTTCGGGGCGGGACCGCATGCCTGTCCGGGGGCCGCGCTGGCGCGTCTACAGGCGTCCGTCGCGCTGCCCGCGCTGTTCCGCCGCTACCCCCGCCTGGCGCTGGCCGTGCCGGAGTCGGCGCTGCGACCCAACCCGTCCCTGGTCTCGAACTCCAAGCGTGAGCTGCCCGTCGTGCTCGGCCGCTGAGCCACCGTAAGGGCGCCTACGGCACGGCTGCCTTGGGTGGACGAGGCCGGCTGCCGCAGGCCGGGGCGCCCTGCCGATGAGCGGTTCGCCCCACCCGTAGCCCCAGCTCACCGCAGCCCCGTTCACCACCGGCGGCTCGACCTGGATACGATTCAAACTAGCCGGTATTTTTTCGGTTTCGTTCGATACGGGCTCGGTACGGAATGGGCGTATTTCGTGACCGTTTGTCCTTGTCGGCTCACGTAGCGCGACGGTTGGTAGTGAAGGGAGGTCGGCTGTGGGAGAACAAGAACGTGCGAAGCGGACCAAGTACAAGATCATTGAAGCGGCCGCCCAAGTCTTCTTCGAGCACGGCTACGACGGGGCGAAGATCGAGCAGATCCTGACGGCGGCGGGTGTCACCAAGGGCGCGCTGTACCACCACTACAAGTCCAAGCAGGAGATCGCCGACGCCCTGCTCCAACAGCACGTCGGCGACATCGCCGTCGAGACCCAGGACGTCAAGCTCCTCGAACTCGTCGTGAAGGGGCAGCGGCTGGTCGAGGGGTTGCAGCGCGACGCGGTGCAGCGCGCCGCGGCCCGCCTCACGCTGGAGGAGGGCTCCAACCAACTCGACCGCAAGCAGGCGATGTCCCTGTGGGCCGAGTACGTCGAGGCGCTGCTGGTCGAGGCCGGTCGACGGCACGAGCTGCTGGCGTCGGTCAACAACCCCGAGCGGATACGCAAGGTCGCCGAGATGTACGTCGGCGCGTTCGCCGGCATCCAGCTGCTCGCCGATGTCTCCTCGGAGGGGCACAACCGGGCAGGTTTGCAGCACCAGTTGACGGTCTTCTTCGAGCACACGCTGCCCACCATCGCGGCCCCGCACGTCCTCCCGCGCCTCCGCCTCCAGATGGCCGGCGGGTGAGGGGGCGGGGCGCCCCGTAGTGGCCGTTGAGGGGAGCGCGCGTCCGCGGTCAGGCGGCCCGGGTGAGGGCCCGGCGCGTGAGGTGGTTGCTCATGGCGCCGGCGGTCTCCGTGACCGCGCTCACAAAGCGCGCGCGCTTGCGCGGCGACCGCATCTGGGTGCGCAGCGGCATCAGTGCCACCGCGCCGGCCACCGCCGGTCCGCGCCAGACCGGGGCGGCGATCGTGTCGTACTGGTCCCCGCCGAACGCGGCGGGGCCGACGGCGTATCCGCGCTCACGGATGCGCCGCAGCTCGCCCGCCCGAGGGCCGCCCACCAGGCGGTCGTGCAGCGCCGCGGCGATCACCAGCCCCGGGCCGCCGGCGCCGAGCGGGGCGGGGCCCAGGGCCTCTTGGAGGGGGTCGTGGACGCCCCAGACCTGGTCCGTGCAGATGCGCTGCGGGGTTTCGCCGAGGTGGTAGGGCGCGTAGAGGAGCGCGATCTGTCCGGTGTGGCTGCCGAGCCCGACCAGGCGCGCCCGAACCCACGGCGAGGGGACGGTCGGCCGGCGGTCCGCCGGTGTGGGCGGCCGGTCCAGCCAGTAGGTACCGCGCGGACCGTCCGACGGCCGGCCCACGATGCCGGTCTTCTCCAGGGGCTGTAGAGAGCGACAGGCGGTGGCACTGGCCAGGCCGGTCTCCGCGGCGACCTCCCGCAGGTACACCGGGCGCCCCAACTCGCCCTGCAACCGCTCCAACGCCCGCAGCACGTCGACGACGCGACGCACGACCTTGCCGCTTTTGTCCGACGCTACGTCAGGACTGTTGTCGAGCACGTGGATCCCCCTTGAGGTTGCCGGACGGGCGCTCCCGCAGCGCTGCGCGTCCGGGCTCCGATTCTCGTGCGAAGGTCGGGCGATGACCATGCAGAGAAATTTCCCCTCGGGTATTTGGGGATGCGAAACGCATCGCTTACATTCGTCCGCGGCCAGTCGTCCAGCCCGCAGGGAAAGCCGTTCGCCATGGACCACAGAGACCGGATTGACCGCTCGGACCCGACGGAGCAGATAGACCGAAAGTCGTTGCTCAAGTCCCTACTTCGGGCCCATCGCGCGCGCGGGGACCGCACGGAATTCGGCTGGCGGCCGCAGGAGCGGAGCGACGGGAGAGGGCGACCCGTCACCGGGATCGACCAGGGGACCATGGCGCGACTCTTCGGTCGGGAGAGCCTGTGGTACCGGCAGCGCGAGAACGGGGTAAAACCCTTCACCACAGGCGAACTTGACCGCATAGCGGATCGGCTCGGAATGACCTGGCGGGCCCGTGTGGCCCTCTTCCGGCGGGCCTCGGGGTGCGACCCGCACCCCCTTGCCCGTCCGGTGTCCACCAACTCGCCCCGTACGGACGCCTGGTGGGCGAAGACGTTGAAGCCGCACGCCGCGTGTCTCACCGAAGCCGCGTTCAACCTCCTCGACCACAATGCGGAATTGGCCACGATGCTCGGTTCATTGACGGACCATCAGTCGTCCCGTGCGAACTTGATGCGACGGCTGCTGCTCGACGATTCCGTGCCAACCGGCCGCCCGGCCACGGAGGTATGGCGCGCTCCCCTGGCCGCGGAACTCATCGAGGCCGTCGCCCTGCACGCGAACGATCCCGACCTCCGGCAACTGCACGCGGACGCGCTGCGGAACCCGACCATCGGCCCCCTCTACCGCGGCTCCGCCTCCTATACATTTCCGGACCAAAACAGCAGAATCCTGGTCACCACCCTCCACCCCGGCGTCCGGCAGGTCGCGTTCCTCCGCTCCGGCGACGCTTCCTCCGGCTGAAGCGGGCGGCTCGCGCATTCCACCCTGCGAAACGCCCGGGGGCGCCATTCCGCGCTGTGCAATCCGCCTGATCCCCAGGCCGGTTCGGGGTTGCCTCGGACTGGTTCCTGGGCTGCACTTCCGTCGTCGGTGCGACGCACCCCGAGCGGAGCGCCGACCCGGACCGGGCCGGCAGCGTGCAACCGGAGCCCGGGTTCGAGCGGGGTACGACGGAGTGCCTCGCGGCTGACCGGGTGTGGGCATCCCCTTTTGCGGCACCCGGTCGGCGCTTTTTCGGCCAATCCGCGCCCGCTCCGACTCAACACAACCCCGAGAACGAAAAGGAACATTCGAGCACGGCAAGGAGCAACCGGGAACATACTGATCTCCTTCGTAGTTGTGTCAGCCGCGCGCGGCGCCGTGAGGATGCCGCTGTCGGAAACGGCAAAACGGCGAAACGGAGAGGGAAACGACGAAACGGTGATGCGTGTCGTTGCCCGGATGTCCGTGAGGATTCGATGGAGCGATGTGTGAGGGAGTGACGTGTGACGGAGTGGCATGTGACAGACGGATATGTGGTGGGGCGACTTGTGAGAGACGTCCGAATCCGCGGCCGGCGGCGAGTCCTGCAGCATATGTCGAGCGAGGGGTTCCGCCGCTCTCACGTGGATCTCAACGTGTGCCTGACAGAAGGGCGTTCGGGTGGACATTCGCCCCCCCCTCCGTCGAGGCGGGCGAGGCGCGGTCGCGGCGTCCCCTCCGACACGCTTCGCCCCGCTGTCGGAAATGGGCGGGTTCTTGCCCCCTTTCGCTCTAACGTCACGAGGAACTCACCCGCGTTCGGTAAATTCATCATTCAACTGCTCTGATTCGGGCCGTCGCAGCCCGCAGAGCACCGTCAACGTGGAACTGCTGGCGAGCAAGAAGGAAGCCACACCGGATGACACAGCTCAAGCAAGACCGTGCACGAAAAACCCGTCAGCAGGTCCTCGAAGCGGCTGCCGCGGCGTTCGACGAACGCGGCTACTCGGCCTCCATCGACGACGTCGTCAGCAAGTCACAACTCACCAAGGGCGGCGTCTACTACCACTTCGAGAACAAAGACGCACTTGTGCAAGGAGTTCTCGATGCGACCAAACCGGGCCTCACCGGGGCGGTCGAGCCCCAGGAGTTGAAGCTGCAGGAGTGGATCGACACCGGCATGGTCCTCGCCTACCGGTTACCCCGTGACACGCTGCTGCGCGCGGCGCTGCGCCTCTCCATGGAGCCCGTGGTGCAGCAGAGCCTCAGGACCCCCTGGCCGGCCTGGATCCAGCACACCACGCGACAACTGGCCGCCGCCCGTGCCCGGAAGGAACTCCTCCCCGGCGTCAAGATCGAGGACTACGGCAGAATGGTCGCCCAGGCATGGGCCGGCATCGCGGCGCTCAGCCCGGCACTGGACGAGGGCCACCCCCGCGACGGCGGCCGCGCCGACGACGAGAGCCAGGCCAACATGGAACGATGGACGGCGCACATGTACGCCTCCTGGCTGCCCTCGCTCGCCATCAGCGGCATCATCCCCCTGCTGAACACCCGGCCCGAGCGCGGACGCCAGGTCTGGGAGGCCCGGCAGTGCAGGCAATCGAAGCAGGTCGCGGTCCTCTCCGTGGTTCACCGACTGGCCGGTTGACCCGCCGGGCCGCTCGTCGGCGGCATCCAACAGGGCCCGGGGTGACTGACTGGGGCCATGACGCCCCGCGCGTTCGACACGGCCATACCCGACCGGGCCGGGCGGGCGGCTCGTGTCGGGCGAGCCCGACGGGGAGACCTGACCATCGGCCACCCGGACGGCGAACTGTCGCGCGCCTGCCCCCGCCACGTCGCCGACGAGGTGGTGCGCAACGCGGCCGTCGGCAGGCAGTTGCCGCGCCTGGCCACCAGTCCGGATTCACCGTTTCCACGGTCACCCCCGTCACCTCCGTCATCCGCGACGCCCACCTCGCGGACGAGATCCTCGGCCTGGCACGCACCACGCGCCGAGCGGTCGCCGTCGACTACCTCACCGAGGAGGCGGCGGACCGCTGGCCGGGCCACCTCTCCCGAGGGCCCTTCCTCGCGGCGGTGACTTTCTCTCTCGTCGTCGCCGAGGCGTGCACGCGGGGTGGATTTTCCTGGGGAGGGGATCTGGCGGGCCTTTCGGCACAACGAGGCGCATCCGTAAGGGCGTTGGCGTCGGGACCGGGGCGGTGTCGGCGTTCGGGCTGGTACGGCCCGGAGACCGCGGGGTGCCGCGACTGGCGCCCGTGGCCGGTGACCCGACAGGATGGCGAGGTGAATGCGCACACCCCCACAACAACTTCGTCCCTGCGGCCGGTCCGCACCGCGGCCCGCTGCGCCACCGTCACGCTCGCCCTCGCAGGCATCGCCTGGGGGGTCCGGGCGATATGGGAAGTCCGACTCGCGCTGGCCGGGGTGCCGGCCTCGGGGCCACCGGACCAAGGCAACGGCCAGCACCGCCCGTTGACCGCGCTGGAGGACTCGTACCACCTCGTCGGCAGCCTCGGCGACGTGGCTGTCGTGCTCTGCGCCATCGCGTTCCTGATGTGGCTGTTCCGGGTCCGGGACAACGCCCAGATCCGGTCCGGCCGGCCGCCACAACTTGCCTGGCCGTGGGTCTACCTGGGATGGATCATCCCCATCGTGAACCTGTGGATGCCCCGGGGCATCGTCGCCGACGTCCATCGCGCGATCGCGCCGGGGGAGCGGCTGCCGCGCGCCGTGAACTGGTGGTGGGGCCTGTGGCTCGTCGCGTTCTGGTGCGGGGCCGGGCTGGCGGTCAGCGAGTCCCGGGACGACACCATCAACCGCGCCTACACGGGCGTCAAGTGGCTGCTCGCCGGCGACGCGGCCACCGTGGCGGCCGCAGTGGCCGGCATCTTCGTCGTCCGCGCGATCACCGACGCGCAGCAACGGCGCGTCAACGGCTGAGCAGTTGACCCTTCCGCCGCCCCGCCTCGCGCCGGCGGGGCGCCGCGTACCAGGCCAGCAGCGGGGCGAGCAGCAGGCCGCCGAGCGCGAGGAAGCCGGCCTGCCGCAACGTGTCGGCCACCGGGTCGCCCTGTATGGCGATCGCCCCGGTGCTCACCGCGACCAGCACCAGTACCGTCGGCGGGAGGGTGCCGGGGAGCAGGACGTCGCGCGGGGGACTGTCCGGGGCGTGGCGGCGCGCCAGGCACCCAAACCACAGCAGGGCCGGCCCGCCGAAGGTGAGTCCCAACCCCCAGGCCAGCGGCAGCGCGTGGGCGGTGCGCGGGTTGGCGTCGGTGAAGAGCGTCCGGGTGGTGCCGGCGGTGTCGCGGGTCCCGGCGACGCGGTAGTTGATGTGCCTGACCTCGCCGCGCCAACTGACCAGTCGCACCCGGGTTCCGTTGGCCGGAGCGTCCGCGTACGTGCCCCGGTCCAGCCGCAACTCCTGGCGGGTGCCGTCCTCGCGTGCGAACTCCAGGTACTGACGGACGGGCCTGGAACCCCGCGTCCAGGAGCGCTGCACGGTCGCATCGACCCCGCTCAGGCAGTCGCCCGACGCGGCTTCGGCGGACTCGGCTTCGCTCGACCGGGCTTCGTCTGACGCCGCTTCGCCGGACGCCGCCCGGTGCGGGCAGCCGATCGCGGCGTCGTACGCTCGGGCCGCGGCCATGGCCTCGGGGAACGGGAACACCAGGAGCCAGACACCCACCACCATCGCCATGGCGCCCAGTCCGATGGGCAGCGTGGTCGATGCCCAGTTGGTGGCGTATCGGGCGGTCTTCTTGGCCTTCCCGGCCCTGATGGATCTCGCGGCGCTCACGCTCTCCAAGAATGCCCGATACGGGCGGGCTCCGTGGCTGTCGGCCTGGTTCGGCCCTTGCCCGCCCGGTGTGATCTACCTCTCCGGTGGGGTTGGAATGATGACTCGCCTCCCGGATGTGACCGGATTGACCGTAAAAGTGCCTCCCTTGCATTGCGGCAGTGTGAACGCCGCAACAATGCGGAAATTGTGACTGCATACGCCTGTAAGCCTTCGAATATTAGGCATTGCAGGGGATTGAATCTCTGTATCTAATGTCTTCCGTCCGGGGTGGTGATCCTGCCCCAGGGCGGTCTGGGCTGCTGCTCCTCGATCGAGGGTGCGGCCGAAGTGACTTGGGAGCAGAGCGAAATGGCAGCACCTTTGCCAGTGGAACCACCGGTGTCGAAGCCGGTTGCGGAGCCTGGGCTGGAGCCGGGGCAGGGATCGGAGCCGGAGCCCGCGCCGGAGTGGGACGGCGCGCGGCGTCGCGGCCCGCTCGCCGCGCCGTTGCGGGCGCTGTGCCGCGACCGGATCAGCCTGCTGGCGCTCGGCGTGGTCTGCCTGTACGCGCTGCTGGCGCTGGCCGCGCCCGTGCTGACGTTCCTCTACGGGAAGAACGCCACCGAGCACTACGGGCAGAACGCGCCCGGGCTACTGAGTCCGGAAGGGCTGCCGGTGCTGGCCAACGGCGGCATGTCCGCCGACCACTGGTTCGGCATCGAGCCCGGTCTCGGCCGGGACGTGCTGGCCCAACTGCTTTACGGCATGCGGACGTCGCTGCTGATCGCGTGCGCGTCGGCGGCCGTGATCGCGGTCCTGGGGGTGGTGGTCGGCGTCACCGTCGGGTACCTCAGCGGTGTCGTCGACCGGGCCTTCACCTTCGTCTGCAACGTCCTCCTGGCCTTCCCGACGCTGCTGTTGCTGCTGGCGCTGAGCCCGATCATCCAGACCCGCTTCGTGGGGCCGGGGCAGAACGAGCCCGCCTGGATGCAGTTCACGGTGCTCATCCTGGTGTTCTCGGCCTTCGGCTGGGTGCCGCTGGCCATGGTGCTGCGCACCGCCGTCCGTTCGCTGCGGGAGCGGGAGTTCGTCGAGGCGGCGCGGGCGATGGGCGCGAGCCGACGGCACATCGTCTTCCGGGAGTTGCTGCCCAACGTCTGGGCGCCCGTCCTGGTGCACCTCACCCTCGCCGTGCCGGGCATCGTCACCGCCGAGGCCGCGCTGTCGTTCCTGGGCGTCGGCATCAACGAGCCGATTCCGGACTGGGGCCGCATGATCTCCCGTGGCGCCGAGGTCTTCTACGACGACCCCACCTACATGGCCTTCCCCGGAGCGGCGATCCTCGTCTTCGTCCTCGCCTTCAACATCCTCGGCGACGGGGTGCGGGACGCCCTCGATCCCCGGGCCGTCCGCAACCTCCGCTGATCTGGCCCCACCCCTCTCCACTTCATTCCCCACCCCTCCCCACCCACGTTGGAGTTCGCCATGCCCGAGAGCACCCCGCGCGCCGCCGCCCTGCCCGTACTCGCCACCGTCACCGCCCTGTTGCTGTGCTCCTGCTCCGCGGGTGCGGGGGCCGGCGCGCGGGACGGGAAGGAGAGCACGGCGGCGAAGAGCGGCAAGCGCCTGACCGCCTCCCTGGGGACCGCGAAGGACAGTGCGGGGCCGGCGCCCGCGGTGCCCGGTGCCAGGACGGGCGGCACCGTGACCGTCGCCAATGCCACCGACTACCCGCATCTGGACCCCCAGAAGATCTACACGGGGGAGAGTTACAGCACCTCACTGCTCTGGGGCAGACAGTTGACGCAGTATCAAGTCATTGACGGCAAACCGACGTTGGTCGGCGACCTGGCCACCGACACCGGCACCGCCTCCGACGGCGGCCGCACCTGGACCTACCGCCTCAAGGACGGTATTGCCTGGGAAGACGGCAAGCCCATCACCGCCGCGCAGGTCAAGTACGGGATCGAGCGCACCTTCGCCCCGGGCTTCGAGGCCGGACCCACCTACTGGCCGGAGTGGCTCACCGGGTCGAAGGACCGCAGCGCGGCGGTGAGGAAGTACCGGGGGCCCGCGGACGGCGACCTCGACGCCATCGAGACGCCGGACGACAAGACCCTCGTCTTCCACTTCCCCGAGCCACAGGCCGATGTCCCGTACATGGCCGCCCAGTCGTCCTCCTCGCCGGTCCGCAAGGACAAGGACACCGGGACCGGGTACGACGTCACACCGTTCGCCAGCGGCCCGTACCGGATCGTCGAGCACAAGCAGAACCAACGCCTCACGCTGGAGCGCAACCCGCACTGGAAGGCGGAGACCGACCCGATCCGCCACCAGTACCCGGACCGCTTCGTGTTCACCTTCGGCAAGCAGGCCCTCAACACCGCCCAGGAGGTGTTCAACGGGCGCGGCGACGGCCCGACCACGGTCAGCACCAAGGGCGAGGTGCCGCCGGAACTGCTCGCGACGGCCGAACGCGAGCCGGCCAAGCGGAGCCTGATCGTCTCCGGCAGTCGCGGCGCGTACACCCAGGACCTCTACATCAAGAACAGCCGGGTCACCGATCCCGAGGTCCGCAAGGCCATCCACTACCTCTTCCCCCGGGCCCAGGCCCGCCAGGTCCTCGGCGGTTCCCACGTCGGGGACTTCGCCACCACCCTCTCCTCGCCGGCCGTCGTCGGCTGGCGGAAGTACGACCCGTACCCGGTCGCGCCCACCGGCGACCTCGCCAAGGCCAAGGAACACCTCGCCAGGGCCAAGACCAAGGTCACCCACCTCACCTACGCCTACGCGGCGGACAGTCCGCAGGACGACCGGCTCGCCCAGGTGCTCGGCGACGCCTTCGGCAAGGCCGGCATCACGCTCGTCGTCAAGCGCCTGGAGCCGGCCGCCTTCCACAGCGAGGTGTTCCGCGGCCCGGCCCCCTACGACCTGTGGCTGTCCACCAACTCCGTTGACTGGCCCACCCCTTCGACGCTGCTGCCGGACAGCTTCGACAGCAGACTGGACAGCCTCTCCAACTCCATCCGCTACGCCAACCCCGTCGTGGACCGGGAACTGGAGCGGATCGCCACGATCGGCGACGCCCAGCAGAAGGCCAAGGCACTGATCGACCTGGAGGAAGTGGTGATGAAGGACGTTCCCCTCGTGCCGTTCCTCTACAGCAGCGTCTCCCAGTTCCGCGGCGCACGCATCGGCGGCGCCGCGATCCACCCGATCTACGGCTCCGTCGCCGCCGCCGACCTGTTCGTCAAGACCCCCTGACCGAAGGCCATGACCAGCTACCTCCTCAGGCGCGCCCTGCAAGCCGCCGCCGTGCTGTTGGCGATCGCCGCCGCGGCCTTCGGGCTCTTCTACGCCGCCCCCTCCGACCCGGCCCTGATCGCCTGCGGCCCCAAGTGCGACACCGCGCAGGTCGAGGCCGTCCGCACCAGCATGGGACTCGACCAACCCCTGGTCGCCCAGTTCCTGGACTACCTCGGCGGCCTCGTCACCGGCCGCACCATCGCCGACGTCGACGGCACCCCGCTCCACTGCCCCGCACCCTGCCTGGGCTACTCCTACGCCCTCCACCAACCCGTCCTCGACGCCATCGGGGACCGCCTGCCGGTGACCGTCTCGCTCGCCGGCGGCGCCCTTGTGGTGATCCTCGTCCTCGGCGTCGGCGGGGGCCTGGTCGCCGCGCTGCGCCGCGGCACCGCGACCGACCGGCTGCTGTCGGGCTTCAACCTGATCGGCGCCAGCGTCCAGATCTACTTCCTCGGCTATCTGCTGCAACTCCTCCTGGTCTACGGCACCGGGCTGCTGCCCATGCCGCAGTACGTCCCGCCGGCCGACCACCCGGGCCGATGGGCCGCGGGCCTGCTGCTGCCCTGGCTGGTGCTCGGCTTCGTCAACGCCGCGGTCTTCGCCCGACTGACGCGCTCGCAAATGCTGGAGACCATGCCCGAGGGGTTCGTACGCACCGCCCGGGCCAAGGGACTTGGCGTCCTGCGCGCGCATCTGAAGTACACCGCGCGCGGGGCGGCCGGGCCGCTGGTCCAACTGCTCGGGCTGGAGATCGGCGCGCTGTTCGGCGGCGCGTTCATCACCGAGACCGTCTTCGGGCTCGGCGGCGTCGGCAAGCTGGCCGTCGACGCGGTCACCGGCAACGACCTGCCCACCGTCGTCGGCACAGTGTTGCTCGCCGCCTTCTTCGTCGTCGTCTTCGTGGCCCTCGCCGACCTGGTGGTGGCCTGGCTCGATCCCCGTGTGAGGCTGACATGAAAGCGGATTGGAAAGCGGACCCGGAGACCGAGGGGGAACGGGGCGCCGTGCTGAGCGTGCGCGATCTGAGCGTGGCGTTCGAGAGCCCGCGCGGCCCCGTCACCGCGGTCGCCGGCGTCTCCTTCGAGCTGGCGCCCGGCGAGACGTTGGGGCTGGTCGGCGAGTCCGGCTCGGGCAAGTCCAGCATCGGGCTGGCCACGATGGGGCTGCACGATCCGGGGCGCACCCGGATCGGCGGCAGCGTACGTATCGGCGGCGGCGTCCGGGGCGGCGGCAGTGGCCGGGGCCGTGACGTGGGCGGCCGGCCGGCCCGTGCGCAGGGCCCGGACACCGTGCCGGAAGCCGCCGTTGAGGTGGTGGGCGCACCCGAGGCCCGGCTCAGGACCCTGCGCGGCGCCCGCGTCGCCATGGTCTTCCAGGACGCGCTCGACGCCCTGTCCCCGTACCACTCCGTGGGCGCCCAACTCGCCGAGGCGTACCGCATCCACCACCGCCGGCCCGGTCGCCGCCAGGCACGCGAACGCGCGGCCGCCATGTTGGAACGGGTGGGCATCCCCGCCCGGCGCGCCGGGGACCATCCGCACCAGCTGTCGGGCGGGATGCGGCAACGCGTCGTGATCGCGATGGCGTTGATCAACGAACCGGACGTGCTGATCGCGGACGAGCCGACCACCGCACTCGACTCCCGGGTGCAGCGCCAGGTCCTCGACCTGCTGCGCGACCTCCAGGCCGAGGCGGGCACGGCGATGCTGCTCATCACGCACGACGTGGGCGTGGTCGCCGCGACCTGCGACCGGATGCTGGTCATGCGCTCCGGCCGGGTCGTCGAACAGGGCCCCACCGAGCGACTCCGCACCACCCCCGACCATCCGTACACCCGCGCCCTCATCGGTGCCGCACCCACCCTGGACACCGTTCCCGGGACCCGACTGCCCACCGTCGACGAGCCGGCACCGACACCGGAGCGGGAACGGCACGCTCTTCCGGCCTCGGTGCCGGCTCCGCGCCCCACCGCTCCACCCCACCGCCCCGCACTCGCCGAACTCGCCGACGTGCGGGTGGAGTTCCCCGCCCGGCGGGGGTCACTCCTGCGGCGCGGGCGGCCGGTCGCCGCGGTGCGCGGGGTGTCCCTGCACGTCGCGCGCGGCGAGACGTTGGGACTGGTCGGCGAGTCCGGCTCGGGCAAGTCCACCCTCGCCCGGGTCCTCGCCGGCCTGCGCCAACCCACCGCCGGGGCGGTCCGGTTCGACGGGCGGGACATCACCCGCGCGGCGAGTGACACCCGGCTGCGCCGCGAGCTGAGCCGCGAGGTGCAGCTGGTCTTCCAGGACCCGTACGCCTCCCTCAACCCGGGGCGCACGGTCGAGGAGATCGTCACCACGCCCCTGCGCATCCACACCACACTGGACGCCCGGTCCCGCCGGCTCCGGGCCGTCGAACTCCTCGACCAGGTCGGCCTGTCCTCCGCCCACCTTCCCCGCTATCCCCACGAGTTCTCCGGCGGGCAGCGGCAACGTATCGGCATCGCCCGTGCGTTGGCCCTGCGCCCCCGCCTGGTCATCGCCGACGAACCGGTGTCCGCGCTCGACGTGTCCGTCCAGGCACAGGTCCTCAACCTGCTGATGGACCTGCGCGCGGAACTGGGCCTGTCGCTGCTGTTCATCTCCCACGACCTGGCGGTGGTACGGCACTTCTGCGACCGCATCGCCGTACTGAGGGACGGCGAACTCGTCGAGACCGGAACCCGTGACGCCGTCTTCACGACGCCCCGCGCCCCCTACACCCGGGAGCTGCTCGACGCCGTCCTGTGATCCACCGCCCACCGCCGCAGTCGGCGTCCCGTCCTCAGTGGCACTTCAGCTCAGTCGGGCACCGTCTGCGTGATCCGCCACAGTCGGCGGGGGAGGTCCCCCTCCTCGAAGGCGTGGACGTCGGCGAGCCGCCAGCCCGCGGCGAGTTCCTCGACGAGGTGCCGGGGGAAGAAGTGGACGGCGAAGCCGCCGTGTTCGTGGATGTCGTCCCCGTGGGCGGTGCCGGTGCCGTAGTGGGCGTCGCCGGTGTGCCGGACCGTGTAGACGAAGACGCCTCCGGGGCGCAGCACCCGGCGGACCTCGTCGACCAGGGACCGGATCTCCGGTGTGGACAGGGCCATGCACAGCAGCATGTGCGCGAAGACCGCGTCGACCGAACCGTCCGCCAGTGGCAGCGGCTCGCGCACGTCGTGCACGGTGGTGGCGATGCGGTCGCCGAGGCCCTGTGCCCGCGCGGTGCCGGAGAGCTGGTCCAGGGCGGTGCGGCTGAAGTCGGTCGCGTGGACGGTGAACCCCTCGCGGGCGAAGTGCAGGGCGTCGCGGCCGTGGCCGGCGCCCAGCTCCAGGACCCGTGCGGCGCCGGCGGCACGGTACGCCTCCGCCGCGTAACGGGCCGGCGCGGACGGTTCGCCGCCGTACATGCCGGGGTGCGCGGAGTAGGTCTCCTGCCAGTGCCGCCGCTGCTCGGACGCCAGCTCCGGTCGGTCCTCGGCCATGGCTCGTTCCCCAGCTCGTTCGTAGGTGGTGCACCTACCACCCTAGTGCCGACGTTCGAACGGGGCGGGTCGGCCCCGATGGGCGCCCTCCGCCCGCCTACGGGTGCCCCGGCGGTCGCACCCGGCAACGCTGTCACCATCGGTAACCGAACGGGTGGGCCCGCGCGGGGGTTCGGGGTTCGCTACCGTGGCAGCACGCATCCGCGCCAGCAGTGTCGTGAGGAGGACCCGATGAGCAGCTCCGGTCGGTCGTGGACCGTCGACGGCATCGCGCACGCCCTTCCGCACTCGGAACTCCGGGCGACGTTCATGCAGGAGGTCGGCTTCAGCGACGTCCGCGAGCTGCCGGGCATTCTGGACCGTTGGATGAGGTTCATCGAGACGTTCGAGGCCGACCGCGAGCGGGTCGAGCGGCTGCGCACCACCCTGAGCGGGGCCGGGAACCTGCCGGCCAACTACCGTGCCGCCCTGGTCGATGTCACCACCGAGGAACTGCGCTCCGCCGCCGGCGATACGGGCCCCCGGGGACGAGGCGCCGCGTGACCTACCGGCTCCATCTCGACCCCGCCCTCCACGCCACCTACAAGTCCCTGCCCGATGAGGCCCGTAGGGATTTATCGGTGCTGATGCTGGACGCGCTGGTCGACCCCCTGGCCTACTCCGAGCCCTACGGCGCCGACGACCGGATGATGCGGACCATCGCCCGCAGCCATGTCGCCGGGGTCATCCTCATCGGCGACACCGAGATCACCCTCGTCCAGCTCACCTACGTGGGCTGAGGGTGCGGGGACCGGCGGAGATCGGTTATGATCTTGGCGCAACTCCGGTTCTCCGGACGGGAGTCGCGCGTCTGTGGTCCAAGGAAAGACGTCCACCAACCGGTGGGAGATGCAGGTGCAAGGCCGGCCGGGCGCTCCACATGAAGGGCCCCATCCGTCAGGGTGGGGCCCTTCGTCGTCCCGGCCCGCCGTCCGACGTCACCTCGTCGTCGAGGTCACCTCGGAGTCGAACGCGGACACCGACCGGTGGTGCAGGGAAGCGGTACGTCCGATACGGCGCGCCGCTCCACCTCTTGATCGACCGCCAGGAGTGCGCCGAGACGTTCTCCTCGGGACCAGGGCGGCTCGGCTACGCACGGACCGACGGCCCGCACCCCTGCGGCGCCGTCCTCCGTATCCCGGAGCCGTTCGGCATCGCCCTCGACCCCGGTGCGCCCTGAACTGTCGGAGTGCCGGGGCGGGGCGTGCGCGGAGGGGAGGGGCCAGCCGCCGGCCGTGCCCGCTCGTCGGCGGCGCGCTGGCCCGAGGGCCGGTCGGCTCAGGGGCGGCCCAGGAGTTGGGCGCCGGCCGTGGTGTCGGTGCGGGCGGTGAAGTAGTCGGTGAAGGCGCGGAGGAATTCGTCCTCGGTGATCTGGCCGTCGCCGTCGGCGTCGAGTTGTCGGAAGCCGTGGTTGAGCTCGGCGGGATGGACGCGGGAGCCGCCGAAGAGCACGCGGTACTCGTCGGCCGTCAGATACCCGCTGCCGTCCGTGTCCGCGGCCCGGAACAGCGCGCGCAGGGCGGCGTGCAGGCCGTTGTGGAGGTAGTCGGGGTCGCGGTCGACGCCGGCGAGCACGGCGGTGGTGAACTCGGCGCGGGAGACCCGGCCGTCGCCGTCGGTGTCCATGGTGGCGTGGATGTGCTGCCACCAGGTGTCGAAGCCGGCATACACCCGGGCTTCCTCCTCCTCGCTGAGCTCCAACTGCCAGCAGACGTTGTGCGCCATCGCCTGAAGGTCGGCGGCGGTGATGAATCCGTCGCCGGTCTGGTCCACCACCTGCCGGAAGAACGCCTCCACGCGTGCCTGGCGCGCACTGCGCCGCTCGGAACGGCGCGGCCGCGGCAACCGAAGGGCCCGCACGGCACCGAGGGGGCTCTTGCCGTTGCCGTTGCTGCCGGTGTTGGCGTTGGTGTTGGGGTTGCTGTGGGGTGTGGCGGTGGGATGCGCCGTGGCTGACGGGGGCGTCGCGCCGGTGCGGTAGCGCAGGTGGTCGGGGAGGAGGGCCATGACGTGGCGCATGCCGTGGTGCAGGGTCCAGGACAGCGCTGCGGCGCCGCGACTGCGGCGCAGGTCGAAGCGTTGGCGGAAGGCCGGGGGCAGATCCGCGACGGTCAGGGCCGTCATCAGGTGGGCGATGACCGGGCGCAGGAGCGGCCAGGCGGGGCGGAGCCGACCCAGGCGGCGCGGGGACGGGGCCTGCCGCAGCATCTGGAACAGCAGGTCGTGCGCGGCCTCGGTGTACTCCAGGCGCTCGCGGATGGTGCGGTCCATATAGGCGGGCACCTCTGCGGCGGTCGCCGGGAAGAGCTCCTCCGGCAGGTCGAAGGCGGCGCACACGGTGCGGAACTCGCCGTAGAGCAGGTCGCATTGGCCAGCGCTGAGCGGGGCACCGGACAGCTCGCACATCGCCGTCATCGACTCGTACAGCGTCACCAGCACCCACACCCGCACCGCCGGATCCAGCGCGGTGAACGCCCGGCCCTGGCCGTCGGTGCCCTGGATGCGGCGGTGCGTGCGCTCCAGGCGGGCGATTTCCCGTTGCAGCCCCTCGCGGTCCGAGAAGAACAGCCGCTGGCCGCTGTCCATGGTGTGTTCCACCCGCCGCCAGGGATGGGCCCGGTAGGTGGAGAAGTGGGCGAGGCCGGCGGCGACGGCCGGATCGGAGTTCTGAAGGACCAACAACCGCCAGGCGACCAGGGCGATGCGTCGCTCGCCGAGGGTACGGCGCAGCAGGGAACGAGAGTCGGGCAGGACAGTGGACAAGGGCGTCTCCCCACGGCGACACGGCGCGGTGCCGGGGCCGTTCGAGCCACCGGCGGTGACGTACAAGTAGCCGCTGCACAGGGGTACTTGGGAGGGATCCGGGGCGAAAACCACCCGACCGGGGGCGATCTCGATGCGCCGTGATGACGCGCCCCGGCCGGTTAGGGGATGCGGTAGCGCTCCCTCAGCAGGCCGCTGAACGCCCGGGCGGCGTTGGTCTCGTGGGCCGCCGTCCGGCGCAGCAGCGTGGCGGTGCGGGTGGGGAGGGCGGGGGTGAGCGGGACGGTGCGCAGGCCGGGGTACTCCCGGGCGACGCGGTCCGGCAACACGGTGACCAGGGTGGTGCGTTGGACGATGTCGATGAGGCCGACGATGGAGTTGATCTCCACCGTGAGGGGCGGTCGGGCGCCGTGGCTGACGAAGTGGTCGTCGATCTGGGCGCGGGTGGCGAAGCCCCCGGTGAACAGGGCGAGTCGGTGCCCGTCGAGGGCCCGGACGGGGAGCGGTCGGGGGCGTGCGGAGAGCGGATGGCCGGTGCCGACGACCAGCCCGAGGCGTTCGGCGAAGAGGGGGTCGCCGGTGATGCCCGGCAGGTGGTCGCCGTGGAACGCGATGCCCAGGTCGAGTTCGTCCGCGAGCAGTCCCGCTTCCATCGCCTCCTGCGTCAACTCCCTTATCTCCAGGGCGACTCCGGGCCAGCGGTCGTGGAAGTGCCGGACCAGCGGCCCGACCAGATACGTGGTGAACGTGGGGGTGACGGCCAGCCGCAGGCTGCCCTGCGTGAGGTCCTGCACGTCCCCTACGGCGCGTGCGCCGGCATCCAGTTCCTTGAGCGCGGTGCGGGCGTGCCGGAGGTACTCGGCGCCGGTGTCGGTCGGCCGCACGGTGCGGCCGGAGCGGTCGAGGAGTCGGGTGCCCAGGGCACGCTCCAGTTGCCTGATCTGTTGGGAGAGGGCCGGCTGGGAGAGGTGCAGGGCCTCCGCGGCGCGGGTGAAGCTGCCGTGTTCGGCGATGGCGAGCAGGGACCGCAGGTGACGGAGTTCGAGGGCCATGGGGCGACTATAGGGCCGCCATAAGCAGGACCAATGACGATCATGAGTCATCGGTCTTGGACGTTATCCCTCCACGTCACGCAAGGTGGAGGGCGATGCCGGTCGGTGTGCCCGATCCGGCCAGGCGACCCCACCCCGAGGAATCCCGTGTCCCCAAGCCCCTCCCCTTCCCCCTGCCCTGCTGAGCCCGCTCCCGGACCCGGACCCGCTGCCACGGTGTCGCCAACCGGGGCCCGGTGGTTGCTCGTTCTGGCCGTCTGCTGTTCGAGCCTGTTCCTGGTCAGCCTGGACAACACCGCCCTGAACGTGGCACTGCCGGCCATGCAGCGCGACCTGCGGACGTCGGTGACCGGCCTCCAGTGGACGATCGACGCCTATCTGATCGTGTTGGCCGCCCTGTTGCTGTTCTCCGGCGCGCTCGGCGACCGCCTCGGGCACCGCCGGGTCTTCCGCACCGGCCTGACCCTGTTCACGGCCTCCTCCCTGCTCTGCTCCCTGGCGCCGAACGCCGGTTGGCTGATCGTCTTCCGGACGGTGCAGGCGGTCGGCGGCTCGATGCTCAACCCGGCGGCGATGGCGCTGCTGACGAACGTGTTCACCGGGCGGCACGAACGGGCCCGGGCGATCGGGGTGTGGAGTACCGTCCAGGGCGTGACGATGGCGGTGGGTCCGCTGATCGGCGGGCTGCTCACGGACGTCGCCGGGTGGCGCTGGATCTTCCTGATGAACGTGCCGGTCGGGGCGCTGGCGCTCGCCCTCACCGGCCGGGTCCCGGAGGCCCGCGCCGGGCACGCGCGCCGGCCGGATCCGGTCGGGCAGCTGCTGGTGATCGTGCTCCTCGCCGCGCTGGTCTACGTCATCATCCAGGCACCGGTCAGCGGCTGGACCGCGACGCCCGTAGTGGCCTGCGCCGGCGCGGTATTGCTGGCCCTGCCCGCCCTGCTCCGGGTCGAGTGCAGCCGGCGCGAACCCCTCGTCGAACTCCGCTTCTTCCGCCAACCGGCGTTCACCGCCGCGGTGCTCAGCGCGATCCTGGCCTTCGCCGCGATGGGCGGATTCCTCTTCCTCGCCGCCCTGTACTGGCAGAACATCCGGCATCTGGCGGCCTGGGAGGCCGGGGTCCGGCTGCTCCCCATGGCGGTGATGACGATCGTCTGCCCGCCGCTCGCCGGCCGGCTCACCGCCACCCGCGGTCCACGCCTGCCACTGATCGCCTCCGGCGCCGCCACCGCCCTGAGCGGACTGCTCTGCGCCGTGCTGGACGCACCGCGCCACAGCGTCCTCCTCCTCGCCGCCTACGCCCTCTTCGGCATGGGATTCGGCCTGGTCAACGCGCCGATCACGGTCACCGCGGTCTCCGGCATGCCCCGCGCACAGGTCGGCGTCGCCTCGGCGATCACCGCCACCAGCCGTCAGATCGGCAACGCCCTCGGCGTCGCGGTCATCGGCGCCGTCCTCGCGGCGGACGCCCACGCCGACACGGCGGCGACGTTCCTCCGGGCCGCCCGTCCCGCCTGGTGGATCATCACCGTCTGCGGCGCGGGCGTGCTGGCCCTGGCGACGCTCCTGGTGCCGTCCCGACGACGCGACCGTCCCCGCCCCGCGTCCGGCCGTGCGTCGGGGACCGGTCGTCGGTCGCGCGCTGCCTGGATCGTCACCGCCGGCGGCGCGACGGTGGTCGGCACCACCGACGACCCCACGCCCCACGCCCGGTCGCCCCGTGACGACGCCACCCGGCCCGTCATCCGCGTCACGCCCCATTGACGCGCGCACACGCGGGGCGGCCCGGGCGCCGTCCTCCATTCAACTCCCTTGCCTGTGCTTCCTGTTGCTGTCCCCTCAGTCGTTCCGCCACACGAGCGTGTAACGCCAGAACAGCCGGCGTCGCAGGCGTGCGCCGGGCAGGGCGCGTCGGGCCTCGCGGACGAGGTCGGCGAAGCTCAGTTCCGCCGGGCGGGTCCGGGCCGTCATCGACACCGGGCGGGGCGCCGGGCGGCCCCCGTTCCTGAGCCAGCCGGTGGCGGCGTTGAGCGGGGCGGCGGCGAGATTGAGCAGATGGTCCGTGACGGTCCCCGCGCGGTACAGGCCGACGATCACCAGGGTCCCGCCGGGCGCCAGGTGTCGGCGGAAGACGGCGAGGGCTTCGGCGAACGGCAGGTGGTGGACGGTGGCGACGCAGGTGAGGACGTCGTAGGAGGCGGCGGGGATGCCGGTGAGGGCGTCCGCGGCGGTGAAGGTGATGGCCAAGTGTGCGCTGGCAGGGGTGAGTTGGCGTGCCCGTGCGGTGATCTCCGGGTCGGCGTCGACTCCGTGCACCGCCTCGGCGCGGGTGGCCAGCAGTCTGGCCAGATCGCCGCTGCCCGAGCCGACGTCGAGGGCCCGGGCGCAACGCGCGGGGAGCTGCCGCAGGATCCACCGGTGGTAGTGGGCGTTGTGGTCCCAGGGATGGGCGGCGTTGAACCGGTCGAGCGCCCGGAGGACGCGGTGCGTTGGTGCGGTCATTCCGCCAGTGCATCAAGTTCCCGAGGGCAGCGCATCCCGATGGGTGAACAGCGCGCTACGGCACGGGAGTTGAAGATCGCTCGGACGGGGAGGCGAGGGGGCGACGAGCGCGTACCGACCGGGGTGCTCGTCCGTGTGGTCTTCCGCTCACGTCGGCGTGTGGCCGCTCTCGGCGGGTATACGATCTCAAGATCGTGGCCGACCGATCGACGGGCCGGCTCGCGGGGCGTTGCGCCGCACCGCGGGCCGAACCCCCGCGGGTCTCAACTCGGGCCCCCATGACGGTATTTCTCGCATTCTTCGCGTATCGCCTGCCGGGGGCAGTTCTCGGCCATGAGTGAATCGGTTGTCCGAAGAGATTCTCCGGTCCGGCGCGGTCCGTTGATCGATTCCCGGGCCCGTGCTGCTGCGGTACGAACACCGGCCCCGCCCGACGGGTTGCACGGTCGTATTTCGCGATGGCTCCTTCCCTTCGAATTCGCCCGGTCGATGCCGAAGTGCACTTGCCTGCAGCACCATTGGTTGTCATGCTTCACAGAGCCGCACGTGGGGTAGACCAATGCGGTAGCGGTGACGGAGGCTGATGAGGTCTGCGTGTGGTCTGCGGCGTATTGATTTTCGGTTCCAGGGCGTATGTCGGTGGAGGTCTTGCCTGCCGGCGTTCCGTGTCCCTCAGCTATCCGTAGGTCCACCCCTGCTGCGACGGCGCCACGGTGACCCCGATCGCGTCGTATCGCTGAATCATGAATTCCCCGGAACGGCCGAAAGGGTGTACAGGAATCCATGACTACCGGAATCGCACATGCGCAGGAGAAGGTCGATCTGGCCGCCTTGCGCGACTCGACGGTGGTGGGGCCTGACGTCGCCTCAGGCGTGCGCCTGGCGATATCTGCCCTGCACGCCCAGGCGCAGGAGATCACCCGCCTCCTCGGTGAGACGGTCGCCACGCTGTCGAATTCCCAGGCCCTCTTCGAGCCGGAAATGCAGTCCGCTGTGCTCGCGCAGGCCGCCCGGAACACCATCCCCCGTTGGCACTTCGCGATGCTCAACGACGAGGCGCGGAACGCCGCGCTCAGTGCGGCGCTTGAGGCGTGCGTGCCGCCCGGCGCGGTGGTGCTCGACATCGGCACCGGGACCGGCCTGCTGGCGATGGGCGCCGTGAAGGCCGGCGCCTCGCACGTCTACACCTGCGAGGCGAACCCGCTGCTGGCGGAGATGGCCCGGCAGAACATCGCCGGACACGGCATGGCGGACCGCGTCACCGTGCTCAACTCCTGGTCGACGGGGCTGGAGGTGGGGCGGGAACTGCCGCACCGGGTCGACGTCCTGGTTTCCGAGATCGTCGACTGCGGGCTGATCGGGGAGGGCCTGCTGCCGTCCGTACGGCACGCCCGGGAGCGCCTGCTGGCCCCCGACGGCGTGATGATGCCGTTCGCCGCGCGACTGCGCGGGCAGTTGGTGAACAGCCAGGCGATGGCCAATCTCAACCATGTCCAGTACGCCAGCGGATTCGATGTGTCTTTGCTCAACAAGGCCGCCACACAAGGGCACTTCCCGGTGCGGCTGGAAACCTGGCCGCACCGGACGCTCTCCGATCCGGTGGAACTCGCCGCATTCGATCTGCACGCGGGCGAGTTGGGGCCCGGCACCCGCACCCTGACGGTGTCGACGACCGACAGCGGTGAGGCGCACGGACTCGTGGCGTGGTTCGAATTGGAGCTGAGCGACGGCATCGTGCTCAGCAATGCCCCGGCGAATGTCGGATCGCACTGGATGCAGGCGATGATTCCCTTGGAAAAGCCCGTTCCGGTGGTCGCGGGCGAAACCTGTCATATCGATTTCGGTTGGAGCGACTTCCGCCTCAGTGCGTCCTGAGAAGACATCGAGAGCCGGCCCGAAACCTCGTCAGAAAGGTCACCAGGTACATGAGCTACACACCCCCGCCGTACACCCCGTTCGAGCTGCATGGTGACGAACTGCGTCACGCGATCCTGCGGTACGCGAGCAATCCGCTCTTCCTCGACAACGAGGAGTGGGAGAACGACGACAACCCCTATCGCCGCCAATTGCGCCCACAGGTGTTACGGCACCTCGACTTCGACCGGGTGCCGGGGCGCGACCGGATCCTGGAGTACAGCAGCCTGGCCGCGCAGCGCCTGCTCACCACGGTCTACGAGGCCGACCTGGTCTTCCTGCCGAAGGGCGGCCTGAAGGGGCAGCGGGAGGACTTCCACCAGTTCTACAGCCCCACCAACCGGGCACTGGGGGAGGCGATTCGCCCCGCGCTGGAGCGGTTCGCGTTCGGGTTCCTGGACCAGGAGGTCGAGGTCTCCGGAAAGTGGACGCTGGAGAGCTTCCGGGAGTACGTCGAGTCCCTGGACGCCACGGCGGCCGGGCCGGTCTCGCAGTCGGAGCAGGCGATCCGGGCCTCGTCCGACCGCGAACGGGCGGCCCGCATGTGGCTGATCCAGTTCGCGCCGGACTTCCTGTCCGAGGCGTCGCCGATGATCCGCAACGTCCTCGGCCACTACGGCGCACCGCAGTCGGAGTGGTTCAAGATCATCATCGATGAGTACGGCTACGGCGTCCACGACACCAAGCACAGCCAACTCTTCGAGCAGACCCTGGAGTCCGCCGGACTGGCGTCGGACGTCCACCACTACTGGCAGTACTACCTCGTCAGCAGCCTGATGATGAACAACTACTTCCACTACCTCGGGAAGAACCACGAACTGTTCTTCCGCTACGTGGGAGCGCTGTACTACACCGAGGCCACCCTGGTGGACTTCTGCCGCCGGGCGACCGACCTGCTCACCGACGTCTTCGACGGCCGGGCCGACGTGCGGTACTTCACCGAGCACGTGCACATCGACCAACACCACGGCCGGATGGCGCTGGAGAAGCTGGTCTTCCCGCTCGTCGAGGCCCACGGCGAGGAGATCATCCCCGAGATCGTCCGCGGCATCGAGGAGTACCGCGTCGTCCAGGACCTCGCCGACCAGGACTTCGCCGCGCAGATCCGCTGGATGGACAAGGGCCCGGAGTACCGGAAGCTGCACGCCCCGGTCTGGGAAGCGATCACCAGCGGGCGGGTCACCGCACCGGTCGCGGACATCGTCGAGCCGTACGGCGAACTCTCCAACACCCACAGCCACGAGGGCGACGAGCTGTGCCACATCGTCTCCGGCACGATGAAGTTCGTCAGCGGCTTCGACTCCCACCAGATCCTGCGCGCGGGGGAGGGCACGGTCATCGAGCGGAACCGCCTGCACGGCGCGATCATCGAATCCGAGGAGTGCGTCTACCAGATCCACTCGATTGGGGACCACACGAAGTGCCTGTAGTGACGTTCCCGACGGCGGGCCGCGGCAACTGCGTCGTCGTGGCCGGTGTGCCCTACGTGTACGCGCGGACGCCCGACGGGGGGTTCGTGATGTCCGCGCAGTGCCCGCACCGCGGCGGGCCCCTGCACCTGGGCCGCCTCGCCCCCAACGGCAAGCGGCTGGTGTGCCCTTGGCACGGGGGCGGCATCTCGCTGACCCGGCTGCGCCACCAGGTCCCGGCGGTCCGCAGCGGCGACCGGGTCACCGCGGTCCTGACGGACCCGGACGGTGCCGCGGCGCGGGAGCCGCGCACGGAGTACCGGCCGCTCTCCGCGGACCTGTCCGCCTGACCGCGGCCGGAAGGGTTGGGGATGATCAGCGGCCTGTTCCTGGCCACGTCCCTGGTGGTGATCGCCACACCCGGCCCGGACGCCGCGCTGGCCGCGCAGTTGGTGTTCCGGACCGGGTCGTGGCGGCCGGCCGCGGCCGCCGCGGTGGGCATGATCGGCGCCGGCGCCTGCCACGCGGCGGCGGCGCTGAGCGGCGTCTCGCTGCTGCTGCACACCGTGCCCGCCGTCTTCACGGCGCTGGTCTGGGCCGGGGCGGCCGTCCTGGCGCTGCTCGGGGTCAGGGCGCTGTGCGCGGCCGCCCGCCGGCCGCGGACACCGGACGACGTCGGCCCGCCCGGCCCGCTCCGCCCGGACCCGCCCCGCTCGGCCTGGCGGTGCGTCGGCCTGGGGCTGCTGTCCACGGGCAGCAACCCCAAGGTCGGCCTGTTCTTCCTGGCCTACCTCCCGCAGTTCCTCCCCACCGGGAGCGCACCCGGCCCCGGCATCGTCGTCCTGGCCGCCGTCTACCTCGGACTCGCGGCGCTGTGGCTCTGCCTCCTCATCGCCGTCGCCTACCGCCTGCACGGCTGGCTGGCCGGGCGCGGCCCCGCGCGCTCCGCCCGCCGGGGGGCGGCGCGCGCGGCGGAGGCCCTGGCCGGCGCGGTGTTCATCGCGCTGGCCGTCCGCCTGGTGTGGCAGGGGTGAGCAGCAGCTCCTCCGGGGTCGCCGACACGGAGTTCTCCAGGTCCAGCAGGAACCGCTTGGCGGTCAGGCCACCCGCGTAACCGGTCAGCCCCCGGCTGCCGTTGACCCGGTGGCACGGCAGGATCAGGCAGAGCGGATTGGCCCCCAACGCCGTGCCGACCGCCCGGGCCGCCGTCGGCCGTTGCAGATCCCGCGCCAGGGCCGCGTACGTCGTGGTGCGCCCGTACGGCACCAACTCCTCCAAGGACAGCACCACTTCCTTGCAGAAGGGCGTCGCCAGCCGCAGGTCGAGCCGCACGGTGAAGAACGACCGCTCGCGCCGCAGATAGCTGTCGATCTCGGCCCGTGCCTGGGCGAGCAGCCGGGCCTGCGCGGCCGAGAACAGCGCGGGCTCCTCGACGCACGTGCGGGCGGCCCGGCCGATCCGCGCACGCGCGTCCTCCAGGGGAGCGGGCACGCAGTACAGCAGGGCCTCCTCGGACGCCCCGAGGACCAGCGGGCCGAAGGCGGTCCGGTGGACTGCCAGGGCCACCGAGTCGACCGGTGGCAGGTTCTTGGCGGTCAAGCGGTCACTTTCCTCTCACGATGGACGGGTGCACCGGCCCGCCTCATGCGACGGCCGGCCGGCAGCTCTTGCACGGCCGGAAACCGGCCCGACGGGCGGAGCCGGCGGAGCTGAAGGGAACTTGGTGCGGCGGGGTGATCCGGCGCGCGTGCGCACACGTCGGATGGCAGTAGATCCGGGTGGTGCCGCTGCCCAGATACCGGGTGTGCCGGCTCGCCAGGCCGTGCAGCAGGCCCCGTTGGAGCCCCTCAGCGGCCCGCAGCGCGTCGCCCGTCGCCGGGTCGTAGGCGGCGTCGCAGGGCAGGCCGTTGTCGTAGGCGACCCGGTGGCAGGGCACGAGCAGGTGCAGCGGGTTCGCGAGGACGGCGGCCACCACCACGGCGGGGTCGGTGAGTTCGGCCTCCCGCGCGATCCAGGAGACCGGGCGCACCTGGCCGCGCGGGATGCTGCGCACCGCGGTCAGCGCGGACCGCTCCGCCGCCCGGAGGGCCGACAGGTCCAGGCGCAGCCGCCGCGCCTGGCCGGTGCGCAGCGCCGTCCGCACGCCCGACGGCGGCACCGTCGTCCGCACCGCGGTACGCCCCGTGGCGGCCAGGTAGCGCGCCTCGAACTCCTCGGACGTGGGTGCCACGGCCCGCAGCACCGCGCACGTCAACGCCTCCGTGTGCCGGGCCACGTACAGTCCGCCGGCCGGGCCGTCCAACAGGGCGTAGGTGTCGTAGGCGCCCTGCGGCAGCCCGATGTGCCGCAGGATGCCGAGGGCCAGGTCCGCGGCGGGCCGCTCGGCCGGAGCGGGCTCCGCGACGGCGGCGAGGGCGCGTGCCAGGGACTCTTCGCCGCCCCCCACGGACCGGTCGTACTCCTCGCTCACATCGCCACCTCCTTCACCAGACGTCCCTCCGCCCCCAGCAGGCCGCGAAGGTGGCAAAGCCCCCGGGAAACCTGGGCCTTGACCGTGCCGACGGGGCAGCGCTGCACCTCGGCGATCTCCGCATAACTCATACCCACCACGTGCCGCAGCACGACGACCACGCGGTACTGCTCCGGCAGCACGGTGAGGGCGTCGATCAGCACCCGGCGATCGGCCGCGGTCAGCGCGCACTCGTCCGGCCCGGGCCGCTCGTCCGGCCAGGCGTCGCCGGTGTCCTCCACCCGCCCCACGGACACCGGGCGCCGACTCTTGGCGCGCACGTCGTTGCGCCACACGTTGGTGGCGATGCTCATCAACCAGGGCCGCGGACGCAGGGCCCGGCGGCGCGCCGTCGAGTACCCCTGGAGCGCGACGTAGGCGCGCAGGAAGGTGTCTTGGGTCAGGTCCTCCGCCTCGGTGGGCAGACCGGTCAGCCGGAGCAGGTAGAGGCGCAGCGGGGCGGCGTGGACCTGGACCAGGCCGGCGAAGCCCTGGTCCAGGTCCGCTGCGAGACGCTCGGGGAGCGACCTCTCCAGTCCGTCCATCGCTACTGGAACACCGGGGCCCCGTCATCGGTTGCCCTGGTCCGACGCGCCAGGGTGGCCGCCACGGCGGCGAACACCGACAGCGCCGCCGAAGCCCCCAACACCGCCTGCAACGCCAGGGCCGACGGCCCCGCCGTCCCGTCACCGGCCAGGAACAGATAGCCGCCGCCGAGCGCCGCGACGCCCAGGGCGCCGCACAGTTGCGCGTTGGTGCTGATGACCCCGGACAGGTCGGCGGCGTAGCGGTCCGGCAGCGTGAACGTCATCTGCCCTATCAGGGAGTTGGAGCTGAGGCCCAGGCCGAGACCGCCGATGCCCAGCAGGACGAAGAGCAGCGGTCCGGTGCGGTGCCCCGTGGCCAGGTAGAGCCAGACCGCGGCGTAGCCCGAGGCGAGGATCAGACAGCCCAGCGGGGGCATCGCCGCCCGGCGCCGCTCGGGCGCCCGCGCCAACAGCGGGCCGGCGACGCCGAACGCGGCCACCCAGGAGACCATCGCCAACCCCGCGTAGGCGGGCCCCCGGCCCAACCCCTCCTGGAGGTAGATGGCCAGGACGAAGAGCAGCGCGAAGTACGTCAGCGTGGTGACGCCGTGGGCCGCCAACAGCCAGCGGATGGCGGGCGTGCGCACCACCTCCTGGGCGATCAGCGGTCGGCCGCCGCCGGCCGCGCGCCGGCGCTGGCTGCGCACGAACGCCCCCGCCACCGGCACGCTCAACGCCAGGCTGACCCAGGTCCAGGCCGGCCAGCCGGCGTCGGTGCCCAACAGCAGCGGCACGATCACCAGCAGGACGGCGGCCGACAGCAGCAACATCCCGCGCAGGTCCACCTGTTGGACGTCCTCCGGCTCCCGGTCCGCGGGCATGGTTCGCCGGCCCGCCCACATCAGCAACAGTCCGACCGGGACGTTGATCAGGAAGATCGGGCGCCAACTGGTGCCGAACAGGTCCGCCGCGATCAGCACGCCCCCCAGTGCCTGGCCCGCCACGGCCCCGCCGGACAGGGCGATCGCGTAGTACCCCAGCGCCCTGAGCCGTTCCCGGCCGCTGAAGTGGAGTTGGATGCCGCTCAACACCTGCGGCACCATCAGCGCCGCCCCCGCACCCTGGAGGATCCGGGCCGCGATCAGCACGGACGGGTCCGGCGCCAGCGCACAGGCCAGCGAGGCGGCGGTGAAGACCGCCATGCCGATCAGGAAGACCCGGCGGTGGCCGTGGCTGGCGCCCAGCCGGGCCCCCGCGACCAACAGGACGGCGTAGGCCGCCACATAGCCGGAGATCACCAGTCCCGTCTCGCCGCCGGAGGCGCCCAGGTCGTGCTGGATGGCGGGCGCGGCGATGTTGGCGATCGCGGTGTCGACGTTGGCCATGAACTGGGCGGCCAACAGCACCGCGAGCAGCCGCCAGCGGTGCCCGACCTCGATCGTGGCCCCGCCCTCCTCGACGGCGGACGGCGGTGCGGTGGACCGCTTGGGACCGGAGGCGCTGCCCGGTTCGCGCGGGTGAGGGTGCATGGCGGGGTCCGTTCGCGAGGAGTGGTCAGAGGACGGTCGTGGGCAGCGGCGGCCAGCCGATCCCCGAGAGGTCGGCCGCGATCAGGTCCGCCGCCCCCAACTCCTCCGCCGCATGGGTCGTGGTCAGGGCCACGCACGCCAACCCCGCCGCCTTGGCCGCGGCGATCCCGGCCGGCGCGTCCTCGAACGCCACCGCCTGCTCCGGCTCCACGCCCAGCGCCGCACACCCAGCCAGGAAGCCCTCGGGGTCCGGCTTGCCCCGTTGCACGTCCTCGGCCGTGACCATCGTGGTGAACAGGCCCGCCCCGCCGACGTGGGCCAGCAGTGCCCCGGCGTGCTCGCGCAGACCGGAGGTGACCACCGCCATCGGCACCCCGTCTGCGTGCAGCTTCTTCACCAGCACCTCGGCGCCGGGCACCGGGTAAGGCGGCGGAATGTCGGGGCCGTTGAGGTAGCCGACCGCCTCGTCGAAGAGCTCCTCGACGGTGCGGCCGGGGAAGCGGTGCACATGGTCGGCCAGCGCCTCCTGGCCGCGCCGCCCGACGAAGGTGGCGAGCAGCGCGTCGTCCACCGCCAGCCCGTGGGTCCGGAACAACCGGGTCCAGGCGGCCCGGCTGCGGTGCTCGGTGGCGATCAACGTGCCGTCCAGGTCGAAGAGGGCGGCGCGGAAGGGCTCGGTGCGAACGGTGATGTCACGCATCGGGAAGTGGTCCTTGCTTGTGTGGGTGCGTTCTGTGCAGGGTGTTGCGGGTGAGGTGTGGTGCATGGCGTGCGGAGCGCTCCGGGTGTCGTGTCCGGTACGTCATGTTCTGTACCAGAGCGTGCGGTGCGGAGCGCTCCGCTGTGCGGGGGCGCGGGGTGCGCCCCCTCAAGCGGCGGCCGACTCAGCGCGCATCGAGCGCCGGATCGAGGCTCTGGTAGAGGTGCCGCCAGGGCAGGTGCTTCTGACAGGCGGTCGCACCGCGCACCACGGCCGCGTCGTTGTGCCGGCGCGCCGCGAGCTGCATGCCGATCGGCACGCCGTTGGCCGCCCGGCCGACCGGCACGGTGGCCGCGGGGCTGCCGATCAGGTTGAACGGGCTGGTCATCGACCACCCGACGAACCGGTCGACGCCCTGCCCGTCGACCCGATCGGGCCCGACGGTGGTCCGCGCGCTGTCGTTGGGAATCCCGGCTATGCAGTTCACCGGGCTGACGACGAGGTCGAAGCCGTCGAAGAGGTCCTCGAAGGCGTCCAGCACCTGCGTCCGCACCAGGTCACCGAGGCGGAAGTCCACCGCACTCAGGGCCGCGCCGGTCCGCACGCTGTCCAGGTACGCGGGGTCGACCACCCGGCCCTGCTCGCCCAGCAGATCGATGCCCTGCCGACGGCTGACCTCCGCGGACTCCGCGTGGCACAGCGACAGGTACCGGCGCCACATCGCGGTGAGCTCGGCGTGCGGCAGCGGCAGCTTGAAGTTCACCTCCACCACCTCCGCACCGGCCTCCTTCAGCGCCGGCAGCGCGGCCCGCACCACCGACTCGACCTCGCCCTCCACCGGATAGCCGCCGAGGTCGGGCGAGTAGGCGACCCGCATCCCGGCCAACGACGGCGTCATCGCGTCGGCCAACGCGTCGCTCACCGGGAAGGAATAGGGGTCCCGCGGGTGCGGCCCGGACATCAGGTCCAACCCCAGGACCGCGTCGCCCACGGTCCGGGCGAGCGGCGCGTAACAGACCATCGGGTTCAGCCGCCGGAAGGCGTTGGGCCGGGCCGGCACCGCGACCCGGCCGAACGTCGTCATCATCGTGAAGACGCCGCAGAAGGAGCCGGGCACCCGCAGCGAACCGCCGGCGTCCGACCCCTGCGCCAGCGGCACCATGCCGGTGGCGACCGCCGCCGCGCTCCCGCCGGACGAACCACCGGCGTTCATCGCCAGGTTGAACGGCGTGGAGGCCGGCCCGAACAGCGCGTTGTCCGTGGTGGCCTTGAACCCGAACTCCGGGGTGTTGGTCTTGCCCACCACGATCGCCCCGGCGTCCACGAGCCGTTGGACGCACAGGATCGTCTCCTGCGCGATGTCCTGGGCGAACACCAACGAGCCGCGGGTGGTCCGCACCCCCACCGCGGGATCGAGGTCCTTCACGCCGATCGGCACCCCGTGCAGCGGGCCCACCTCGGCCCCCGACATCACCGCCCGCTCGGCCTTCTTGGCCGCGTCCAACGCCTCGTCCGCACAGACCGTGACGAACGCGTTCACCGCCGGGTTGAGCCGCTCGATGCGCGCCAGGCTGTCCTGCACCGCCTCCACCGGCGAGACGGCCCGACTGCGGATCACCTGACTGAGCTGCACCGCCGTTAACGACGCGAGATCGTCCATGCCCCTCGTCCTCCTTGTGAAGACATCCTCGTGAAGACACCCGTGTGAAGACTTCGCATCCGCCGGGCATCGCGCCCGTCAGTCGCCGTCCAACCGCAACTGCCGCTCCATGCGCCGCACCTCCGCGTAGTCGGCCCACAGCTGCTCCCGGTCCTCGTGCGCCAGCACCACGAACCCGAGGGAGAGCGTGTGGAGCAGGTCCCGGGTGACCTCCAACACCTGGCCGTTGTGCACCTGGACGGCCGCATGGTGCAACGACGCCAGCTTCGCCAGGCCGTCGAAGACCTCGGCATTGCGCACCACGCCGGTGGACTGGCTGATCAGGAACACCACGAGCATGTTCCGCAGCAGCGTGTAGCTCTCCGGGACCGGTCGGGCGCCGCCGTGCTGGACGGCCCGCACCGTGCGGTCGATCTGGCTGTCGCCGGTGGCGTGCCGGCAGAACCGCGGCTGACCGCCGCCGTGCGGCCGCGCGTTGAGCTCGACCAGCCGCGGCCCGTCGGCCGTCAGCATGATCTCCACATGGGCCGCCCCGAAGCGCATGCCCACCGCGTCCAACACCCCGACGGTGTACTCCACCAACCCCGCCACCAGCGGGTCCTCGGGCGCCAACCACTCCATGGCGTCGTAGACCGCCATGTGCCGGCCGTTGTCGACCTTCTGATAGCGGGTGACGTCGGTGACGGTGTGCCGGCCGTGGGAACTGAAGGTGTCCACGACGAACTCCGTGCCGGTGGCGTACTCCATCACCAGCATCCGGTCGTTGACCACCCCCCATTGGTTGGGGTGCCCCAACTGGGCCGCGAACTCCTCGCGCCAGCCCGTCCCTTGGGGGATCCGGACCACCCCGTCCGTGCTGGCGCTCCGCGGCGGCTTGACCACCAGGTCCCGGCCGAGCAGGTCCTCCCGCACCAGCCAGGCGGCGACCTCCTCCGCCCGGTCCGTGCAGATCTGCCGGATGACCGGCAGGCCCGCGGCGGCCACCGCCGCCGCCATCTCGCCCTTGTCCCGACGGGCCGCGGTCAGGGCCGGCACGTTGGCCAACTCCGGGGTGAGCTCGGCCGCGAGCACATCGGCGAGCTCCACCCCCGGGTCCGACCCCGCGACCACACACCGCACGTCCAACGCCCGCAGGCGCTCCACGACGGGGACCGGATCGCCGTCGTAGTGGATCACCTCGTCGAAGTCCTCGGGGTGCCAACTGTCGGCGTAGGTCGTGAGCACCTCGGCCCGGGACAGCACGGCGACCGTCGGGATTCCGGCGGCCCGGAACGACGGTGCGAAGAACGTCCCGGAGGAGTACGGGTCAACGATCGCCGCGGGGCGACCGGCCGCCCGACGCGCCGCGGTCCGCGCGGCCGGCGGGGGCACGGAGGTGGCGGGCGTCCCCGCGTCCGTGCCCGGCGTACGGGCGTGGGTCATGACGGGGAAACACCGGAGCCGGCAGCGCGGTTGCCGGCGCGCGCACGCGCGGCGGCACCACTGACACGGGGACCAGTCATGCGGGAAAGCTCCTGCCTTCCGGGGGTGACGTTTCCCCTGATCACACCAGCCCGCGCCACCGCCTGTCTGGCGGGATTCGGTCATCAAGTTCGGGCCCCGCCCGGGTCCGCGCGGGCGCGGACGGCCCCGGCCTCAGACGTGGACGGCCCGCACGACGGTCACCGTCGCCACCGTGGCGCTGACGTAGTAGCGCACCACGACCCCGCTGGCGGCCGCCTCGCGCCGATCCGCGTCGGCCCGCACCGGCGTCGAGCCGTGACCGTACGGATCGGCCGCCAGCCGGGCCATCCCCGCGTCGAAGGCGCCCCGCAACGCGCGCGGCATCGCCCGCCGGATCTCGTCCGCCGGCGGGGCGTACTGCAACCGGTAGGGCACGCTACCTCCGCCCGTCCGCGCCCGGATCGGCGTCGACGGCGCCGATGTCCTCACCCCTGGCCAGGCGCTCGAAGAGGGCCTCGTCCTCGTCGTCGGCGCCGGCCCCGGCCAACGCCCAACGCACCAGCGCGGCCGGCAACTCGGCCGCCGGCAGGTGCTCGATCTCCCGGTCGAACGCGGCGGCCCGGTCCGCGGTCATGCTGGCGCGGAGCGCGGCGATGGTGCCCGGCAGCTCCACGAGCTCCCCGTCGATGACGGTCTTGAGGGTGGCGTCCATGGGGCCTCCTTCCGCCCGTACGCTACGCCCCGGAACGCGACGGTGTCCCGCCCCGGACGCGACCAACGCCCCACTCGGCGTCGGCCGCCGGGGCCACGTACCCGAGCCGGCCGACCGCGGGCCTCAGACCGGCCGCGGAACGTACGCCAGGCCGTGGGCGCCCGGCACGTCGCGCTTGGCGATCTCCAACCGGGCCAGGGGGCGCAGCGTCGCCAGGTCGACGACGTCGACGGTGGACGAGATGACGCAGGCCACGTACCCGAGCCGGCCGTCGGGCGACGAGGTGATCGTCAACGGCAGCCGTCCGACCTCCAGTTGACCCGACCGCCGGTGGGTCTCGGCGTCGAAAACGGTGAGGAGCCCCGGTACCGGGCGACCGATCGGCGACGACGGGTCGGGCTCGGTGCGCGTCTCTCCCACCAACAGCCTGCCGGTGGAGGTGAGATGGACCGCGAGGACGACATCGTCCGTGGGCAGGGTGCCCACGACGGACGCCGCCCGGCCGTCGAGGATCCGGATGCCGGTCTCCGACCGCCGGCCCGCGGCGGCGGAGAAGGAGTCGGCGTACGGCGCGGCGACGTAGGCGCGACCGTCGGCGGCGACCGCGAGTCCCTCACTGCCCGGCACCTCGATCTTCGCGGTGAGGACGTCCCGTTCGAGGTCGACGACCGACACGAACGGCGCCTCCTTGTTGGTGGCGTAACCCGTCCTGCCCGTCGGGTCGATGGCGAACCAGTGCGGGCCGGGCGCGTCCGTGTCGATGCGGCCCAGCGGCCGACGGGTGGCGGTGTCGACCACCACGACGCCGCCGGGACGGTCGTCCGAGCCCTCCACGCTGACGTACAGCCGCTGGCGCGCCGGGTCCAACGCCAGCCCGTGCGGGCCGTGTTCGGGGGCGAGGTCGAGGACGTCGACGACGCGGCGGGTGTCGGGGTCGATGACGGTCAGCTCGGTGCGCCGGCCGGTGTTCGCGTGGTAGTAGCCCGAGTAGTAGGTGTGGGTGCACCACAGCAGTCGCTGCGCGGGATCGAAGCACAACTCGTGGGGTTCGGCGGCCACTTCGACGGTGCCGACGTGCCGGTCGGAGGCGGCGTCGAAGAACGAGACGGTCGGCCCGCTCTGGCTGACCACGGCCAGCAGATCGCCCTCGCGGCCGGCACGGGGGGACGCGGAGGGCGACTCGGGGGATTGCGGCACGGATGACTTCGGCATGGGGACTCCTTGCGGACGTCTCTTCGTGGACGCCTTCACTCTCCGCCCGCGCGGCGGACACCAGCAATGCAAAGATTGGCATCCCCTTCTTGCCTCAGGCGTAAAAGTGCAGTTCAGGAGCGTCAGTTGATGGATCTCAATCTGCTGCGGGTGCTGGACGCCCTGCTCCAGGAGAACAGCGTGACCCGCGCCGCGGAGCGCCTCGGCACGTCGCCCGCGGCGGTCAGCCGCACGCTGGCCAGGCTCCGCCGGGCCGTCGGTGACCCGCTGCTGGTCCGCGCCGGCCAGGGCATGGTGCCCACCCCGCGGGCCCTGGAGCTCCGGGAAGAAGTGGGCGCGTTGCTGCGCCGCTTCGACGACGTCCTGCGGCCCGGGGCCGGTTTCGACGCCGTGCACCTCCAACGCACCTTCACCGTGCAGGCGTCCGACCTGCTGCTGACGGGACTGGCGGGCGCCCTGACCGAGCGGATCCATGCGGAGGCCCCGCACGTGGACGTGGTCTTCGTGCCGGAGGCGGTCGAGGGCGGCCCCGGTCTGCGGCAGGGTTGGGTGGACGTCGAACTGGGGGTGCTGGGACACCTGGACCCGGAGATCCGCACCCAACGGCTCGCCCGGATCCCGCTGCTCGGCGTCGCCCGCAGCGGCCATCCGCTCTTCCGGGGGCGGATCGACGCCCGCCGGTTCGCCGCGGCCGACCACATCGGCATCTCCCGGCTGGGCAAACGGCTCGGGCCCATCGACGAGGCGCTCGCCGCACACGGTCTGCGGCGCCGCGTCGCGGTCGTCGTGCCCAGTCACACCGCAGCGATGATGCTCGCCCGGAACAACGACCTGATCGCCCTCACCCTGTCCGGCTGGCTCCCCGACACCATCGCCGCGCTCGGCCTGCGGACCTTCCCCCTCCCCCTCGACCTGGCCCCGCTCGACCTCGGCATGGCCTGGCACCCCCGCAACGCGACCGACCCGGCGCACCGCTGGTTCCGCGACCGCCTGGCGGCCGCGGTCCTGGCGCCGTCGGGGGCCGAGGACGAGGGCTCCTGAAGGGGAGGGGCTCCCGGCCGGGCCCGGGTGGGCGACCGCCCTCGCCGATGGTGACGCCCAAGGCGGAGGAGACGCTGCGGAGATTGGCGCCGCAGACACGGTGGGGGGTGACCGGGGCCGCCGCCCAGGCACCCGTCTCCCGCCGTCGGGGATAGGGTCGCGTTCGGCGCCGCTGTGTGGAGCCCCGCCAACCAGTCAACCCGCCGACCGACCACCACGCCGAGGAACACCCTGATGCCCACGCCCACCGCCATGCGACTGCTGCTGCTCTCCAACTCCTCCGCGCCCGGCCACGGCTACCTCGAACACGCCCGCGAGGCGATCGCCCACCACCTGGACGGCGTGACGGAACTGCTCTTCGTCCCCTTCGCGCTGGCCGACCACGACGCCTACACCGCCAAGGCGGCCGCCTTCTTCACGAAGCTGGGCGTGCGGGTGCGCGGCGCGCACACCGCCGCCGATCCGCGCGAGCTCGTCGCCTCCGCGCAAGCGGTGTTCACCGGCGGCGGCAACAGCTTCCGGCTGCTCAAGACGCTGCACGAACGCGGCTTGGTGGACGCCCTCGCCGAGCGGGTCCGCGCGGGCATGCCCTACATGGGTTCCAGCGCCGGCACCAACATGGCCTGCCCGACGCTGCGCACCACGAACGACATGCCGATCGTCCAGCCGCCGTCCTTCACCACGCTCGGTCTGGTCCCCTTCCAGATCAACCCGCACTACCTGGACCCGGACCCGGCGAGCGCGCACATGGGCGAGACCCGCGAGGAGCGGATCACCCAGTTCCTGGAGGAGAACGACGTTCCGGTGCTGGGCCTGCGCGAGGGCACCTGGTTGCACCGCACCGGCGACCGCCTGACCCTGCACGGACTGCCCGCCGGCGCCCGCCTGTTCCGCCGTGGCGCCGCCCCCGTCGAACACGCCCCGGGCGCCGACCTCAGCGCCCTCCTCACGACCCGCGCGCGATTCGACCACCGGGCCGGCTAGGGCGGGTCAACGGTGGCCAACCGCGGCTCCCGTCGGCCCGGACGGCAGCCGACCGGGCAGGGCCGCCCACCACGGACAGGCCCAACCGGTTCCCCGTGGCGGGGGGCCGCCCACCCGGCGCGGCGGACCGGTGTTTCCGCGCCCGTCGAGGATCAGGCCAAAGGAGCACTGGCGCACCGGAGTTCGAGGCGCTTCACTCCTGACCCATGAGACGACTGTTCCTCACGTTGTGCGCCGCTGCCGCCGGCCTGGTGCTGGGCGTGAGCCCGGCGACCGCCGCGCCGCCCGCCGAGTTCGGCACCCACTGGCACGACCCGGTCACCGCCGGCCCACCGGTGCCCGTCCCGAACACCCCGTCCTGCCAGGTGACGCTCGCCGACACCGAGTTCCGCGACTTCACGCCGTACCGGGGCACCTACACGCCACCGGACAGGTGCGGCCGGGGACACCGTTGGAACAAGGTCGTCCTCCGGCTCCAAGGCTCCGTGGCCGGGCGGCAGTTCGACCGGCTCGGGTATCTGCACATCGGCGGCGTGGAGGTCCTGCGCACCTCGACGCCCGAGCCCTCGCCGCAGGGCATCACCTGGAAGGTGGAGAAGGACGTCACGCGGTACGCCCCCACGCTGCGCGCCCGGCAGCCCGTCGAGATGCTGATCGGCAACACCGTGGACGGCACCTACACCGGCGTCATCAAGGTCAAGGTGACGCTGACCTTCTACCTGGCGCAGGGCCGGGCGAAGCCGGCCAGCACCCCCGACCAGGTCCTCACCCTGCGCGGCGCGCACACCGAAGACGGCGTGTACCAGGGGCAGTTGACCACCCCGCGCAACAGCGAGCGCATCGTCGCCGAGGTGTACGCCACCGGATCGGGCGGCGGCTGCGAGGAGTTCTGGTACCTGACGGTGCCGGACGCGGCACCGTACTCGTGCAAGGCCAAGGGCGGCCCGTACCGCGAGGTGCAGGTGTCCGTGGACGGCAAACTGGCCGGCATCGCGGCGCCGTATCCGACCGTCTGGACGGGCGGCTGGTCCAACCCCTTCCTGTGGTACGTGATCCCCGGCCCGCGGGCCTTCGACGTCCGCCCGGTGGAGTACGACCTCACGCCCTTCGCCGGCCAGTTGAACGACGGGCGCCCGCACCGGATCGCC
Organism: Streptomyces sp. NPDC090442; assembly: GCF_044769405.1. NCBI lineage: Bacteria > Bacillati > Actinomycetota > Actinomycetes > Kitasatosporales > Streptomycetaceae > Streptomyces > Streptomyces sp. NPDC090442. Next base: position 93,887 of record NZ_JBIVXW010000019.1, read on the forward strand.
GTTTCGGTCGTCGGCGTGCCCGCGGGGCAGAGCGGCTGGAGCACCCCCACCAACGTCCTGGTCTGGCAGGACGCCAAGGCCGCCCGCGTGACCGGCGCGCTGCTCACGAGCCGGGCGGGCGACCTGGTCAACAAGACGGCGTACCGGCCGGGCACCGAGCGCCGGCTGACGGCTGACGGCGGGCACTCCCTCACGGTCTCCGGATACCTCGACACCTCGCACGGCCGGGTCACCACGACCATCACCCGCGAACTGTCCGGGAGTTCGACGCACCGCTGGAACGCCGACGAATCGCTCGACGCGCTCCGGGCACGCTGGCACGACGACGAGACGGTGACCGTCCGCGGCCGGGGGCCCGCGACCACCACCCGCAAGCAGCGCACCCACACCATGGACGGCGCCACCACCATCGACGGCAACAACCGGCTGCGCACCACCATGACGATGGGTGACCGCGCGGACGGCACGAGCCTGCGCGGCGGACGGCGCACCGACTGGTCGCGGCTGGACGACACCTACACCGGCGACGCCGCCTACACCCAGAACGTGCCCCGCGAGCAGCGCCACGCCACCGGCGTCTCCCGCGAGCGCTACCGCCTCCACGGCCCGGGCGCCTGCTACGACCACACCCTGGCCACGGCGCAGGGCGAGTTGACGGGGGACCGGTATGGCTGCTGAGCCGGGCGGCGGTCAGCCGTCGTCCGCTCCGCTCGCGAGGCGGCGCGCCGCGCGCCGGCCCGCGTAGCGCTCCCTGCGGTTGTCGATCCTGGCGAACTCCTGTCGCTCCCGGCGGCAGGAGCGCACCCGGCAGCCCGCGCAGCAGGTGAAGCCGAACAGCAGCGCGCCCGGTACCCATCGGCAGCGGGTGTCGGTCTCCTCCCGGGTGGGGCTCGGCGGCAGATCGCAGGCGCCGTGCCGGTGATCGTGGACCGGTCGGGGGTGGTGCTCCGCGTAGCGCACCCACAGCGGCTTGGTCCTGTCCGTACGGGACATCTCGTTCCTTCCGGAACCGCCGCCCGTGCTCCCGGACGTTCCGGGCGGGCGGCTAGGTTCGGGAGGTCGTCACTGGCGCGATGGCGCGCTCCTTCCTTCAGGGTGGAAAACTATTCACCGTATCGGTGGGTGGCCGCGCCGTGCAACGACATTTCAACGGCCGTTGCCGGCGGGCTCGTTGGCGCTCCAGGCGCTGGCGCTCAGGGAGCGTCGGTGTGGGTCAGGGTCTCCCAGCCGATGAAGTAGTTGGCACCGAACGGGCTGTGCGCGGCCACGTACTTCTGGGTCTGGGGCATCGGAAGGCCCTCCCGCACGTGGTACTCGTTGTAGGCGAGTTGGACCGTGGGCCCGAGGCCGGTCTTGAGCGTGCCGTGGCACAGCCAGCCCGGCACGCGCGCGCCGTTGGCGTACCCGGCGTGGAACTCCAGGGCCCGGACCAGGCGGTCGCGGCCCTCGGCCCACAGGTCCAGGCCCTGGAGCCGGGCGGTCTCGGCGGTCTGGGCGGCCGCCTCCAGCCCCCAGCCGGTGTGCCCGAAGTCGCGGCAGGTCTCCTGCGCGAGCCCGCTGCGGAAGGTGGACTGGCCCTGCCAGTACTTCACCAGTGCGGACTTCCCGCTGATGCCCGCGCGCGGCGGCGGCACCGGCAGCGCGCCGTCCGACGTCAAGTAGACGTAGGCGGGCAGGCGTTGGCGCCACATGGCCGCGGCCCGGTCGAAGGTGCTGTGGTCGTCGAGGAAGACCGCGATGCCCAGCAGCGCGTCGGTCTCGATGAGTTCCCAGTTGCCGTTCTTGCGCGGACTGCCCGGCAGCAGCTCGGGCAGGTACGCGGTGCGCAGCATCGTGGTGAAGCGTTCGACGGCGGCGGCCGGCCAGCCCGCCCCGGTGTGCCGGATCAGCTCGCCGGCCCGGGCCCAGTTGTTGCCCGACCAGCCGGTCTGGAGCGGGGCGTTGGAGTTGGTGTGCTCCTTGATGGTGGCCGACCAGGCATCCATGATCTCGATCGCCTTGTCGGCGTACCGCTGGTCGTGGCTGAGGGCCCACTGGAGCGCGTCGGTGTACGCGGCCATCGAGTCGTCGCGCTCGTCGGAACACCCGTTGTCGGGGTGTGAGCCGGAGCCGCACTCGACGGTGGCGCGGGGCTTGGGCCGCCAGTCGAGGGTGGCGTAGCGGCTGGTCCGTAGCTGCGCGTAGGCGGACTTCCACGGCTCGGCGCCGGCCGCCAGTCGCGAGCGGACGAAGGTCAACTGCCGGTCGCCGACCAGGACTCCGGGGTGCTGGAACGGCCTTGCCGCGGTGGCAGCCGTGGACGTGGTCGCGGTCGTGGTCGCGGTCGTGGACGTGGTGGTGCGGGCCGGGATGGCGCCGGCGGGCGCGGTGGTGAGCGGGAGGGACAGGGCGATCAGTGCGGCGCCGGCCAGGGAGGCCGTCACCGCCGTCGTGGTCCTTCGACCCATCGGGGACCGTCCTCTCGGAAGCGGATGCGGGCGAGCGGCGCCCAGAGCTGTTAGGAAACCTTCCTAACGCTCGCGACGAGGCGCATTGAAGCACCAACGTGGGGGCATGCCAAGGGGGTTGGGTGCATTCGTACCCAACCCCCTTTCCGGTGCGCCAGGTCGCCCGCCGCTGGTCGAAGGCCCCCTGCGCGAGGGGGTGTTGCTCAGGCGCCGACGTACGCGGCCAGATGCTCGCCCGTGAGGGTCTTGCGGGCGGTGACGAGGTCGGCCGGGGTGCCCTCGAAGACGATCCGGCCGCCGTCGTGACCGGCACCGGGGCCGAGGTCGATGATCCAGTCGGCGTGCGCCATCACCGCCTGGTGGTGTTCGACGACGATGACCGACTTGCCGGCGTCGACCAGGCGGTCGAGCAGGCCGAGCAGATGCTCTACATCGGCGAGGTGCAGGCCGGTCGTCGGCTCGTCCAGGACGTAGACGCCGCCCTTCTCGGCCATGTGCGTGGCCAGCTTCAGGCGTTGGCGTTCGCCGCCGGAGAGCGTGGTCAGCGGCTGGCCGAGGGTGAGGTAGCCGAGGCCGACGTCGGCCATCCGCTGGAGGATCCTGTGGGCGGCCGGGATGCGCGCCTCGCCCGCGCCGAAGAACTCCTCCGCCTCGGTCACCGACATCGCCAACACCTCGGCGATGTCCCGGCCGCCGAGGGTGTACTCCAGCACCGACGCGTCGAACCGCTTGCCCTCGCAGTCCTCGCAGGTGGTGGCGACGCCGGCCATCATCGCCAGGTCGGTGTAGAGGACGCCGGCGCCGTTGCAAGTGGGGCAGGCGCCCTCGGAGTTGGCGCTGAACAGCGCCGGCTTGACGCCGTTGGCCTTGGCGAACGCCTTGCGGATCGGCTCCAGCAGCCCGGTGTAGGTGGCCGGGTTGCTGCGCCGGGAGCCGCGGATCGGGCTCTGGTCGATCGACACGACATCGGCGCCGGCCGGCACCGAGCCGTGCACCAGCGAGCTCTTGCCGGAGCCCGCGACGCCGGTGACCACGCACAGCACGCCGAGCGGGATGTCGACGTCCACGTCCTGGAGGTTGTGCGTCGCCGCGCCGCGGATCGGCAGCCGGCCGGTCGGCTTGCGGACGGCGTCCCGCACGGCGGCCCGGTCGTCCAGATGGCGGCCGGTGAGGGTGCCGCTGGCGCGCAGCCCCTCCACCGTGCCCTCGAAGCAGACCGTGCCGCCCTCCGTGCCGGCACCGGGGCCGAGGTCCACGACGTGGTCGGCGATCGCGATGACCTCCGGCTTGTGCTCCACGACCAGGACGGTGTTGCCCTTGTCGCGCAGCCGCAACAGCAGGTCGTTCATGCGCTGGATGTCGTGCGGGTGCAGACCGGTGGTCGGCTCGTCGAAGACGTACGTCACGTCGGTCAGGGACGACCCCAGGTGGCGGATCATCTTCACGCGCTGCGCCTCGCCGCCGGACAGCGTGCCCGCGGGCCGGTCCAGCGAGAGGTAGCCGAGGCCGATCTCCACGAACGAGTCGAGGGTGTGCCGCAGCGAGCCCAGCAGCGGCGCCACCGAGGGCTCGTCCAACGAGCGCACCCAGTCGGCCAGATCGCTGATCTGCATCGCGCACGCGTCCGCGATGCTGACGCCCGCGATCTTCGAGGCGCGGGCCGCCGCGGTGAGCCGGGTGCCCTCGCACTCCGGACACACGGTGAAGGTGACCGCCCGGTCCACGAAGGCCCGGATGTGCGGCTGCATGCCCTCCTTGTCCTTGGCGAGCATCGACTTCTGGATCCGCGGGATCAGGCCCTCGTAGGTCATGTTGATGCCCGCGATCTTCATCCGGGTCGGCTCCCGGTACAGGAAGTCCTGGCGCTCCTTCTTGGTGTACGTGCGGATCGGCTTGTCGGGGTCGACCAGGCCGGACTCGGTGTAGAGGCGGTAGTTCCAGCCGCCGGACTTGTAGCCGGGGACGGTCAGCGCGCCCTCGTTGAGGGAGAGCGAGTCGTCGTAGAGCTGGGTGAGGTCGAGGTCGGAGACCGTGCCCCGGCCCTCGCAGCGCGGGCACATGCCGCCGGTGATGCTGAAGCTGCGCCGCTCCTTCACCTTCTGCCCGCCGCGCTCCACGGTGACCGCGCCGGCCCCGCTGATCGAGGCCACGTTGAAGGAGTACGCCTTGGGCGAGCCGAGGTGCGGCGTGCCGAGCCGGCTGAAGAGGATGCGCAGCATGGCGTTGGCGTCGGTGGCGGTGCCGACGGTGGACCGCGGGTCGGCGCCCATCCGTTGCTGGTCGACGGTGATCACGGTGGTCAGCCCGTCGAGGACGTCGACCTCGGGGCGCGCCAGGTTCGGCATGAAGCCCTGCACGAAGGCGCTGTAGGTCTCGTTGATCAGCCGCTGCGACTCGGCGGCGACCGTGTCGAAGACCAGCGAGCTCTTGCCCGAGCCGGAGACCCCGGTGAACACCGTCAGCCGGCGCTTGGGGATCTCGATGCTGACGTCCTTGAGGTTGTTCTCGCGCGCGCCGTGCACGCGGATCATGTCGTGGCTGTCGGCGGCGTGCGGCGCGGACGCCGGGGCGTCCGTCCTCAAGGACGTGCTCATGCGGTCTCCAGGTGTGGGCGGGCCGCCTCCGCGGCCTCCGTCGACGACGCCAGTAGTGGTCTGTTCTATTTCGGGCGCTATGTCGGATTCTGCTTGATTGGTGGGGTCTCGCGGCAACGGTAGCCGCGGTTCGGGCCCGCGGTGCCGGGTGGGGGGCGAGGTCGGCCCCGGCCCGGCACCGGTCGACGCCCGACGCGGGCCCCGCGCCGCGTCGTCCGCGCAGGTCGCGGCCGTGATCGCCGGACGGCTCAGCGGAGTTCGTCGACCTCGTTGATCCGGACCAGATTGCCCGCGGGGTCCCGGAAGGCGCAGTCGCGCACGCCGTACGGTTGCTCGATCGGCTCCTGGGCGACCTCGGCGCCGCTGGCCTGGACCCGGGTGAAGGTGCCGTCGAGGTCCGCGGTGGCCAGGATGATGCGGGCGTAGCTGCCCTTGGCCATCAGCGCCGCGATGGCGTGGCGCTCGTCGTCGGTGAGGCCGGGGTCGACGGCCGGCGGCTCCAGGACGACGGACGTGCCCGGCTGGCCGGTGGGGCCGACGGTGATCCAGCGCAGCGGGCCCTGCCCGACGTCCTTGCGGACCTCGAAGCCGAGGACGTCGCGGTAGAAGGCCAGGGAGGCGTCCGGATCGGTGTGCGGGAGGAAGGACGAGTGCAGCGTGATGTTCATGGTCGCCACGCTAGCCACGGCCCGGTCGGCGGGGCTTCTCGAAAACTGATCGGTGTACGGGGTCCCTCCTGGAAGCAGGAGATGGGTGGTTATGTGGCTTATGTCGGAGACATTCCATTTCGCGGCACGAGGACGACGACCCCCAACCCCCGGGAGCGGGACGCCGCGGCCAGCGCGCCCGCGGGGTCGTCCAGGCCGACCGTCGTGACGTCGAGCACCGAGAGGTCGAGGACGCCGCTGCGGATCATCGACCAGAGCGCGAGCACCGTCGCCTCGCGGTACGCCCACGACCCCCGCAGCGTCAGCCGTCGGTGCATGAAGTCGCCGTACGGGACGGGCAGTTCCTGCCGCACCCCGCCGACCAGGACCCAGGTTCCGTCGGGGCGCACCGCGTCGTACCCGGCCATCGTCGGATCCGGGCTCGACACCGCGCCCAACGTGTCGACGACCGCGTCGACCGGCCCGGCGGCGGCCGCGATCGCCCGCCCGTCGGCCCCGCGGTCGCCGGTGAGCGGCACGGTCACCACGCGCCGGTCGAGGGCCGCCAGCGCGTCCAGCGCGCCACGGTTGCGACCGACCGCGACCACCGCCGCGGCGCCGCGGGCGAGCGCCACCAGCACCGCCGCGGACCCGAGTTGACCGGTCGCCCCGACCACGGCGACGACCTGCCCGGCGCCCACTCCCGCCCGTTCCACGGCCTCGCCCGCGATCCCGAGCCACGGCAGGAACGCGAGCCGCTCCGGCGCCGGATACGCCTCCGCCCCGGGCAGCGCGACCAGGGTCCGCTCCGGCAGCATCGCCCGTTCGGCATACACGCCGTCGCGCCACACCGCGCGGATGCGGTCGATGGTCGCGGTGGCGCGCCCCTCGCCGCCGATCCCGGTCCACCCCAGCAGCGCCTCCTCCGGCTGCGCCGTCCGCCCGGACCGGAACAGCCCGTTGGCGACGACGACATCGCCGGTCCGCACCCCGAACACGTCGTCCGCCGTCGCCGTCACCCGCCCGATCCCGCCGGGTCCCAACACGATCGGGGTCGGGAACCCGCCGCGGCCGCCGGCCACCAGGGCCTCGGTGTACGCGGGGAGCTGCGCGGCGAGTACGTCGAGCGTGGCACCGCCGCCGCGCAGCACGGGATCGGGCAACTCCGCGAGCCGCAGCCCGCTGTCGGGTGTGGTCATCTGCCATGCCTTCATGGCCAGTAGTGCACCGGACCCGGCGCGCGCCATCCAGAGGCGCCCGATCCTGGGACCGGGAGCACCAGGAGTAGCGGGACGGGCCGACTCCTCACCAGGGCACGGGTGTTCCGTCCCAGGAGAAGAACCCGCCCGTGGGCCCGTCGTCCGCCAGCAGCGCCAGACGGACGGCGCCCCGGGCGGCCTCCGCCGGGTCCCCGTCGGACGCGGCGGCCCGTGGATTGAGGTCGGTGGCCCGAAGGCCGGGCGCGAGCGCGTTGACCTTGAAGCCCTCCGCCGCCAGCGTCTGCGCGTAGGAGACGGTCAGCGCGTTGAGGGCGGTCTTGGACGAGCGGTAGGCGGCGGCCCCGCCACTGCCGGGCGCGAACTGCGGGTTGGGGTGCGTGCTCCAGGTCAACGAGCCGGTCCCGCTGGAGACGTTGACGATCCGCGGGCGCGGGGAGCGGCGCAGCGCGGGCAGGAACGCGTTGGTGACCTCGACGACGGCGAACACGTTGGTCTCGTAGGTGCGCCGGAAGTCCTCGACGGTGGCACCGGTCGGCGGGGCCAGCGTGGGGGCGATGCCCGCGTTGTTGACCAGTACGTCCAGCCGTTCCACCCGCGCCGCGGCCCGGGCGACGCTGTCGGGGTCCGTCACGTCGAGGACCAACAGGCGGGCGCCGCCGCCGATTTCCTCGACGGCCCGTTGCCCGCGTGCGGCGTCCCGGGACCCGACGTACACGGTGAGGCCCTCCGCGGCGAGTTGGCCGGCAATGTGGTGGCCGATGCCCTTGTTGGCTCCGGTGATCAGTGCGGTGCGTGCGTCCATGCCCGCTACGCTCCTCTGGCGCGGACCGCCCTGCCAGGGACAACCTGTACCAGGCAGGAGGAGCGACCGCGGACGGTGATCGGCAGGCAGGAGGCGCGGTATGGCGCGAGAGGAACTGGCCCGCTTCCTACGGGGCCGCCGGGCGGACCTGCAGCCGCACGCGCTCGGCCTGCCGACCGACGCCCGTCGCCGGACACCGGGCCTGCGGCGCGAGGAGGTCGCGGAGCTGGCCCAGCTCTCCGTCGACTACTACACGCGGTTGGAACAGGCCCGCGGCCCCAGGCCGTCGCCCCGGATCCTGGACGGACTGGCCCGGGCGCTGCGGCTGACCCCGGCCGAGCGCAGTCATCTGTTCCGCCTGGCCGGCACGCCCGCCCCGCCGGGCACCAGCGCGCAGCGGCGGGTCCGCCCGCACGTGGCCGACATGCTCCGCCGCCTGCCGGAGACCGCCGCCCTGGTCACCGACGCGACCTACGGCGTCGTCGCCTGGAACCCGTTGGCCCAGGCACTGTTCGGAAACGACCTGGGGCGCGGCACCACGAACCTGGCCCGGCGCCGCTTCCTCGGTCGGGGGCACGGCGTCGAGAGCTCCGGTGCCGAGGAGTTCGGGCACATCGTCGTGGCGCGGTTGCGCCGGGCCGCGGACCGCTATCCACAGGACGCCCACCTCGCCACGCTGCTCGCCGAACTCCGGTCCGGCAGCGAGGAGTTCCGCCAGGTCTGGGAAACCCGACCGATCCACGCACCCGGGCACCGCACCAAGACCCTCGCCCATCCCGCCGCGGGCACCCTGCGGTTGAACTGTGACGTCCTGTTCGTACCGGAGGACGACCAGGAAGTCGTCCTCGTCACGGCCGACCCCGGATCACCGTCCGCACGGGCGCTGCGCGGGCTCGCCAGGCATCTGCCGGTGCGCTGACCGGACGCCGGCAGCGCGAGCGGCGTGCCAGGCACGGGCGGCCACGCGGCCGGGCAACGGGCCGTGCCGTCAGGGCCGGCGGCCGAGGTCGGGGCCGCGGTCGCCGCGGCCGCGCGCGCTGAAGCGGGACGGCGGCAGCCCGAAGGCGCGGGTGAACGCGGCGGTGAACGCGGCGGGCGAGGCGTAGCCGAGGCGGCCGGCGACCTCGCTGACGGTGCCGTCGCGCAGCCAGGGCACGGCCGCCAACAGGCGGGCGCGGGCCCGCCAGACGGCCGGACTGTCGCCGGTCTCCGAGCGGAAGTGCCGGGTGAAGGCCCGTTCGCTCAGGGCCGTCCGCGCGGCCCAGGCGGCGTTGGTGACGGCGACGTCCGGTGCGGCCAGGTACTCGCGGCAGAGCTGTGCCAGGTCGGGGGAGGGCGGAAGGGCGACGTGGAAGGGCAGGGGAGCGCGCGCCGCGATCTCGTGCAGCAGGAGCGCGGCGATGCACCCCTCCCGTCCGGAGGGGCCGTAGTCGACCTCGAACTCCACGGCGCTCAGCAGGAGTTCGCGGAGCAGCGGCGGCACGTCCACCACCGTGCAGGTGGCCGGCCACCACGGCACGGCGCCCGGCTCGACGTAGAGGCTCCGGGTGCTCACCCCCAGCATCCGGACCCGGTGTCGGGTCGCCGCCGGAATCAGCACGGCCCGCTCGGGCGGGACGGTCCAGGTGCCCTCGGCGGTGTCGACCACCATCACCCCGGTGGCGCCGTAGAGGAATTGGGCGCGGCGGTGTTGGTGCCAGTCCAGGAGGTGACCGGGTGGGTAGTCGGTGCCGATCGGCAGGACGACCCGGTCGACGTGGTCGATGTCGTCCAGGGAGACGTTCTTCACCGGGCAACCGTACTGGCCGCGTACGGAGGTGCGGGCCGGTTCGCGCGCTGGCCGAGATACGAAAGAACCGTGCCGATCTTCGCATGCGGGCACGGGGGTGGGACTGGTGAGGTGGGTTCCGTGGACGTTGTGGCATTGATAGGGATCGGGCTCCTCACCGGAGTCACGACGGTGTTGTTCGGGTTCGGCGGCGGGTTCGTCGCGGTCCCGGTCGTGGTGTGGGCGGACGCCGCACTCGGCGGGGACGCGATGCGGGTGGCGACGGCCACCTCGGCGCTGGTGATGGTGGTCAACGCGGGCTTCGCGACGGCCGTCACACCGCGGCGGGTGCTCGCCACCCTCCGCGGCAGTCGGGCGCTGCTCCTGCTGCTGGCGGTCGGCGCCGCGGTCGGCTCCCTCGCCACCCGCCTCGCCCCGGCCGAGCTGGTCCGTTGGGCGTTCGTCGGGTACGTCGCCCTTACCGTCGTCGACCTGCTCCTGCGCCCGGGGTTCCTGCGCCCGCCCGCCCGGGGCGAGGCGGCCGACGACGCGCCGCGACCGTTGCCGGCCGTCCTCGGCGCGCCGGTCGGAGCGGTCGCCGCGTTCCTGGGCGTCGGCGGCAGCGTCATGACCGTGCCCGCCCTGCGGCGGGCCGGGCACCCGATGCGGGTGGCGACCGCGTTGGCCAACCCCCTCACGCTCACCATCGCGCTCCCGGCCACCGTGGTCTCGCTCGCCGGCGCCACGGTTACCACCGCCGCCGCTGCGCACCGGCACCTGGTGGGCCTCGTCGACCCGCTCTCCGCCGCGGCGTTGCTGCTGGGGGCGCTACCGGTGATCGCGGTGCTGCGCCGCCGCCCGCCGCGGATCCCGGACCGCCTCTATGCCTGGGCGTACATCTGCCTGTTGGTCGTGGTGGCGGTGGCGATGCTGCTGTCGGGCTGACGTGGACCGGCCGGGCGGTGGGGTGCTGTCGTTGCCTGGCGGTCCGGCCGTCGAGCCGCCTCGGCGAATACCCGCCAATTCCCTGATTCCGCACGACTTCTCCGGTTTTTTGACGCACTGCTGACGTTCTTTTATCGGCAACCGGGCATGGAGGCGCCGGGAAGGCTGCCGAGAACCGGAAATGACGGGTTGCGGCCCGCGCGACGATGATGGTGCCCAGGGGGATGCGGAGGACGGTCCCGGTGCCGGATGTCGGCAGGCATGCCGCGCACCGGGGTCGTCTCCACAACTGCCGTGTCGCCACGGCGGGATGGGAAGCGCACGGTACGACGGGGGAAGGTCGACTTGGGAACGTTGATGTCGGCCGCCGCCGCCTTCCCCACCCTCTTCCTCACCTCGGCCCTCCTGGTGGCGGTGGTGTTCTGGCTGCTGGTCGCCGTGGGGTTGGCGGACTCCGGCAGCTTCGACGCGGACCTGGACGCCGTGGCCTGGGGCGTGGGCGGGGTTCCGGTCGCGGCCGCTTGCACGGTGCTTGCCGTGCTGGCCTGGGGCGTATGCCTGGCCGGGACGGTGCTGTTGGTGCCGCGGGTCCCGCCGGGGGCCGGTCAGATGCTGGTGCGCCTGGGCGTGTTGGTCGTCGCGGTGCTCGCTGCCTGGCCCGGAACCCGGCTGCTGCTACGGCCGTTCCGCGCGCCCGTGCCCGGTCGGTCCGGTGCCGAGCCCGCCGCCCGGACAGTCACCGGTTCGCGTCGCCGGTAGTCGCGTGCCTGGCGGGCCGCGGGCCGTCCGTCCCGGTCGACAGGGCCGGCCGAGCGTCACCCAGCACAGTCGCACTCTCACTCTCCGTGAACGTGATGTCCGAATAACGGGCGTTCACGTCGTGTCTGTACCGCACACCGCACACTCGGGAGGCTCAATGATCGTCAAGCAATGAACAGGCACGTCCATGACCCGGACCCTCGCCCAGTCACCCCAGGGCTCCCCACCGGCTGTGCAGGACGACGCTGCGCCCGTGCTGTCGCACGGCCTCAAGCAGCGCCATCTGTCGATGATCGCGCTCGGTGGCGTCATCGGAGCCGGACTCTTCGTCGGCTCCGGCGTAGGCATCGCGGCGGCCGGTCCGGCCATCGTCCTGCTCTTCGCGGGGACCGGCGCGCTGGTCATGCTGATCATGCGGATGCTCGGCGAGATGTCCGCGGCCCGGCCCTCCACCGGGTCGTTCTCCGTGCACGCCGACGAGGAGCTCGGCTCCTGGGCCGGGACCACCTCCGGCTGGATGTACTGGCTGATGCTGACCGCCGGCGTGGCGGCCGAGGCCACCGCGGCCGGTTCGATCATGCACAACTGGGTGCCGTTCATCCCGGCCTACGGCTGGGTGGCGATCTTCATGGTGTTCTTCTGCGCCAGCAATCTGACCGCGGTCAAGAACTTCGGCGAGTTCGAGTTCTGGTTCTCCGCGATCAAGGTCACCGTGATCGTCGCCTTCCTGGTGCTGGGCGTGCTCGCCATCCTCGGGGTGTTCGGCACCCCGCCCGGCACCCAACACCTCGTCGGCCACGGCGGCTTCTTCCCGACCGGCGCCGCCGGCCTCGCCGCCGGCCTGCTGACCACCATCTCCGGCTTCGCCGGCCTGGAGACCGTCACCATCGCGGCCGCGGAGTCCGACAACCCGAGCCGGAACGTGGCCCGCGCCGTCCGCACGGCCGTCTGGCGCATCGCCGTCTTCTACATCGGCTCCATGGCCGTGGTCGTCACCCTGGTGCCCTGGAACGACCCGAAGGTCGCCGCCGACGGCCCCTACGTCACCGTGCTCGACCGGCTCGGCATCCCGGCGGCCGGCACGATCATGCAGATCGTGGTGCTGATCGCGCTGCTCTCGGCGATGAACGCCAACATCTACGGCTCGTCGCGGATGGCGTACTCCCTGGTCAGCCGGGGGAAGGGGCCGCGGTTCCTGAACCGGGTCACCCGGGGCGTGCCGGCGGCAGCGGTAGTGGCGTCCTGCCTGTTCGGCTTCGTGGCCGTGATCGCCGGGATCATCTGGCCGAGCACCGTGTTCGCCTGGCTGCTGAACATCGCCGGCTGCTCGGTGCTGGTCGTCTGGACCATCGTCTGCCTCACCCAGCTCAAGATGCGCCGCCGCCTGGAGCGCGAGCAGCCCGAGCTGCTGATGGTGCGGATGTGGGCCTTCCCCTACCTGACCTGGGTGGCACTGGCCGCCATCCTCGGCATCTTCGCGGTGATGGCCGCCGGCTCGGACGGCCGACACCAACTGGTCGGCACGGCCGTCGTGGTGGCCGCGTTGATCACCGCGGACCGCCTCAAGCGGCGCCGCCGGCAGCGGGCCGTCGACGGCGCGCAGGTCTGAGCCGTTCGCGCGCCAGGCACCCGTGCCCGGCACGCGGGAGACGTGGCCGGGGCCCGGACGGAAATCCGTCCGGGCCCCGGCCACATCGCGTTTCCCGCCGGGCCGCTCGATCAGGGCGCCGTGGCGCGCGTCTCCACCGGATACGGCACATACGTCCGCCGGTCGGGATCGATGGCCAGGCGCCCGCCGGCCGGGGGCCGGGCCCGTTGCGCGCAGTCGCGGCGCTCGCAGATCCGGCACCCCAGGCCGATGGGGGTGGCGGCCCGGGGGTCGTCCAGGGCGACGCCCCCGGCGTAGACCAGCCGGTGGGCGTGGCGCAGCTCGCAGCCGAGCGCGATGGCGAACTCGGCGCGCGGGGCGTGGTGGCCGAAGCCGCCCCGGGTCAGGGTGCGGGCGATCCAGAAGTACCGCTTGCCGTCCGGCATCTCGGCGACCTGGGTCAGTATCCGGCCGGGCGCGGAGAACGCCTCGTACACCGTCCACAGCGGGCAGGTGCCGCCCAGGCGGGAGAAGTGGAAATCGGTCGCGGACTGGCGCTTGGAGATGTTGCCGGCCCGGTCGACCCGCAGGAACGAGAAGGGGACGCCGCGGCGACCGGTGCGCTGGAGGGTGCTCAGGCGGTGGCAGACGGTCTCGAAGCCGACGCCGAAGCGCGCGGACAGCAGCTCGATGTCGTAGCGCACCTCCTCGGCCGTGGCCAGGAAGGCGGCGTACGGCATGAGCAGGGCGCCGGCGAAGTAGTTGGCCAGGCCGATGCGGGCCAGCGCCACCGACTCCGGTGAGGTCAACTCGTGTGCGCTGCCGGAGAGTTGGTCGAGCAGCGGGCCGTGCTCCAGGAGCGCCAACTGGGTGGCGAGTTGGAAGGCGCGCTGGCCGTCGCTGAGCCAGGGGGACAGGAACAGCACCCCGGCGGCCGGGTCGAAGCGGCGGGCGTCGGCGGAGCGGCCCGGCGCTGCCTGGACCACGGTGACGCCGTGCTGCTCGGCGAGCCGGGCGGTGAGCGGGTCGGCGGCCCGGCCCGGCCGCAGCGCCATCGCCGCGGCGCTCCGCTCCGCCGCGGAGTCCAGCGGCTCGAAGTGGTTGTGGTGGGCGTAGAAGAAGTCCCGGACCTCGTCGTGCGGTTCGCCCGGGGGCAGCAGGGAGCCGCCGGAGCCCGGTGCGGCGAGGGCCGCGGCCTGTTCGGCGGTGTCGCGGTAGCGGCGGTGGAGGGCGACCAGGGCGCGGGCCACCTCCGGGTGGTCGCGGGCGGCCTCGGCGATCTCCTCGGCGGCGGGCGGCGTCACCCCGCACGCCTCGTCGGCGAGCGCGGTCCGCAGGTCGGCGGCGAGCCGGTCCTCCTCGGCGTCGGAGAAGAACTCCGCGTCCACGCCGAAGACCTCCGCGATGCGCAGCAGTACGGGGGCGGTCAGCGGGCGTTGGCTCTGCTCGATCTGGTTGGCGTAGCTGGTGGAGAGGCCCAGGGCGCGGGCCATGTCGACCTGGTTCATGCCGTGCTCGCGGCGCAGTCGGCGCAGCTTCGCATGGGCGTAGACCTTGCGGTCGGCCGGTCGTCCGGCCATGGCACACCTCCTCGTGGCGGCCCTTCGCCGGCCCGTGCACCGCGCGCGGCGGGCGCCGAGCTGTTGCGAACATAGCATCCGCAAGATTCGCAGAATCCGCAGATTCGCAGCTCGGGACGGTAGGGAATCCGCACCGTGGAGCGGTGGCCCGGCGGGCGTCCAGCGGGCAGTCTCCTCACATCAGCACCATCAGGACCGACCCGCCGCGAGGAGCCCCGTGATCGAGCACCACGTCCGTGTCCACCCCAGCGCCGACCGCCTGCCGCGCGAGGACCAACTCGCCTGGAAACTGGCGACGGTGGCGACCGGCACCGAGGAGTTGGACGCCGACAGCGCCGCCATGGCCGTCAACCGCGTCATCGACAACGCCGCGGTCGCCGTCGCCTCCCTGCTGCGCCGCCCCGTCGCCGTCGCCCGCGCCCAGGCCACCGCGCACCGCGGCAGCACCCCCGGCGCCTCGGTCTTCGGCACCGCCGCCAGGGTCTCCCCGGAGTGGGCCGCCTGGGCCAACGGCACCGCGGTGCGCGAGCTGGACTTCCACGACACCTACCTCGCCGCCGACTACTCCCACCCCGGCGACAACCTCCCGCCCCTGCTCGCCGTCGCCCAGCACACCGGCCGCACCGGCGCCGACCTGCTGCGCGCCACCGTCGCCGCCTACGAGATCCACGTCGCCCTGGTCAAGGGCATCTGCCTGCACGCCCATCGCATCGACCACGTCGCCCACCTCAGCGCGGCCACCGCCGGCGGCCTGGGCGCGCTGCTGCGACTGCCGACGGAGACGGTATACCAAGCGATTCAGCAGGCGGTGCACACCACCACCGCGACCCGCCAGTCCCGCAAGGGCGAGATCTCCAGTTGGAAGGCGTACGCGCCGGCCTTCGCCGGCAAGGCCGCCATCGAGGCCGTCGACCGGGCGATGCGCGGCGAGACCTCCCCGTCCCCGGTCTACGAGGGCGAAGACGGCTTCCTGGCCTGGATGTTGGACGGCCCCGAGTCCGACTACACCGTCGCGCTCCCCGTGGCGGGCGAGCCGCGCCGCGCGATCCTCGACACCTACACCAAGGAGCACTCCGCCGAGTACCAGGCCCAGGCGATCATCGACCTGGCCCGCCGACTGCGGGAGAAGGCCGGCCCGTTGGACCGCGTGCGCACGATCGTCCTGCACACCAGTCACCACACCCACCACGTCATCGGCTCCGGCGCCAACGACCCGCAGAAGTACGACCCCACGGCCAGCCGCGAGACCCTCGACCACTCCGTGCCGTACATCTTCGCCGTCGCCCTGGAGGACGGCACCTGGCACCACGTCCGCTCCTACGCCCCCGAGCGCGCCCGCCGCCCGGAGACCGTCGAGCTGTGGCGGAAGATCAGCACGGTCGAGGACCCGCAGTGGACCCGCCGCTACCACGACCCCGACCCGCAGCGCCGCGCCTTCGGCGGCCGCGCCGTGCTCACCCTGGACGACGGCTCGGTCATCGAGGACGAACTGGCCGTCGCCGACGCCCATCCGGCCGGCGCCCGCCCCTTCGACCGCCCCGCCTACGCCCGCAAGTTCCGCACCCTCGCCGACGGCATCGTCACCCCGGCCGCCCAGGACCGCTTCCTGACCGCCGCGGAGCACCTCGCCGCACTGCGCGCCCCCGACCTCGACGGCCTCTTCCCGGCCGTCGACCCGGAGACCGTGGCCGCCTACGACGCGAGCCTGCCGAAGGGCCTGTTCTGATGTTGCTGCACACCCGCACCACCCCCGCCGAACGCCGCCGCGCCTTCCGCGAACGACTGGCCACCGGCCGCCTGTTGCGCATGCCCGGCGCCGTGAACCCGCTCTCCGCCCGCCTCATCCAGGAGCACGGCTTCGAGGCCGCCTACCTCTCCGGCGCCGTCCTCGCCGCCGACCTGGGCCTGCCCGACATCGGTCTGACCACCGCCACCGAGATCGCCGCCCGCGCCCAGCAGACCACCCGGGTCACCGACCTGCCCGTCCTGATCGACGCCGACACCGGCTTCGGCGAACCGCTGAACGCCGCCCGCACCGTGCAGTTGATGGAGGACGCCGGCCTGGCCGGCCTCCACCTGGAGGACCAGGTCAACCCCAAGCGCTGCGGCCACCTCGACGGCAAGTCCGTCGTCCCCCGCGAGGAGATGACCCGCCGCATCCGGGCCGCCGTCGACGCCCGCCGCGACCCCGACTTCCTGCTGATGGCCCGCACCGACGCCCGCTCCGTCGAGGGACTGGACGCGGCCATCGACCGCGCCAAGGCATACGTCGACGCGGGCGCCGACGCGCTCTTCCCCGAAGCCCTCGCCGACGAGGCCGAGTTCGCGGCGTTCCGCGCGGCCGTCGACGTCCCCCTCCTCGCCAACATGACCGAGTTCGGCAAGTCCCGCCTCCTCGACGCGCGGACGCTGGCGGACCTCGGCTACAACATCGCGCTCTACCCCGTCACCCTGCTGCGCCTGGCCATGGGCGCCGTCGAGGACGGCCTGCGCACCCTGGCCGCCGAGGGCACCCAGGAGTCGCTGCTGCCCCGCATGCAGACCCGCTCCCGCCTCTACGAACTCCTCGGCTACCAGGACTACACGGCCTTCGACGCGGCCGTCTTCGACTTCACCCTCCCGCCCGGGACCTGACGCACCGGAGGAACCCATGCCCGCCACCACGCCCGACATCCACCGCGGCCTCGCCGGTGTCGTCGTCGACACCACCGAGATCTCCACCGTCATCCAGGAGACCAACTCCCTGACGTACTGCGGCTATCCGGTACAGGACCTGGCCGCGCACCGCTCCTTCGAGGAGGTCGCCCACCTGCTCTGGCACGGCGAGCTCCCCGACGCCGGCCAACTCCGCGAATTCCGCGCCCGCGAGCGCGCGCTGCGCCCCGTGGACCGCACCACGTCCGAACTGCTGACCCGACTCCCCGAGACCTGCCACCCGATGGACGTGCTGCGCACCGCCGTCAGCTTCATCGGCGCCGAGGACTCCACCGAGGACGACGGCAGCCCGGCCGCCAACCGCGCCAAGTCCCTGACCCTGCTGGCCAAACTGCCCACCATCGTCGCCGCCGACCAGCGCCGCCGGCGCGGCCTGGACCCGATCCCGCCCGACCCCGAGCTGGGCTACGCGGAGAACTTCTTCCACATGTGCTTCGGCGCCGTGCCCGAGCCGGAGGTGGTCCGCTGCTTCGAGGTCTCCCTGATCCTCTACGCCGAACACAGCTTCAACGCCTCGACGTTCACCGCCCGCGTGGTCACCTCCACCCTCTCCGACCTCTACAGCGCGGTCACCGCCGCCATCGGCGCCCTCAAGGGTCCCCTGCACGGCGGCGCCAACGAGGCCGTGATGCACATGCTGGAGGAGATCGGCGACCCGCAACGCGCCGAGCGGTGGCTCGACGAGGCCCTGGCCACCCGGCGGAAGATCATGGGCTTCGGCCACCGTGTCTACAAGCACGGCGACTCCCGCGTCCCGCTCATGCAGGCCGCGCTCGACCGCCTGGTGGCCCGCGCCGCCGACCCCGAAACGACCCGCCTGGCCACGCTCCACGAGGCCCTGCGCCAGGCCATGTTCACCCGCAAGGGCATCCACCCCAACCTGGACTACCCCGCCGGCCTCGCCTACCACCTGATGGGCTTCGACACCCCCACCTTCACCCCCATCTTCGTGATGAGTCGCCTCACCGGCTGGACCGCCCACATCACCGAACAGCTCGCCCACAACGCCCTCATCAGGCCGCTGGCCTCGTACGCGGGTCCGGAACAGCGGGCGGTGCCGGCGTAGGGGGGCGGTAGGGGGATTGGGGCGGGCCGTCGAACGGTGAGAGGCTGGGGCGCATGGCATTGGAAATGCGTGAGCTGTGCGAGCGGTGCACCACCGCCGTCCTGGCGCCCGACGGCCCGGCCCGGATCTGCTCCTACGAATGCAGCTTCTGCGTCGCGTGCAGTCAGGAGATGGGACACGCGTGCCCGAACTGCGGCGGGGAGTTGGTGCCCCGCCCGCGCCGTCGGGCACGTCCCTGAAACGGCCGGTCCCCCAAAGGGGGGACGGGTCAGGCCCGGCCGGCGGTGGCGTGGATCTCGTCCACGAGCCGGGTGAGGTGCGGCACGGCCACCCCGGCCGTACGCGCGGCGCGGAGCACCGCACCGCCGATCGCGTCGAGCTCCAACTCCCGGCCGGCCTCGGCGTCGCGCTGCATGGAGGAGCGCGACGCGGGCGGCGCACCGGTCAGAAAGCCCACCACGGCCCCCGCGTCGATCGGTGCGCCCACGGCGCCCGCCACGGCCGCCACCTCGTCGACGGTGGCCCGGAGTTGGTGCGGGTGACGGCCGCAGACCTCGCCGAGGGGCACGCCGTAGCGGGTGGTGAGCAGCGCCATCGGGGCGAGGAAGGCGATCTTCTCCCACATCATGGCGTTCTCGTCCGTGCGCACCCGGGTCGCGAACCCGGCGTCTCCCAACACGGCCGCCAGGTCGTCGAGTCGGGCCCGGGGCACGGCGTCGGCCGCGAGGTCGATGCTGGCGAACGGGCTGTAGTGCGCGATGCGGCCGGGGGCGGTGCGGGCGGACACCACGCTGATGGTGGCGGCTACGACGCGGTCGTCGCCGTAGCGCGCGCGGAGCGGAGTGAGGTGTTCCAAGCCGTTGAGGAGCGGTATCAACACCCCCTGCCCGCCCAGCATTTCGCCCGGCACGCGCTCCAGCGCCGAGGTCAGCGCGGTCTGCTTGACCCCGACCAGGCACAGGTCCACGGGGTTCCGCAGCCGGGTGTCGGCCTCGACGGGGACGCTGAAGTCCCCGAACGCGCCGCTGGTGAGGTGCAGGCCCCGGCTCCGCAGGATCTGTACGGTCTCGTCGCCGGCCAGGCAGATCACCCGGTGTCCGGCGCGGGCCAACAGGGCCGCGGCGAGCCCGCCGACCCCGCCGGGGCCGAGCACGGCGACCGTCCGAGGAGCGGTGGTGGCGTTCATCTGTGGGTTCCCCTCCGTCATTTCCCCTGTTGTGCAGGGTGGTTGACGCCGAGCGGCCCCGACGCCCGGCCGCGTGCGGCACTCAAGGGCCGGGGCCCGCCCGGCGGATCAGCCGGCGTCGCCGCCGGCGGCCCGCTCGCCCGGCACCGGCAGGGTGTAGCGGTACTTCTCGTTGGCGTGCGCGCCGAGCCGGTCGTAGAAGCGCGCGGCATCCGCGTTCCAACTCGGCGTCTGCCACTGCACCTCGGCGAGCCCGAGCCCGCGCGCCTCACCGGCCACCGCGGCCATCAGCCGCGCGCCGACGCCCAGGCTCCGATGGCCGGAGCGGACGAAGAGGCAGTCCATGTGGAGGTACTCGCGCGCCTGCCAGGTGGACATCTCGGGCGAGCAGGTGGCGTAGCCGATGAGGCCACCGTCGGTCAACTCCGCTACCAGGCAGCGCAGTCGGGGCGTCGGCGCGCCGAAGAGCAGCGTCGCCAGCCGCTCCGCGAGGTCGGGCACCGGCGGTGCGGCCCGCTCGTACGCGGCGTGCTCGACGGCCAGTTCGGCCACCTGCGGGAGATCGGAGACCCGCGCGGGCCTGACCCGTGCCGACGTCATGGGGCACCGACCTCCCTCACCGCACCTTCCCTTCCAGGACGTCCGCTCCCCATGCGGTCAGTCGGTCGGCCAACGGGCCGTCGCCGTCGAGGACATGGCGGGTGAAGGCGTCGCGCTCGTGGGCCAGCACGGCGGCCTCCCAGACACAGGGCGCGAGCCCCGCCCGCCCGGGGCGCAGTTGGTCCGGCCGCCCGGCAGGTCCGACGAAAACCGCCAGATCGGACATGTAGCCCTCGATCCACGTCGAGACGAGGACGTAGTCGCCGTCGCCGCCCGCGTGCAGCATCACCACGGCGAGCCCCAGTGACCCGCGGGCGCGCCCGAGGCCCAGGTGCGCTCCGGCGATCCGCAGCGCGGCCGCCTCGTCCTCCTCCGTCACGGTGCGGCCCGACGCCTCGATGACATACGCCTTCACCAGGTGGCCGGCGGCTTCACGGGTGGTCAACGCCCTTACCGCGCGGGCGTGATGGCCCTCGGCCAGGGCGAGCAGCGATGCCGCATCCACCGCGGTCGGCAGTTCCTCACGATCGCTCATGGAGACATCATGCAGCCTGTGGCTCCGTTCGTGCGCGAGATGGTACGGGTCCGGCTCAATGTGGCGGCCGGGCCGCGTCGGTGGCGCTCGTTCGGCTCAACTGTAGGACGGGGCGCGGTATTTGGGTCGGGGGACACGCCGGCACGGCGTCGGTCGGCACCAGGCGGCGCCGCATCGCTGCGGCGCCGTCGGTATGCCCGAAAGGTGGTTTCAGCCTCTGCCGTCTCGCCAGCGGCGGCTGGCGATCCGCGGCACGGGGATCACTCCAGCCCTGCGAGGAACCCCCGGTGCGCCTTTACCTCTTTCATGGTCATGTGCGAGGTGAGCTTGTTGATCCCGGGTAGGGCGCACAACACCTCGGTGTAGAAGCGCTCGTAGGCGGCGATGTCGGCGACCGCGATGCGCAGCAGGTAGTCGGGGTCGCCGAACAGGCGGTGGGTCTCGATCACTTGGGGGAGCTCGGTGATCCGGGACTCGAACTCGGTCATAGTGGCGCGATTGTCGTGCTTCATCGCTACTGTGGCGAATGCGTGGAATCCGCTGTCCAAGAAGTTACCGTCGAGTTCCGCACGGTAACCACGTATGGCGCCGATCTTTTCTAAGTTCCGGACCCGACGGAGGCACGGGGTGGGCGTAAGCCCTACCTTGGTGGCTAGATCGGCGTTGGCCATGCGCCCGTTCCGCTGTAGCTCGCGCAGGATCATGCGATCAATTTTGTCCATAGCAGGCGATCATGCTACAGGCCCCTCTCCTGAGGCAAGGATTTAGCATCGACTGCTACAGCCTTTGAACTAATGTAGCTTCAGCGGCCACTGAACCGGGAGTCGCTGGTTATCAGCACGTCCGGTGCCAGTAATGACTGGCACCCGAGATCACCTGCTATCGGTTTCACTCAAGGGCTACCAGCGTCGGAGGTCATAGGTGCCCTAGCCGGTCACTCAACAGACAGCCGATGCCCGCCCTCGGTGCCCCCAGCCACCCGGGTCACCGGATTCCCGCGACGCCCAGTAACTCGCGGAATTTTGCCGCCATCCACCACTACGACACGGTCAAGTGCCTTGCGTAGCCGCAGCTACGCGGTGATCCAGGGCCGTCGGCCGCGAGCTGTGTCGGCACTGCGACCAGTGCTGGCGCGGGAATTCCCGTTTGTGCGAACCACCAGAACCATGCCTGAACTCAACGCGATTTAGGAGAATACCCTTGTCTTTTCCCGTGCGCGTTCACGATGTTCTCGGTGTAGGCTTCGGTCCCGCCAACCTCGCCCTGGCAATAGCCATCGAGGAGAAGTACCCCGGTCTGGACGCCCGGTTTCTGGAAGCCCGTCCCACCCCCGATTGGCAGCCCGGGATGCTGCTGAACGGATCGGATATCCAGAACCACCCCAGTCGCGATCTGGTGACCCTGAGGAACCCCCGCAGCCGCTACTCGTTCCTCAATTTCCTGCATGAGCAGGGCCGTTTGGTACGGCACCTCAACCTCCCCGTCGAGTTCCCCCTCCGCAAGGAATACGCCGGGTACATCCGCTGGGCCGCGGATTTCTTCTCCCATCAAGTGGACTGCGGTCAACGCGCCGTTGGTATACAGGCGATCGACCACGACGGCGAACGCGTCTGGGAGGTGGCCACCCAGACCGGCGACCGCTACCTCGGCCGCACCCTGGTCATGGCGCCAGGACGCACGCCGTACGTCCCGGCGCCCTACGACGCCGTGGACAGCCCCCGGGTCTTCCACCTGACCCAGTACCTGCCGCGGTTGAAGCAGCTCACCGCCGACGGGGCACCCAAGGCGGTCGCGGTGATCGGCGGCAGCCAGAGCGCCGTCGAGCTCACCCTGGACCTGCACCGGCAGTTCCCCCACACCCGCGTGGTCACCTACCCGCGCTCCTACTCGCTGCGGCTGAAGGACACCAGCCCGTTCAGCGAGGAGGGGTACTTCCCGGAGTTCACCGAGTACTACTTCCGCGCCTCACGGGACAGCCGGCGCGCGCTCGACGCCTACATGCAGCCGACCAACTACTCCTCGGCCGACGGAGACGTGCTCAAGGAGCTGTACGTGGCGATCTACGAGCAGCAGCTCGACGGCGACCAGCGGGTGTTCGTCCGCGGCAGCCACGAGGCCACCGCCCTCTCGGCGACCGACCGGTGCGTCACCATCGACTTCCAGGAACTGCACACCGGCGAACGCGTCCGCGACGAGGTCGACTTCGTCGTCCTGGCCACCGGCTTCCGCAACCTGGGCCCCGCCCCCCACGAGGAGCTCTGCCCGCCGATGCTGGCCCCCGTCGCGGACCACTTCGCACGGGAGGAGGACGGCCGGCTGGACGTCGACAGCGACTACGCGCTGACCCCGCGCGAGGGCATGGACAAGGTGCCGCCGCTCTTCCTCAACGGCCTGTGCGAATCGAGCCACGGCATCGGCGACGCCGGCTCCTTCAGCCTGCTGTCGCTGCGCACCGGCACCCTGGCGGACGCCCTCGCCGACCGCCTCGGCAACCGGCCGGAAAGCCTGCCGGAATCCGTTCAGTTCGCCCTCTGACCTCGCAGGTCGTGACCCCAGACGGGAGGCATTCCTCCATGCAGATCCACGACGTTGTGGTGGCCGGCTTCGGCCCCTCCGGCATCGCGCTGGCCGCCGCCATCGAGGACCACGACGACGCGCACCCTGGAGCCCGGCCCGCGGACGCGGCCTACCTGGAGCGCGCCGCGACCTCGGCCTGGCAGCCCAACCAGGTGCTGCCGGGCACCGACATCCAGCACCACTTCCTCCGCGACCTCGCCACCCCGCGCGACCCCCGCTCCCGCTTCGGCTTCACCAACTTCCTTTTGCAGAGCGGTCGTTTCTATCCATTCACGCTCCTGGGTGGATATGTGAGTCGGCTGGAGTGGTCCGAGTACGTTCAATGGGCCGCGGCACAGGTGCGGCAGCCGGCCGAATATCACCGGGAGGTCTTGCGCGTCGAGCCGGTCGCTGATTCCGACGGGACGGTGCGCACCGCCCGGGTGGTCAGTCGCGATCCGCGGGACGGCGCGGTGCACGAACACCTGGGCCGCAACGTGGTGTTGGCAACCGGTCATGTCCCCTATATCCCGGAGGTCTTCCGGGCGGATCTGGGCGAACGTGTATTCCATGCCGGCGAGTTCCTGCCCCGGATGAACGCGCTGCGCGAGAAGACCGGCCAATCCCTGCGATTCGCGGTCATCGGCGGCGGCCAGACCGCGGGCGAGATCATTCTCTATCTGGCCGGAGAACTCCCCGACGCGCGGATCCATTCGCTGGTGCGACACGGCGGCTTCAAGATGTACGAACTCGGCCACTTCAGCAACGAGGCGTACTTTCCCACCGAGACGGACTACGTCTACGGGCTCGAAGGGCCGGCGCGCGAACAGGCCCTGGCCCACGCCCGCGCCACCAACTACGCCGCCCTGGACCCCGATGTGTCCACGGCGCTCTACCAGGCCGCCTACCAGGACCGGCTGACCGGCACCAACCGCCTGCACCTGCACCGCCGCATCGAGGTCACCGACGTCGCGGTCGCCGGCGACGGCGTCCGACTGACCACCAACGAGGTCTACACGGGCGAGGCCGGCAGCATCGACGCCGACGCGGTCATCCTCTGCACCGGGTACGAGGAGCCCAAGTTCCCCGAGTCGCTGGAGCCGTTCGCGCCGTACCTGTCCTACGACGGCGACGGACGCCTCGACGTCACCCGGGAGTACCGCGCCCGCACCGTCGACCACTGCACGGTGGGCCTCTACCTCGACGGCATCACCGAGTGGCGGCACGGCATCGCCAGCGCCACGTCCTTCAGCCAGATGGCGGCCAAGGCGGAGACCGTCCACAACGACCTGCGCGCCACGCTCGCCCGGCAGGTGCAGTCCCACCCCGCGACGCTCGTCAGCTGAGCGCGACGGAGTCTCCACGCCCACGAGAGGAATCCCTGTGCACATTTTCCACACGGCTCCGGAGGACATGGTCTTCGAGGAGGCTTACAACGTCAGCGGTCGGCGCATCTTCCCGTGGAACGAGGCCGTCAAGGAACCGTTCTGGGGCGGGGCCTGGGTCGACGTGGCGCCCGGCGAGACCTCCACGGCCCACTCGCACGACGAGAACGAGATGTTCTTCATCACCGAGGGCAGCGGCGTCATGCGGATCGGTGAGGAGGAACGCCGGGTGAACGCCGGCGACACCGTCTTCATCACCCCGTTCAAGGACCACGACCTGACCAACGACGGGACCACCCGGATACGGTTCGTCACCATCTGGTGGGGCGGCTCCGAGGCCGTGGCCGCCGAACGCGCCAAGTGGGCCGCGGAGTTCGGGATCAGCGACACCGCGGAGCCGAATCGGTGAACCGCAACCGAACCG
Source organism: Streptomyces sp. NPDC090442 (assembly GCF_044769405.1). Classification (NCBI taxonomy): domain Bacteria; kingdom Bacillati; phylum Actinomycetota; class Actinomycetes; order Kitasatosporales; family Streptomycetaceae; genus Streptomyces; species Streptomyces sp. NPDC090442. Next base: position 118,704 of record NZ_JBIVXW010000019.1, read on the forward strand.
CGGACGCCATCGTCGTCGGGGGCGGCGTCATCGGTGCGGCGATCGCCCACCGGCTCGCCCTCGCCGGGCTCGGCCGCATCGTCCTGTGCGACCAGGGCAGGGTCGCCGCGCAGGGCGCGACGGCCCGCTCGGGCGGGCTGCTGCGCCTGCACCACACCGCGGCCGCCGACACCCGGCTGACCGCTCGCAGCCTCCCCGTCTTCGAGCAGTGGAAGGAGCGGATCGGCGGTGACTGCGGCTATCGGCGCACCGGATTCCTGATGCTGGTGGGCCCGGACCACGTCGAGACGCTCAGGGCCAACGGCGCCGTCGCCGCCGACGCGTTGCGCTACGAACGGGCCGAGATCCTCGCCCCCGACGCGATCCGGTCGCTCTACCCCGGGCTGAGCACCGAGGGCGTCGCCGCCGCCGCGTACGAGCCGGCGGGCGGGTACGCCGACCCGGCGGCCACCACCGTCTCGCTGGTCGCCGCCGCCCGCCGGCTCGGGGTGATCGCCTCCGAAGGCACCCGGGTCGAGCGGGTGTGGGAGCGCAACGGCGTGGTCGCGGGGGTGGAGACGGAGACGGGACGCGTCGAGGCGCCGCTGGTCGTCCTGGCCAGCGGTGCCTGGGGAGACCCGCCGGCCGCCCACCTGGGGGTGCACATCCCCGTCGTGCCGCGGCGGATCGGGCTGGCCCAGGCCCACCTGCCCGGCGCCGGCCGCCGCGGGTCCGACGCCTCCGTACCGACCTGTATCGACGACACCATCGGCTGCTACTTCCGTCCGGAAGCGCTGGACCAGCTCTACTTCGGCGTGCCGAGCAACCCGGAAGTCGCACTGGGGCAGGACGTCGCCCCGCTCACCGACGACGAGGTGGGCGCGGCCGTCAAGGCGGTCTCCCGCCGGGTACCCGCGGTGGCCACCGCGGAACTGGTCGGCACCCGCGCCGGTTACGACGGATACACCCCGGACAAGCGGCCCGCGATCGGACCGGCCGGGCCCGACGGACTGTACCTCGCTCTCGGATTCAGCGGCGGCGGCTTCAAAATGGCGCCGGCCGTCGCCGAGTTGGCCGCGCAGGAGATCTGCGAAGGGGGCGCCGTCCTGGGCAAGGCCGTCCAGCCACTTCTGGAGCCCTACCGGCCACAGCGGTTCGAGAGCGGCAACTTGATCACGCCGGAGGCTTCCTATGCCCACATGTAAACAGGTACTGAACATGCTGCGCGAGGACCTCGCGACGGTGCGTGCCAAGGACCCCGCGGCACGCAGCAACCGGGAAGTGCTCCTGTACCCGCACATCCACGCGCTGTGGACCTACCGGTTCTCCCACCGCCTGTGGAAGCGCGGCCGTCGCACCAGCGCCCGCGCGCTCTCCCTCCTGGCCCGGGCCGTCAGCGGCATCGAGATCCACCCGGGGGCGACCATCGGCCGCCGCTTCTTCATCGACCACGGCACCGGGGTGGTGATCGGCGAGACCGTCCGCATCGGCGACGACGTGATGCTCTACCACCAGGTCACCCTGGGCTCGGTGGGATGGTGGAAGGACCTGCGCCGGCCCACCCACTCCCGCCGCCACCCCGTGGTGGAGGACGGCGTCATCATCTGCACCGGTGCCAGCGTGCTGGGCCCGGTCTGCATCGGGGCCAACACCCGGATCGGCGCGCACGCCGTGGTCCTGCACGACCTCCCGCCCGACGCCCGGGTCGCGGCCGGCACCGCGCATACCTCCGCCTCGCACCACCTCGTGCCCGATGTCTCCACGCTTCGTATCGCGGAAGGAAGCAGCACCCAGTGAACACTTACGTCGTCACCAGTGCGCCGCCCAACCCCAACGGCGATCTGCACGTGGGGCACCTGTCCGGCCCCTTCCTCGGCGCCGATGTGCAGGCCCGCCACCTCCGGCAGCGCGGGCACGAGGTGCGCTACGTCGGCTACTCCGACGAGCACTCCTGCTACGTGCCGCGCCGCGCCGCCGAGATCGGGTCCACCGCTTACCAGACCGCGTTGACCTTCGGCGCCAGGATGGAGGAGACGCTGTCGCTGGGGGCCATGCACCACGACTGGTTCACCCGGCCGTTGACCACGCCGAAGCACACCGAGATCGTCCAGGAGTTCTTCACCACCCTCTGGGAGGCGGGGAAGCTGGAGGTCAAGGAGCTTCCGGTGTTCTACTGCACGGGCTGCGCACGGTACTTGTACGAGGCCGAGGTGCGCGGCGAGTGCCAGTTCTGCAGCGCCCCCTCCGACGGCATCTACTGCGAGGCGTGCGGGCTGGCGCAGGAGTCCGGCGGCCTGGGGGCGGCGAAGTGCACCGCCTGCTGGGAGGCGCCCGAGCAGCGGACGCTGAAGCGGATCGTCTTCCCGTTGGAGGAGTACCGCGCCCAACTCCTGGCCTACTACGAGAAGGCGGGCGAGCGGTGGCGGCCGCGGCTGCGCAGCTATCTCGACGGTCTGCTGGCGAACGAGCTGCCGCTCACGCCGATCAGCCGGGAGGCCGACTACGGCATCCCCGTCCCGCTGGACGGTTGGGACGGGCACATCCTGGACACCTGGTTCAGCGGGATCTGCGGATACCTGGCCGCGACCGCCTGCCTCACCGAGGCCCAGGGGCAACCCGAGCTGTGGCGGCAGCAGTGGACCGACCCGGACACCCGCATCGTCAACTTCCTCGGTTTCGACTGCTCGTTCTCGCACGCCGTGCTCTGGCCGGCGCTCCTGATGGCGCACGGCGACTACACCCTGCCGAGCCAGATCGTCACCAACGAGTTCTACCGACTGGAAGGCGACAAGTTCTCCACCAGCCGCGGGCACGCCATCTGGGGCGGGGACATCCTGCGCCAGATCTCCGCGGACGCGTTGCGGTTCCACCTCTGCCTGACGGGACCCGAGCGGGAGCAGGGCAACTTCGCGATGAAGGAGCTCGCCTCCACGGTGGAGTCCGTCCTCGTGGCGGGCCTCCAACGGTGGGCGCAGACCATCCTGCCCCTCCTCGCCGAGGACTTCGGCTCCACCGTCCCGGCCGGCGACGGCTACGCCGGGCCGCTCACCGCGTCGCTGGTGGACCTGCCCAAGCGGATCGCCGCCGCGCTGGCCCCGGACTCCTTCTCGCCCCAACGGGCCGCCGCGTTCCTGGCGTCGACGATCGAGCGGGCGGTGAACGACCTCCCCGAGCTCACCGCGGCCCGTCAGGCCGGGGCGGGGACGCCGGAGTACGCCCGGCGACTGGTCACGCACCTGGAGGCGCTCGCCCTGGTCTCCGTGCTGGCCACCCCGTTGATGCCCGGCTGGGCCCGGCACATCGCCAAGCACCTGGACATCCCCGTCGACGTGCTGACCCAGATGCCCCGTTGGCCCGAGGCGGCGGACCTGCCGTTGGTGCCCGAGGGCCGCCGGCTCGGCGCGACCGTGCCCGCCTACTTCCACAACCTGGGCTGAGCCGGGGCGACATGAGTGCCTTACGCACCGCGCTCGGCATCGTGAACGCCGTGCTGGGCGCGGGGACCCTGCTGCTGCCGGTGGCCCTGGCACCGTTGGCGCACAGCGGCGCGGTGTCCCTCGTCGTCGCCGGGGCGTTGCTGGTCTGGTCCCTGCTCGTCGGCTCCGCCGGTGGGACGCGGGGCAGCGGACCGGCCGGCTTCGTCCGCGCCCGACTCGGGCCCCGCACGACGCACGTGGTGCACGGGCTGTACTTCGGCGGATTCGCGGTGGGGCAGGCCGTCGTGGTCGGCGCCGCCGGGCAGTTCGTCGCCGACGGGCCGGCGGCCGTCGCCCTGGGGTTGGCCCTCCTGTGCCTGGCCGCCGCGCTGGCCGCCGCCGGTGTGCACCTGTCGCCGGCGGTGCGCACGGCGCGGCTGGTCGCCACCCTGGCCCTGGCCCTGGTGTGGTGGCTCTTCCCCGGGACGTTCGGGCTGGACCCGGGCCGGTCGCCCTTCGGGGTCGCCGCGCTGATCGCGGTGCCGGTGCTGTTCGCCTGGGTCGGACTGGAGGGATCGCTGCCCGCCCTGCGGTCCTCCCGTGCCGCCACCACGCTGGGGGTCGTCCTGGGCCTGGTCGGTGCCGCGGCGCTCTACGGGGTGCTGCTGAACCCGCCGGGCTCCGGGGCGCTCGGCCCGCCCGCGGCCAGGTCCGCGTTCGCCTGGGCCGCGGCCGTGGTGCTGGGCATGTACTGCCTGACCAACCTCCGGGCCGTCGGGGCCCGTTGGAACACCCTCCGCTCACGCCCGGCGGAGCCGGGGGCCCGCGGTCCCGGCCGGCCGGGGATCGTCGTGGCGGTCGTCCTCGCGGGCGCGGCCCTCGGCCTGGCCGCCGCCTTCCACTGGAGCATCGCCGTGCTGCTGCTCGGCCCGGGCACCGCCACGGCCGCCATCTACGCCGTGCTGGCCGTCGCGGCCCTCCGCCGGGGGCGGTCCCGCCCCCGCGCCACCGGGCCCGCGGCGGATGGCTCCTAGACAAGCCGTTTCCCCACCCTCCTGCATTCCTTCGACGCTTCTCGCCTGCCCTATGGAGGACGCCATGTCGATCACCGCTCCCGATCTGAGTGTTTTCGAGACCCTGGAGTCGGAGGTGCGCAGCTACTGCCGTGGCTGGCCCACCGTCTTCGACCGCGCGCAGGGCAGCCGGATGTTCGACGAGGACGGCCACACCTACGTCGACTTCTTCGCCGGCGCCGGAACGCTGAACTACGGGCACAACAACCCGGTCATCAAAAGGGCGTTGCTGGACTACCTGGAGCGGGACGGCGTCACGCACGGCCTGGACATGTCCACCACGGCCAAGCGGGCCTTCCTGGAGTCGTTCCAGAACCTGATCCTGCGCCCCCGTGACCTCTGCTACAAGGTCATGTTCCCGGGCCCGACGGGGACCAACTCCGTTGAGGCGGCGCTGAAGTTGGCCCGTAAGGTCAAGGGCCGGGAGTCGGTCGTCTCCTTCACCAACGCCTTCCACGGCATGTCGCTGGGCGCGCTCGCGGTGACCGGCAACTCGATGAAGCGGGCCGGCGCCGGCATCCCGCTGGTGCACGGCACCCCGATGCCGTTCGACAACTACCTCGACGGTCAGGTCCCGGACTTCCTGTGGTTCGAGCGGCTGTTGGAGGACCAGGGCTCCGGTCTCAACTACCCCGCGGCGGTCATCGTCGAGACGATCCAGGGTGAGGGCGGCATCAACGTCGCCCGCGCCGACTGGCTGCGGAAGCTGGCCGATCTCTGCAAGCGCCGGGACATGCTGCTGATCGTCGACGACATCCAGATGGGCTGCGGCCGCACGGGTGCCTTCTTCTCCTTCGAGGAGGCGGGCATCGTGCCGGACATCGTCACCGTTTCGAAGTCCATCAGCGGGTACGGGCTGCCGATGGCGCTCACCCTGTTCAAGCCGGAGTTGGACATCTGGGAGCCGGGCGAGCACAACGGCACCTTCCGCGGCAACAACCCGGCCTTCGTCACCGCCGCCGCGACGTTGGACGCCTACTGGGCCGACGAGCAAATGGAGAAGCAGACCCTGGCCCGCGGTGAACTGGTGGCGTCCCACCTGGCCGCCATGGCCGCGGAACACCCGCACGACATCGCCGAACTCCGCGGCCGCGGACTGGTGTGGGGCATCGAATTCCACGACGAGGACCGTGCCACCAAGGTGTGCGCCCGGGCCTTCGAACTCGGACTGCTGGTCGAGACGTCCGGCCCGCGCAGCGAGGTGGTGAAACTGCTGCCGGCGCTGACCATCCCGACGGAGCTGCTGGACGAGGGACTGTGCGTCCTCGCCCGGGCGGTCCGCGAGACGGCCTGAACCGGCCCCGGGCATCGGCGGTCGCCCACCGTCGATGCCCACCGCGGATGCCCACCGCCCGGCTCCGGTGGCGGAGCGGGCCGGTGTGGCAGGGCGCCGTGGACGGGAGGGGATGACCGGATGGTGGCGGAGGCGTCGTCAGGACGCCTGCTCACACTCAAGCCGGGGATGCGCGGCGAGGGGCTCGGCCATCTCGCGGGTGATCACGCGGTCGCTCACGCTGGTCGAGTACACGATCGTCGTCGCGATGGAGCCGATCTTCGTGATCCGTGCGGTGACCTCTTCGAGATGGCTCATCGAGCGGGCCGCCACCTTGGCGATGAAGCAGTCGCTCCCGGTCACATGATGGCACTCCAGAATCTCCGGGCAGTCTTTGAAGATGCGCACGTAGTCCTGGTAGTTGCCGCCGGGAAACACGATGTTGACAAAAGCCAGGATCGAGAGCCCGAGCCCGGACAGATTGACCCGGGTCCGATACCCCTCGATGATCCCGCACTGCTCCATACGCCTGACCCGCTCGGCGACCGCCGGTGGCGTCAGCGCGACACGTCGGCCCAGTTCACTGAAGGTAATGCGAGCGTTGGCCTGTAACTCGCCGAGGATCCGCCAGTCGGTCGCATCAAGCGCCGCTTTCAAATCATTAGCCATTGACCAATGATACGTGATTTTCGATAACCGCGGCCCGCGAACGCTTACAAGTTCCCCTGTGGAACAGCCAGTTCGGCGCAATAGGGTCTAGGGCGTACTTCAAGGAGGACGGATGGCGCGTACCACACAGGCCGTACAGGCCAACGACGACCGTCAGGGCTCGGTCCCCGCCGGGCGGCTCAACTTCGCGCAGGGCACGGCCCTGTACGTGGGGGCGGTGTTGGGGACCGGGGTCCTCGCGCTCCCCGGCCTGACCGCGAAGCAGGCCGGTCCGGCGTCGTTGGTGGCCTGGTTCGCACTCATCGTGATGTCCATTCCGCTCGCCGCCACCTTCGCGGCGCTGGCCGCACGGCAACCCGACTCGGGCGGGGTGTCGACGTACGTGCGCCGGGCGTTCGGCAACCGCGCCGCCACGGTGGTCGGTTGGTGGTTCTACCTGGGCGCCCCGGTGGGCATTCCGGCGCTGGCCTTCTTCGGCGCGTCCTATCTGGAACGGAGCACCGGCGGCGGCTGGACGGCCACCGCCAGCTACGCCGCGGGCCTGCTCGTCGTGGGCTTCCTGGCCAACGCCTTCGGCGTGCGGGTGTCGGGGCGGGTCCAGCTCATCCTCTCCGGCTCCCTGGCCCTCCTGCTCGTCGTGGGCATCCTGGTGGCCCTCCCGCACGCGGACCCGGCGAACCTGCAACCGTTCGCCCCGCACGGGTGGTCGGCGATCGGCCCCGCCGCGGCGCTCCTGGTGTGGTCGTTCACGGGGTGGGAGACCGTCACCCACCTGTCCGCGGAGTTCGCCCACCCGGAGCGCGACATCAAGCGGTCGACCATCGGGGCGCTGCTCGCCATCGGCGTGTTGTACCTGGGCCTGGCGACCATCACGGTGCTGGCCCTCGGCAGTACCTCCGGAACGACGGCCACCTCCCTGGCCTCCCTGCTGGAGCTCGGCTTCGGGGCGTTCGGCAAGATCCTCGCCAGCGTGATCGCGATCCTCACCACACTCGGCACCATGAACGCCTACATCGCCAGCACCGCCAAGCTGGGCGCCGCCCTGTCCCGCGACGGAGCGCTGCCCGACGGGCTCGGAAGCGGCGCCGAGGCGGGCGGCGTCCCGCGCCGCAGCCTGGCGATCGTCGGGGTGATCTCGGGGACCGTCTTCGTCTACGCCGCCCTGACGAAGTCGGACGTGCAGCCCCTGGTGCTGTGCACCACGGCGTGCCTGGGAGCCGTCTACGCCCTCGGCTCGGCCGCCGGCGCCAAACTGCTGCGGGACAGCACCCGTTGGGGCACGTCCGCCGCCATCGCGTCCCTCGTCATCATCGTCATCCTGCTGGTGCTGACGGGGTGGTACATGATCTGGCCGCTGATCCTCACCGCCGCCGCGCTCGTCTGGTGCGCCCGGCACCCGCAGGAACCGGCGGCACCGGCGCGCTAGGGCCCGCCCGATGGGTCACGGCCGGGGCCGCGACGCCGGCCCGGCATCTCTCGGCGGCGCGCAATCGCCCCCCGTGGCTTCGCTATCGGGACGCTCCGGCGCCCTGCGACGCACCACACCAGACGCCCCGGCCTGTGCGACCCCGACCCGTCGGACGGGCCTTGGGGCCTGCCCGACGCATCAGGGTCGGACAGGCCCTGGCAGGCCAGGCGGAGTGCCCCGTTCCAGGGGCCGAGGCCGAACCCCCGCAGGCGACGTACGCCTGCGGGTCCACCATCAGACCGCGAGGAGACACATGTCGCTACAGGTCCCAGTCGCCCTCGGCACCGAGGGACGCAAGATTCCCGCTCACCAACTGGGCGAAAAGGAAATGCTCTGGGCCTTTCTCAAATTCGCCCGGGCGACCGCCATCGCGAAGGTGGCCGGACTGGGAGAAGAAGACCTGAGGCGCGCCCACACCACATCCGGCATCTCTTTGGGCGGCATTCTCAAGCACCTGGTGACCGGTGAGAACCACTGGTTCGCCAACGTACTCGGCGGCCTGGAACTCCCCATGCCGTTCAGCAAGGAGGACCCCGACGGCGACTGGCGGGTCACCGACGACGAGGGCCCGGAGCGCCTCATCGCCGCCTACCAGGCCGCCTGCCACACCAGCGACAAGGTCATCGCGTCGCTGGACCTGGAGAGCACCGGCGAACAGGTCGACGGCGACTACACGTTGCGCTGGGCGCTGTGCCACCAGGTCGCGGAGACGAACCGGCATGCCGGCCATGCCGACCTCCTGCGCGAACTGACCGACGGCGCCCGGGGTTGGTGACCTCGCCCGTGTTCCCGGGCACCACCGCTCCGTGCCGGTAACCGTCCGCAAGGTGATCCTGCCGGTGCAGGATCGACGCAAGGGTGACCGCTGCTTCGCAGGAAGCGGCGGTCTTGTCGTATCCGGAGGCGAGGCCGGCGGCCTCGTGCGCTCCCCGCGCCTGACGGCGAACGCCGCTGGCGATGCCCCGGGGTTCGGCGCGCCGGATCAACCGCGCCGCTTGGCCGCCCGCGGCGCGTAGGTCTCCAGGTACGCGGTGACCAGGCGCCGCACCTCCTCGATGGTGGCGTCGTCGCCGGTGGGGGAGCGGCGGAACGCGGTGTCGAAGAGGCGGTTGCCGGCCTCCCAGGCGAGCTGCACGACGAGTTGGGGCGTCTCGGCGGGGAGCAGTTCCCGTTCGATGAGGAAGTGCCAGAGCCGCTCGGCCTGTGACGTGTCGAAGGTGCGGATGAGCTCGTCGAGCGTCTGGTTGCCCCGTGCGAACCACAGCACGGTGCAGCTCGGGTGCTGCCGGAAGTAGTTGCGCAGCGGGGTGATCACGGCGTCGCCGGCGTCGCGCAGCGTGCGCAGTGCGGGGCTGTGCAGGGCGGCGGTGAGGAGCGCGTCGAGCTCGTCGACATGGCGCTGGAGAAGCTCCGCGTCGACCTGGTGCCGGTCGGAGAAGTAGTGGTAGACGGAGGCGGTCGGGATGCCCGCCCGCTCGCCGATCGCCTTCAGGCTGCCGGCCTGGTAACCCTGCTCGCCGAGCAGCGCCTCGGCGGCGTCGAGGATGGCCCGCCTGCGCTCCACGCCGCGGCGCTGCCGCACGCCGGGTCGGGCCGGTGCCTGGGCTTTCGCATTGTTCTCGAACACGATTCGAGATCGTATCAGTCGCACGTTCATCGGGCTTGCGTGCCGGCCCAGTTGATCGGACCGGCCGGGTTGACAGCATCGTACGGCGCCCTAAGCTCAAACTCGATTCGAGATCGAGTTCAGGTGCTCGGTCCGCCGTGTCGACCGCGGCGCGGACCTCGCCGCGCCCGTACGCGGCGGGGACAACCGAAAGGGGACGGTCATGGCCAACAGCCGTGGCGGGTATGACGTTGCAGTGATCGGTGCCGGCTTCGCCGGCGTCGTCGCGGCCCGGGACCTCAGCGTGGAGGGCCACTCGGTGGTCCACCTCGAAGCGCGCGACCGGATCGGCGGCCGCGCCCACACCGGCGAAGCCTTCGGCCGCCCCCTGGAGTTCGGCGGCGCCTACGTGCACTGGACCCAGCCGCACATCTGGCGCGAACTGCGGCGCCACCGGATCCCGTTGGTCCCGCCGCTCGCCACCGACACGGTGCACTGGCTGGCCGACGGCGCCGTGCACACCGGCAGCCGGCTCGACTACGGCAACGCCGTGGGCCCCCTCATGGCGCGCTGCTTCGCCGACGCCCGGGAGCGGTTCCCGCTGCCGTTCGACCTCGCCGCGACCGACACCACCGCGATCGAGAAGGAGACCCTCGCCGACCGGCTCGACGCGCTGCACCTCTCCGCGTACGACCGGGACCTGCTCGACGGCGGCCTGGCCGCGCTGGTCCACGACCACCGCCGACACGGCGTCGCGCAGCTCCTCCTGGGCGTGGCCACCTACTTCGGTGACTGGAGCGCGTTCTTCGAGACCGCCAGCCTCTGGCCGATCGAGGGCGGGACCAGGCGGCTCCTCGACGCCGTCGCCGCCGAGTCCCGCGCCGACCTCCGCCTGGCCACACCCGTCACCGCCGTCGAGGACGACGGCGCCGGCGTCACCGTGACCACCCGCGACGGCCGGCGCATCCGCGCCCGCGCGGCCGTCGTCGCGGTGCCGCTCAACGCCCTCGGCGACGTGACCCTCACCCCCCAACCCGCCCCACCCGCGCGCGACATGATCGAACGGAAGCTCCCGATGCGGACCGTCAAGATCTGGGCGCGGGTCAGGGGCGAGATCGAGCCCTTCTGCGCCTTCGCCCCCCTCGGGAAGAACCCCGTCAACGCCGCCAGGGTGGAGTACCGGCACCAGGGCGACACCCTCCTCATGTGCCTGGCCTCCGACGCCTCGGCCATCAGCGCCGACGACCGGGAGGCGGTGCAGCGCGCCCTGCGGACGTTCGTCCTGGACCTCGACGTACGGGAGACCGCCGGCCACGACTGGGCCAACGACCCGTTCTCGCAGGGCACCTGGGCCATGCACCGGCCCGGCGACCTGACCGGGGCCGTCCCGCGGCTGCGCGAGCCCCTCGGGCGCCTCCGCTTCGCCGGCGGCGACATCGCGGCGCTGGAGGCCGGGTCGATCGAGGGCGCCATGGCATCCGGCGCCCGCGCCGCCCGCGACATCGCCGCGGCGCTGCTCGACGGCTCCTGCTGAGCGGGACCCACCCCCGCGGCCGGGCCGGCGGTGCCATGGCGCGTGAACGACCGGCGGGGCACTGGTTGTCGACCCCGATGTCACGCTCACTGGTGGGGCGCATGGGACGGCGGGACAGGATCGAGGGGGCTGGCCCACGAGACGGGACGTCGAGCGGGGGAGCGCCGGGGCCCGCCCGGGACGACGACCACCGGGCTGCCGCGACGAGCGGCGGCAACGAGCGAAGGGGACGGGAATGAGCGCGTACGACTACGTCATCGTCGGTGCCGGATCCGCGGGCTGCGTGCTGGCGGCGCGGCTTTCGGAGGACCCCGAGGTGCGGGTGGCGGTGATCGAGGCGGGCGGCCCCGACACCGCCCGGGAGATCCATGTCCCGGCCGCCTTCCCGCAGTTGTTCAAGACCGACCTCGACTGGGACCTCGACTCCGAGCCGGAGCCTGGCATCGGCGGCCGGCGGGCCTTCCTGCCTCGGGGCAGGACGTTCGGCGGCTGCAGCTCGATGAACGCGATGATCTACATCCGGGGCAGTCGCGCCGACTACGACGACTGGGCCGCGGCCGGCGCCGACGGATGGTCCTACGAAGAGGTCCTGCCGTACTTCCGCCGCGCCGAGGACAACCAGCGCGGCGAGGACCAACTCCACGGCGTGGGAGGCCCGTTGACGGTCAGCGACGGCAGGTCCGGGCACCCGCTCGGGACGGCCTTCGTGCGCGCCGCCGAGCAGGCCGGCCACCCGGCCAACGACGACTTCAACGGAGCGACCCAGTTCGGCGTCGGGCGCTACCAGCTCACCCAGCGCGACGGTATGCGGTGCAGCACTGCCGTCGCCTATCTGCACCCCGCGTCGGAACGCCCCAACCTCACCGTGTTCCCCTCCGCCCGCGCCCACCGCGTGGTGATCGAGGGCGGCCGGGCGACCGGGGTGGAGGTGGCGCGGGCCGGCACCGTCGAGATCGTCCGCGCCGAGCGCGAGGTGATCGTCTCCGCCGGCGCCTACGCGTCCCCGAAGCTGCTGATGCTGTCCGGCATCGGGCCGGCCGCCGCCCTGACCGCCGCCGGCATCGACGTCCTGCGCGAACTCCTGGTCGGCCAGGGCCTCCAGGACCACTACGCGACGATGCTGAACTTCCGCACCGACGCCGAGACGCTGAGCGACGCGGCGAGCCCGGCCAACGCCGAGCTGTTGCGGCGCGCCGGGCGCGGCCCGCTGTCCTCCAACCTCGCCGAGGCCGGCGGCTTCTTCCGCAGCCGGGACGAACTGGCCACCCACGACCTGCAGTTCCACGCCCTCGCCGTGCCCTTCCACCAGGAGGGACTCGGCCCGGTCACCGAGCCCGGCTTCGCCTTCGGTCCGTGCCTGCTCGCCCCGACCAGCCGCGGCGCGGTCACCCTGCGCTCCCCGCTCCCGGACGCCGCGCCCCGGATCGTGCACAACTACCTGACGACGGCCGAGGACCGGGCCGGCATCGTCGCCGGGATCCGGATCGCCCTGGAGATCGCGGCGCAACCGGCGATGGCCGACCTCATCACCGGACCGTACGGTGACGCGCCGGCCTCGGACTCCGACGCGGAGCTGCTCGCCTGGGCCCGGCGGGCCGGCCAGACGCTGTACCACCCGACGTCAACGTGCGCCATCGGCGCGGTGGTTGACCCCGAACTGCGGGTGTTCGACGTGGCGGGCCTGCGGGTCGTGGACGCCTCGGTGTTCCCGACGGTGCCGCGGGGGAACACCAACGCACCCGTGATCATGGCGGCCGAGAAGGCGGCCGACCTCCTCAAGGGCGGCGGCGCCAAGCACCCGTGAACCGCGCTGATGCGCCCCTGACCCACCCCTGACACGCGACCGCTCCGGCAGTGATCCGTGCACTGCCGGAGCGGTCGCGTGGGACGGCGGCCACCGCGGACCGTCCGCCGCCGCTGTAAGGCGTCCGGGCAGCCCGTCAGCGGGCCCGCCGCGAGACGTCAGAAGTGCTTCGCCCCCTCGACGATGGCCTCGCGGATGCGGTGGTAGGTGCCGCAGCGGCAGACGTTGCGGATCTCGTCCAGGTCCGCCTCGGTGATCTCGCGCCCGTTGGCACGGGCCTGCTTGACCTTGGCGACCGCGGCCATGATCTGGCCCGGCTGGCAGTAGCCGCACTGCGCGACGTCCCGCTCCAACCAGGCTTCCTGCATGGGGTGCAGGTCCTTGCCCACGGTGGCCGGCAGGCCCTCGATGGTGGTGACCTCGTCGTCCGGCCGGACGTTCTTGACCGGCACGGAACAGGGGTTGAACGCCTTGCCGTTGAGGTGACTGGTGCATGCCTGGCAGACCCCGAGACCGCAGCCGTACTTCGGCCCGGTGACGCCCAGGACGTCGCGCAGCACCCACAGCAGCCGCACATCGTCCTCGACGTCCACCGTGACGGCCTTGCCGTTGAGGATGAAGGTGTGTTCGGGCACGGTCGCTCCTTGCGCTCTGGTAGGCCCTTGCCAACGGGTCTAGTAGGCGCGGTTCAGGCCGTCGGTCGGCGATTGCGGGATCGGGGGGACGGTCGGCAGCGGCTCGAAGCCGAGCGGGCCGTTGTGGTTGAGGGGGAAGGTGGTCGGCATGGTGCCGGTGGCCGCCCCGTACGCACAGGCGACCGCGGCCGCGGCGGCGCCGACGGCCAGTTCCCCCGCGCCGCCGGGCTTGTCGCCGGTCGGCGGCATGACCACGATCTCCAGCTCGGGCGGGGTGTTCCACTGGCGGGTGTAGAAGTAGTTGTCCCAACTGCCCTCCAGGAACGCCCCGTCCTTGAGGTGCAGGCCCGAGGAGAGGGTGACCGCGATGCCGTCCATGATGCCGCCCATCATCTGGGCTTCGAGGCCCTTGGGATTGACGGCCAGGCCGACGTCGACGGCGCAGACGACCTTGGTGACGCGCGGTCCGGTGTAGGCGTCCGGGACGTGCCGGCCGGTGGTCTCCGGGCGGCAGTCGATCTCGGCGAGCACCGCGACGACCCCGTGGTACTCGGGGTGCACGGCGAGGCCCTGCGCGATGCCGGCCGGCAACTTCCTTCCCCAGTCACCGACTTCCGCGACCTTGTCCAGCACGGCCCTGGCCCGGTCGGTCTTGATGAGGTCGCGCCGCAGTTGCAGGCGGTCCTTGCCCATCTCGTCGGCGAGCCGGTCGATGATCAGCTCCTGTGCGCACCGGACGTTGGGGGAGTAGATGTTGCGCATGCTGCCGGTGTTGAAGCCCTTGTCCACCTCGTTGAGGAGCTGGGTGGTGAGCCCGAGGCGGTACGGCGTCTGCTGGGTGAGGGTGAAGATGGTCTCGGAGAAGGTCAGATCGCCGACCGGCAGCTTGGCGGCCGTGGCGGTGATGATCTCGCCCAGGCCGTGGCCGAAGTCGGTGGACACCGAGGTGTGCCGTTGCTCGTAGGTGAGCACCTTGCCCCCCACGTGCGTGGCGCGGACGCGGGAGGTGGCCATCGGGTGGGTGCGGCCCTGCCGGAACTCGTCGGTGCGGTGCCACATGAGCTTGACCGGCTTGCCCATCGCCTTGGAGACCTCGGCGGCCTCCAGCGCGGCGTCGAAGAACAGCTTGCGGCCGAACGAGCCGCCGCCCTCGGTGACATGCACCGTGACCGCGCTCGGCAGCAGTCCCAACCTCGCCGCGATCTTCCCCTGGGCGACGATCGGCGACTTGAGCGCGCCCCAGATCTCGGCCCGGTCCGGTCGCACGTCGGCCACCGCGCAGTTGGGTTCCAACGCGCTGTTGCTGGCGAAGTGGAAGGTGAAGGACCCCTCGACGGTCTTGGCCAACACGTTCAACTTCGGTACGGCCAGCGGTATTTCGGCCGCCTTCAGCTCCCGCAGCACGGTGTCGTCGGAGGCCCGCTCCGCCGTCCCCGGGCCCCAGTCGACCTTGAGCGCGCGCACCGCGTCGATGCACTGCCCGAAGGTCCGGGCGCGCACCGCCACGCCGGTGGGGATGGTCACGACATCGGTGACGCCGGGCATCGCCCGCACGGCCGCGAGGTTCTGCACGGACCGCACCGTGCCGTTGACCGTGGGCGGCCGGCACACCATGGTCGGCGCGGCGCCAGGCACCTGGAGGTCCATGGCGAACTGCTTGCGGCCGGTCACGCTCGCCAGCGCGTCGACGCGGTTGCGGGAGGTGCCGATGACCGAGAACTCGGAGCGCGGCTTGAGGTCGGTGGTGACCCGCACGGTCTTGACGCTCGCGGCCTTCTCGGCGAGCGAACCGTAGGTCGCGCTCCGGCCGTTGGGGGCGGTGATCACCCCCGCCTTGCTGGTCAGCGTGGAAACCTCGGCGCCGAGCAGCTCGCCGGCGGCCGACAGGAGGCGCTTCCTGGCGATCGCGGCGGCGACGCGGATCGGCGTGTAGGTGGAGATGGTGGTGTTGGAACCGCCGGTGAGCTGGTTGAAGAGCAGCTCCGGGCGGGCGTCCGCGAGCGTGACGCGGACCTTCTCCAGCGGCAGGTCCAACTCCTCGGCGACCAGCATCGCGGTGGAGGTGGTGATGCCCTGGCCCACCTCGGCGCGCGGCAGGGCGAACGAGGCCGTGCCGTCGGTGTGCAGGTGGATGGTGAGGAGACCGGAGGTGGGCAGCGCCGCGGTCGTGAGCATGTCGTTGAGGTCGAAGATCTCGGTCAGCTCGGGGAGCGAGGGGGCCGCGGCGTGCGCCGGGGTGGGCCCGGCCGCGGCCTCGCCGAGTTGCGCGGCCACCGCCAGCGTCGGCGCCGCCAGGACGTAGCCGAGGAACCGCCGACGGCCCATCCCGGAACGGGTGTCCGCGGTGTCGGGAGTGTCGGAGAGTGCCTGGACGTCGAGGGTGCCTGGCGCGGTGGTGTGGTCGTGCTCCCGTGGCAGACGATCCTGAGTGTCCATCATCTGTCCCTTCGTGGAGCATCGTTGATCGACCTACCGGATGGTAGCGAAACCATGTGCACGACAGAACACGGGGCAGGCAGGTCTGCCCAGGGACTTCACACGACCACACCGACCGGGCCGGCGCGCTCCGTCAACCACCCTTCCTCGAAGGTCCGTTGCCTGGCCCCGTCACCCGTCCGTGCGTAGCAGCAGATGCCCCCGACGGAACCGCTCGCCCTCGTGCGGCTCCCGCAGCATCCGGCCGACCTCGACGAAACCCGCCCCGCGGGCCACTCCCGCGAGCTCGTCGATCGGCCACCGGTACGCCGTCGTCACCCGGTGGTCGAACGCCGTGACCGGCCCGCCCTCCGACTCGAAGAACCCGACCAGCAGATGCCCGTCGGGCCCGAGCACCCGCCGGAACTCCTCGAAGTACGGGGGCAGCTCCCGCGGCGGGGCGTGGATGACCGAGTACCAGGACACGACGCCCCGCAGCTCGCCGTCCGGCAGGTCCAGGGCGTCCATGGAGCCGACCTCGAACCGCAGCTCCGGGTACGCCTCCCGGGCCAGCCCGATCATCACCGGCGACAGATCGATGCCGAAGGCGTCCAGCCCCAGGCCCCGCAGATGCGCGGTCACCATCCCCGGGCCGCATCCCAACTCGGCCACCGGCCCGGGGCGGGTGGCCCGCACCGAATCGGCGAACGCGGCGATCACCGCGCGGTCCAACGGCAGGCTGTCCAGCGAGTCGCGGACGAAGTCGGCGTAGACGACGGCGATGGCGTCGTAGGCATCGGCGGACGCCGCGAGGTACGCGGACGGTGCGGTGACGGGGAGGGCGTCAGTCACGTCGGAAGGCTCGGTCACGTGTGAGCACCCTAGGTCGTGTCTTCAAATGATCTTGGGTGGTGGATCATGGTGGGGTGATACGTCGCCATGAACTGTCGGATGCTGAGTGGGAGTTCGTCCGGC